>JAZJZQ010000082.1:0-19706 GCA_040389625.1 Pseudomonadota bacterium | reverse complement strand
TGGCGCGAAAGTCGTTCACGTTGGTCAGCGTGGGCCCGCACACGACCGAATCGCCCAGCGCCTGGAAGAAGCCGTGGCCGTCATTGTTGGCCAGCGCGTCGCGCGGCTTGATGCCCAGCGCCCAGGCCCGTTCCAGCGTGTCCGGGCCGAGCAGGGCGCCGGCGATTTCCTCCTGTCCGTCCACCCCGTCCGTGTCGCAGGCGATGGCGTGGATGGCTGCGTGGCCGTTCAATGCAATGCCCAGCGATAGCAGGAATTCCACGTTGCGCCCACCGCGGCCCTGGCCGCGCACGGTGACCGTCGTTTCGCCGCCTGACAGCAGCACGCCGGGCGCGGAAAAAGGCTGTCCCCGCGCCGCCACCTGGCGCGCCATGCCGGCCATGACGATGCCCACGTCGCGCGCTTCGCCTTCGATGCTGTCGCCCAGGATGTAGGGCGTGACGCCGGCGGCGCGGGCCACCCCGGCAGCCGCTTCCAGCGCCATCTGCGGCGTGGCGATCATGCGGATGTCGCTGCCGGCCAGGCGCGGGTCGCCTGGCTTGACGCTTTCCCCGGCGCCGCTTTCGAGCAGTTGAACGATGTGTGGCGCCGCCTCTATGCCGTAGCGGCGCAGGATGGCCAGCGCGTCGGCGCAGGTGCTGCGGTCGGCGCAGGTGGGGCCGCTGGCGATGTCGGCCGGGTCGTCGCCCGGCACGTCCGAAATCAGCAGCGTGACCACGCGCGCGGGATGGCAGGCCGCCGCCAGCCGTCCGCCCTTGATGGCCGACAGGTGGCGCCGCACGCAATTCATCTCGCCTATGGTGGCGCCGCTTTTCAGCAGGGCCGTGTTGATGGACTGCTTGTCGGCCAGCGTGAGCGCATCGTCCGGCAGCACCAGCAGCGACGAGCCGCCACCGGAAATCAGGCAGATCACCAGGTCGTCCGCCGTCAGCCCTTCCACCATGGCGCGGATGCGGCGCGCCGCCTGCAGGCCCGCTTCATCGGGCACCGGATGGGCCGCTTCCACGATTTCGATGCGCCGGCACGGCACGCTGTAGCCGTAGCGGGTGACGACCAGCCCTTGCAGCTGCCCCGGCCAGTGCTGCTCCAGCGCGCGGGCCATTTCGGCCGATGCCTTGCCGGCGCCGATCACCAGCGTGCGGCCCTTGGGCGGGGCCGGCAGGTGGGGCGGCAGGCACAGGGATGGCTGGGCGGCGGCGACGGCCGCGTCGAACATGCGGCGCAGCAGTTGGCGGGGATCGTTCATGGCGCTGTTCCTTGGCTGGGCCGCATTTCGCGGCGGGCAAAGCGCTAGTGTGCCACGAGGCGGATGTTTGCGCCTTTACTTGTCTCCTGCCTGTTGTACCCGGCCGGCCCAGGGGGGGATTTACTTGGGCAGTTGCGGCCTTGCCCCGGAAAGCGCACCGCTGCGGCGCCGCTCGAAAACTTGCGCGTTAGCCGGGCAAGTACGCGGTGCCCCGCCCTTGGCTGCGATTAGGCCGCCTGGGCGCACAGCACGGGCATGGGCCTGGCCAGCATGGCCGGCATCGCGATGGGCGCCGCATGCAGATGGCGCTGCGCGCCGGCCTGGGTGCCGCGTTGCAGATCCCGGTACAGGTCGTAGGCGGCGCGGGCCGGCCAGTCGCCGGGCAGGAATTCCAGCGGCAGCATGGGATCGTGGTGGCGGCATTGTTGCCAGGCCAGGCCCACCAGCACCCGGATCACGAATGCCTGCTCGGCCGTTGGCGCGCTGCCGGCCAGCAGGGCATCGCGCAGGGGGCCGCACTGTTGCAGGAAGCGGTCGTAGTCAGCGCGGGCCGCGCTCAGGTCCCACGCTTCGCGTCCGAATTCGGCCGGCGCGCGGCCGCCCGTCACTTGCTGGCCGCTGACCTTGAAGATCTCCAGGTGCGGTTCCTCGCCCAGTGCCGTCAGGTCGTCCTGGCCGCGCGTTTCATGGTCGGTCGGCCGGGCCAGCACGTTGGGCGCCAGCGCGCAGTAGCCGTGATTGGCCAGCGCCTTGCGCAAGGTGGCGTAGGTGGCGGCGCCGATGCGGCCGCCGGAATTGATCAGCAGCGTCCAGTTGCCGTCCCAGTGACGCTCGGGCGCCGCATTGAGGCGGCGCCAGGCCGCGCGCAGCGATTCGGCGGCGGCCGGGGCCACCTCGTAGCTGGCGCGCCGGCCATGGCGGCGCGATTGCAGGCAGCCTTGCTCGGTCAGGCGGAACACGCTGGTGCGAGTGGCTCGCTCGTCCAGGCCGAACGGCGCCATCAGCCGTATCAGCTCGTGCAGCCAGACCGGTTCGTCGCCGCCGAGATCGGGGTCGCTGAAGATCAGCTTGAGCAGGGCCGTGGAGCGGGGCGCCATCTGGCGGGTGGAAGCGCGTATCCAGTGTTCTAGTGTCATGATGTTCTCGTTCGGGGACAGGACGTTCAGGCCGGCGCCAAATGCTTGCCGGTTTGTGCTTGCCGTTGCAAGCGGCGATACAGGCGCATGGCCTGCAGCAGGTTAAACCACAGCATCAGGCAGGAGGCGCACATGGCCGCGCCGGCCGGACGGGCCAGCTGCTGCGGCAGGTAGCACGCCGCCAGCAACAGCAGCAGGGCTGCCAGGTGCAAGGCGAACTGCTGGCGCGCGCGCCGTTCGGGGATGATCTTGTTGACGTTGGGCGCGCCGCGCCCTATCGATTCCTGCAAGTGATACCAGGTCAGGAAGGGCACGATCTTGTACAGCATGCCGTTGATGGTGGTGAGCGCGAAGCCGGCGATGAACAGTACGCCCAGGGCCAGCGGCTGGGCGGCGTCGCCGGTGGCGACGGGCAGCAGCCACAGAACCAGCGCGGCCAGCAGGCTGGCCATGGCGGTGCGCCAGAACAGCGTGGTGGGATCGGCCTTGGGTCGCTTGCGCCTGGCCAGCAGGGCCAGCGTGATGGCGGCGAACAGGCCATAGCCGCCCACCACGGCCGCTTCGACGGCGGTGTGGAACCACTGGTCCTGCGGCCGTTGCAGCGTGGCGCCGATCGAGCAAGCCAGCAGCAGCAGGAACAGCACGGTGGTGAACGATCGGGTTAACCAGTTTGGATACGGTTCCGTGACCTGGAACATGGGCACGACCTGGAACGCCACGCCCACCACCAGCAAGCCGACCCAGCCGAACAGGCCCCACATGGCGTGCACGTCCGTCAGCACGGGCAGGGGCAGGGCCAGCAGTTCGGGCCAGGCCAGCGAGCCGGCCAGCAGGCCGCCCAGTACGATGGTGATGGCCAGCGCCGCCAGCGACAGGCGGATGGCGGCCACGGTCGCCGTGGCGCCGCTCGAATGCTGCTGCCACAGGCTCACCGTGCAGGCCACCAGCAGCGCGCACAGCGCCGTCAGCAGCGCCCCGAGCGCCAGCTGGAACAGGGTTGGCGCTTCCAGCCAGAAGGCGGCCGCCAGCAGCAGCGTGCCGGCGCACAGCGCGATATGCACGACGATGGCCACCGGCCGCGCATGGGGCAGGCCGATGCCGGCCACCACGGGCAGCATCTGCAGCAGCGCGCCCACCATGGTCATGCTCAGGCAACCCAATGTGAGCAGGTGGGTCAGGGCCAGCGTGGCCGGCGTCCAGCGCGAAGCGAGGGCGGCTTCGCCCTGCCACAGCAGCAAGGCGGCGGCCAGCGCGGCGAACAGGGGCGCGCTGAGGAAGTAGCGCATGGGCAGCGCCAACGGCGGATTTTGGTCGAGCGACAGGGCGCGTTGCATGGTGTAGTCGGGCAGGTGGTTCAGGCGGCGCCGCCGGCCAGTTGCGGCTCCCAGATCAGCAGTTCGTAGCGGTAGTCGGGGCGGGTCGAGATGCTGTGGGCGAAGCCGTTACGCTCCAGGACCCGGTACAGCGGGTGCGGTTCGCGGTCGATCAGCACGCGCAGGCGATGGCGCGGCTCCAGTCGGTCCAGCGCTTCCAGGATCAGCACCATGGGCTCGGGCGGTTCCAGCCCGCCCACATCCAGATCCTGGTCTTCCCATTGCACGGTAATGTCGGTCATGGCAGTACTCCTTGTTCGGCCACCGCCTCAAAGGCGCGCATCTGCGCCAGCAGCTCGGGCATGCGCTGGTCCAGGAAACGGTCGGCCATGGGATAGAGGATGCCTTCCTCCTTGAGATTGTGCTGGCGCATCAGCATGCGCAGCGTGTCGGCATGGTTGAAAAAGTCGTCGCCGGAGCGGGCGGCGATGGCGTCGGCCATGCCCTGCACCAGGTCGCGCATGTGGACGTGTTCGGCGCGCATCACGCCGGTGGGGCCGCCGCTGTGGCCCATGGCCTGCTCCAGCGCGGGGAACATCACCTGTTCCTCCATGCCCAGATGGTGTTCCAGCATGCCGCGAAAGGCGGCGAAGTCGCTGGCGGCCAGCTCCCATTGGTTGCCCACCACGCGCGCCTCGGCCAGCGCGTACTGGTCGTCGCATTGCTGGTGGTCGCGTCCCAAAAAAGTGCCGATGCTGCTCATGTCTGTTCCTTGGCGAAGTATTGAACTGCATTGTCACATTCTGGCAAGCCGCAAATCTTTGATACACATCAAGGATTCCAACGATGCATGAGCGTTACAGTTCGGGCTCGCTATCAGGAAGGCCTCTTATGTTGTTGACTGTTTTGAATCGGTTCCGTATCCGGGACAAGCTGCTGCTCCCCATCGTGCAAGGCGGCATGGGGGTGGGCGTGTCCGCGCACCGCCTGGCCGGCAGTGTTGCGCGCGAGGGCGCGATGGGCACCATCGCCAGCGTGGACCTGCGGCGGCACCACCCCGACCTGATGCACAGCACGGGCCGCAGCCAGGACCGGGCCCTGATCGAGGCGGCCAACCTGACGGCACTAGCCCGTGAAATCGGCATGGCGCGCGGCATCGCCGGCGGCAAGGGCATGATCGCCGTGAACGTGATGCGGGCCGTGAGCCAGTACGCCGACCTGGTACGCCAGTCCTGCGCCAGCGGCGCCGACGCGCTGGTGGTGGGCGCCGGCCTGCCGCTGGACCTGCCCGAACTGACGGCCGACCATCCCAACGTGGCCCTGATCCCCGTGCTGTCGGACGCGCGCGGCATCGCGCTGCTGCTCAAGAAATGGATGCGCCGCAACCGCCTGCCGGACGCCATCGTCATCGAAAATCCCCGTTTTGCGGCCGGCCACCTGGGCGCGCCCAACGCGGAAGCGGTCAAGGACCCGCGCTTCGGCTTTGCCACCGTGCTGGAAGGGGCGCACGCGCTGATGCGCGAACTGGGCCTGGAGCGGGAACGCATTCCCCTCATCGCCGCCGGCGGCGTGCATTCGCACCAGCAGGTCAAGGACTTGATCGGCATGGGCGCCAGCGCCATCCAGCTCGGCACGCCGTTCGCCGTCAGCACCGAGGGCGACGCCCACCAGGTATTCAAGGACGTGCTGCTGGAAGCGGGCGAGCAGGACACCGTCACCTTCATGAGCGCGGCCGGCCTGCCGGCGCGCGCCGTGCGCACGCCCTGGCTGATGCGCTACCTGGACAAGGAAACCAAGCTGCAGTCGAAAGCCCGTCCCAAGCCCTGCACGGTGGGCATCGAATGCCTGCAGCAGTGCGGCTGGCGCGACGGCGACGCGAAAGCAGGGCAGTTCTGCATCGATACCCAGCTGGCCTTCGCGCTGGAGGGCGACCGCAAGCGGGGCCTGTTCTTCCGCGGCAGCGAGGCGCTGCCGTTCGGCGCCGCCATGCGTCCCGTGCGCGAGCTGATCGACTACATGTTGAACGGCACGCATCCGCCGCCGCTGGCCGCCTGAGCGTGGCCGGGCGCCCCCGCGCCCTGGCCGGACGCCACCATTTTCCACCGGCCGCCGCGGGTGCGGCCGGTTCACCCTAGCCTTGACCTCGCAAACATGAGTAATTTATCCGTATCTTCCCGTCCGGCCGAACGCAACGCCGGCATAGAGCTGGTCTGCCCCGCCGGCAGCCTGCCGGCGCTCAAGGCCGCCATCGATAACGGCGCCGACTGCGTCTACCTGGGCTTTCGCGACGCCACCAACGCCCGCAATTTCGCCGGCCTCAATTTCGACGACGTGGCCATCGCGCAGGGCATCGAGTACGCCCACAGCCGCGGGCGCAAGGTGCTGCTGGCCCTGAACACCTATCCGCAGCCGTCCACCAGCGGCCTGTGGCGCACCGCCATCGACCGCGCCGCCGGCGCCGGCGTGGACGCCGTGATCCTGGCCGATCCGGGCCTGATGCAATACGCGGCCGAGAACTTCCCCGACCTGCGCCTGCACCTGTCCGTGCAAGGTTCGGCCACCAACTACGAGGCCATCAACTTCTACCAGAAGCACTTCGGCATCCAGCGCGCGGTGCTGCCGCGCGTGCTGTCGCTGGCCCAGGTGGAATCGGTGGCCAGCAACACGACGGTCGAAATCGAGGTGTTCGGGTTCGGCAGCCTGTGCGTGATGGTGGAAGGGCGCTGCGCGCTGTCGTCCTACGCCACGGGCGAGTCGCCCAACACCCACGGCGTATGTTCACCGGCCAAGGCCGTGCGCTGGCAGCAAAGTCCCAAGGGGCTGGAATCGCGCCTGAACGGGGTGCTGATCGACCGCTACGGCGAGGAAGAAAACGCCAGCTACCCCACGCTGTGCAAGGGCCGCTTCAACGTCGAAGGCGAAACCTATTACGCCGTCGAGGAGCCCACCAGCCTCAATACGCTGGAACTGCTGCCGCAACTGGTGGGCATGGGCGTACGCGCCGTGAAGATCGAAGGGCGCCAGCGCAGCCCCGCCTACGTGGCCCAGGTCACGCGCGTGTGGCGCGACGCCATCGACCAGGTACTGAACAATCCGGCCCGCTATTCCGTCAAGCCGGACTGGATGACGGAACTGAACCGGGTGGCGGAAGGCCAGCAGCACACGCTGGGCGCCTACCACCGTTCTTGGAAATGATGACCGCCGGCCCATGGCCGGCACTTTGGGAGCAAGCATGTTGAAACTCGCCCTGGGGCCCATACTGTACTACTGGCCCCGCGACACTGTAATGAAGTTCTACGAGGAGATTGCGGCCACGCCGGTCGATATCGTCTACCTCGGCGAGGCCGTCTGTTCGCGCCGCCATGAGCTGCGCCTGGCCGACTGGCTGGACATCGCCGACAAGCTGGAAGCGGCCGGCAAGGAAGTGGTGCTGTCCACCCTGGCCCTGCTCGAATCGGGCTCGGACGTGACGGCGCTGCGCCGCCTGACCGGCAACGGCCGCTTTGCCGTGGAAGCAAACGACATGGGCGCCGTGCACTGCGTGGCCGGCGGCATCCCGTTCGTGGCCGGACCGCACGTCAACGTCTACAACCCGCCCACGCTGCAGCTGATGGGCCAGATGGGCGCGCGCCGCTGGGTGATGCCGCTGGAGATGGGCCGCGAAGGCCTGGAGCAGATGCAGGCCGGCCGCCCGCAAGGGATGGAGACGGAAATCTTCGCCTACGGCCGCATGCCGCTGGCGTTTTCGGCGCGCTGCTTCACGGCCCGCAACCGCAACCTGCCCAAGGATAACTGCCAGTTCAGCTGCCTGGACTACCCGGACGGCCTGCTGATGCAGACCCGCGAGGATGCGCCGTTCCTGGTGCTGAACGGCACCCAGACCCAGTCGGCCCTGGTCTACAACCTGATCGGGGAGCTGGACCAGATGGCCGCGCTGGGCGTGGACGTGGTGCGTATCAGCCCGCAGTCGCAGCACACGACGCGCGTGATCGACAGCTTCGACGCCGTGCGCCGCGGCGAGATGTCCGGCGCGGCGGCCAACGCCATGCTGGCCGACTGGATGCCGGCCGAAGCGTGCAACGGCTACTGGTACGGCAAACCGGGACTGGAACAACAGGCAGGGAGGGCCGCATGATGCAAGCCGCAAATCCACCCATCAAGCGCGGCGGCCAGACGCTGCCGGCGCCCGTGGCCGCCATCTTCGGCAAGCTGCCGCCGTTCCCCGGCTCGCTGCTGTTCGTCACGGGCCTGAACCTGACCTTGCGCCAGCACTTGCCGGCCGACGTGCGCGCCATCCTGCAGGGCCGGAGCCTGCGCATCACCGTGCGCGATGCGGCCGTGTCGTTCGATTTCGAATGGCAGGGTGAACGCTTCGCGGCCCGCCGCCGCGCGCCGCAGGTGGACCTGGAAATCGCCGCCAGCGCGCGCGATTTCCTGGCCCTGGCGCGGCGCGAGGAAGATCCGGACACGCTGTTCTTCTGCCGCCGCCTGTCGATGGAAGGCGACACGGAACTGGGCCTGCTGGTCAAGAACACGCTGGACGCGATCGAAGCGCCCATGCTGGACCTGGCCCGCCAGGCGTTGCAACGCTGGCTGCAGGGGCTGCGCTCGGGTGCGGCCCGGCGCGGCTGATGTTCAACTGAGCACGGGGAGGTGCACGCCATGGCTGGAAAACGCAAGGATCTGCCGCTGGTCTATTCGTGTTCCGGCTGTTCCAGCGCCGCGCAGACCGCCAACTACGTGGCGCTGCAGCTGGACCGGCGCGGCGTGGCCGAGATGTCGTGCATCGCCGGCATCGGCGGCGACGTCCCTGCGCTGCTCAAACTGGCCCGGTCGGGCCGGCCCATCGTCGCCATCGACGGTTGCGCGCTGGCCTGTACCCGCCACTGTCTGGAACGGCACGCCATCGTGCCGGACCATCATGTGCTGCTGCAGCACATGGGTATCAAGAAACGGTTCCATGCCGATTTCGACCCGGCGCAGGCCGACCAGGCCGTCGCCGGGGTCATGGCCATGCTGGAGGGCGCCCGATCGGCCCCTCCGGCATCCCTCCCAAATCAAACCAAAGAGACAACAACATGAACCTTTCCCTTTCCCTGCTGCACGCGCTCAAGGCGCATGGCGCCCGTGAGCTGTTTGGCCTGCCGGGCGATTTCGTGCTGCCGTTCTTCCAGCAGGTGGAACAGTCGCAGGTGCTGCCGCTGTACACGCTGAGCCACGAGCCGGGCGTGGGCTTCGCGGCGGATGCGGCGGCCCGCTTCCAGGGCGGCGGCCTCGGTGTGGCCGTGGTGACGTATGGCGCCGGCGCGCTCAACATGGTCAACGCCGTGGCCTCGTCGTATGCGGAGAAGGTGCCGATGGTGGTCATCTCGGGCGCGCCCGGCGCCCACGAGCGCCGCAACGGCTTCCTGCTGCACCACCAGACCCGCACGCTGGACTCCCAGCTGGCCATCTTCCGCGAAATCACCTGCGACCAGGTGGTACTGAACAATGCCGAGACGGCGCCGGCCGACATCGCCCGCGTGCTGCGCAACTGCCAGAGCCAGTCGCGCCCCGTCTACATCGAACTGCCGCGCGACATGGTGGCGGTGCCGTGCGAGCCCGTGCCGCGCCTGCCCGCGCCCGCGCATGACGCCGAAGCGCTGCAAGCCTGCGTGCAGGAGCTGCTGGCGCGGTTGGCCAAGGCGCAGCGGCCCATGCTGCTGGTGGGGATAGAGATACGCCGTTTCGGCATCGAGGAAAAAGTGGCGCGGCTGGCCAAGCTGCTGCGCGTGCCGGTGGCCACCACCATCATGGGCCGCGGCCTGCTGGCCGAGACGGACGCGCCGCTGCTGGGCACTTATCTCGGCGTGGCGGGCGACCCCGTCATCACGGAGGCGGTGGAGCAGTCCGACGCGCTGCTGATGCTGGGCGTGCTCGTATCGGACACCAATTTCGGCGTCTCCGAACGCAAGATCGACATGCGGCGCGGCATCCTGGCGCTCGACGGCCAGGTCACCATGGGTTACCACGTCTATCCCGACATCCCGCTGGAGGCGCTGCTGGACGGCATGCTGGAGAGCGCGCAATCGCTGGCGTTGCAGGCGCCGGAACACAAGGCGGCCCGCTATCCGTATGAGCTGCAGGCGGACGGCGCCCGCATCACGCCGATGGACATCGCCCGCGCCGTCAACGACGCGATGGCGCAGCACGGCCGCATGCCCATCGTCTCCGACATCGGCGACTGCTTCTTCACGGCGCTCGACATCGAGCACACGGCATTGCTGGCGCCGGGCTATTACGCCACCATGGGTTATGGCGTGCCGGCCGGCCTGGGGCTGCAAGCCTCGAGCGGCGAACGTCCCATCATCCTGGTGGGCGACGGCGCGTTCCAGATGACGGGCTGGGAACTGGGCAACTGCCAGCGCTATGGCTGGGACCCCATCGTCATCGTCTTCAACAACTGCGGCTGGGAGATGCTGCGCACCTTCCAGCCCGAAGCCCGCTACAACGACCTGAGTGACTGGCATTTCGCGGACGCCGCGCCCGCGCTGGGCGGTGACGGCTATCGTGCCGAGACGCGCGAGCAGTTGCAGCAAGCCTTGCAGAAGGCGCTGGCCACGCGCGGCCGTTTCCAGCTGATCGAAGCGATGCTGCCGCGCGGCGCCCTGTCGGCCACGCTGGCGCGCTTCGTGGACGGCGTGCGCAGGCTGCAAGGGGCGGCGCCGGCGGCGTAGACGCGCACTCTGCGGGGCCGACTCCACCCTGTGTCACGTTGCCATCCCTGCGGCGCACAGCCTGCCGTCAAGTCATGACTGCTGCAAAAAGTGCGCCGCCCGGGCCGCGGGATGCGGTATCTTAGCGGGCACACAAGATGCATGCATTGGTTCAAGTTTGAACTAAATGACAACACAGGAGACCCAGATGACGCAGTACCAGGCAGAGCAAAGCTATTCCCGCGGCCAGACCGACAAGCCGCTGATCGAACAGACCATAGGCGATTATTTCGACGCCATCGTGGCGCGCCATCCGGACGCCGAGGCGCTGGTCAGCCTGCACCAGGGCCGGCGCTACACCTACCGCCAGCTGCAGGCCGAGGTTAACCGCCTGGCCAGCGCGCTGCTGGGGGCGGGGCTGGCGACGGGCGACCGGGTCGCCATCTGGTCGCACAACAACGCGGAATGGGTGCTGATGCAGCTGGCCACGGCCCGCCTGGGACTGATCCTGGTGAACATCAATCCGGCCTACCGCGTGGCGGAGCTGGAGTACGCGCTCAACAAGGTGGGCTGCAAGGCCCTGGTCAGCATGGCCCGCTTCAAGACCAGCGATTACCTGGCCATGATACGGGAACTGGCCCCGGAGCTGGCGACGGCGGCGCCGGGTGCGCTGCAATGCGCGCGCCTGCCGGGCTTGCGCACGGTGGTGTGGATAGACGAGCAGGGCGCCGGCGCGGAAGAAGCGGGCATGCTGCGTTTCTCGGCGCTGCTGGCGCGCGGACTGGCGGACGACGCGCGCGTGCGGCAGGCGGCGGCCGGCGTGCGGCCGGAGCAGGCCATCAACATCCAGTTCACCAGCGGCACGACGGGCTTCCCCAAGGGCGCCACGCTCACGCACCGCAATATCCTCAACAACGGCTTCTTCGTCGGCGAGGCCATGAAGCTGACTGACCGCGACCGCCTGTGCATCCCCGTACCGCTGTATCACTGTTTTGGCATGGTGCTCGGTAACCTGGCCAGCCTGACCCATGGCGCCTGCATCGTCTACCCCAGCAGCGGCTTCGAACCGCTGGCCGTGCTGCAGGCCGTGCAGGACGAGCGCTGCACGGTGCTGCACGGCGTGCCCACCATGTTCATCGCGGAGCTGGACCATCCGCGCTTCGGTGAATTCGACCTGTCCACGCTGCGCACCGGCATCATGGCCGGCTCGCCCTGCCCGGTGGAGGTGATGAAGCGCGTGGTGGGCGACATGCACATGTCGGAGGTGACGATCGCCTACGGCATGACGGAGACCAGCCCCGTGAGCTGCCAGAGCGGCACCGATACGCCGCTGGCGATGCGCGTGTCCACGGTGGGCACGGTGCGCGACCACCTGGAAGTGCAGATCGTCGATCCGGAGACGGGCACCGTCACGGCGCGCAACCAGCCGGGCGAACTGTGCACGCGCGGCTACTCGGTGATGCAGGGCTACTGGGGCGACGAGGTGCAGACCCGCGAGGCCATCGACGCCGATGGCTGGATGCACACGGGCGACCTGGCCACCATGAACGAGGAAGGCTATGTCAACATCGTGGGCCGCATCAAGGACATGGTGATACGGGGCGGCGAGAACATCTACCCGCGCGAGATCGAGGAATTCCTGTACCGCCATCCGGCCGTGCAGGACGTGCAGGTGGTGGGCGTGCCGGATGCGAAATACGGCGAGGAGCTGTGCGCCTGGATCGTCGTCAAGCCCGGCCAGAGCCTGACGGAAGAGGGCGTGCGCAAGTTCTGCGAAGGCCAGATCGCCTATCACAAGGTGCCGCGCCACATCCGCTTCGTCGAGGAATTCCCGATGACGATCACGGGCAAGATCCAGAAATTCAAGATCCGCGACCTGATGAAGCAGGAGCTGGGCCTGCAGGAAGCGAAGACCGCCTGACCCGGGCAGGAAAGGTGCGGGGCGCCGTCCAGCGCGAACGGCGCCCCGGCAATCGTCAGCGGGGCGCTTGCGCCAGTGCCGCGCCGCCGTTGGACGAGCCTTTCGGCCGCAGGCGGTAGCCGATGGCCAGCGCGACCAGCCATACGGGGATCAGGTAGACGGACAGCCGCAGGTCGGGCGTCAGGAACATGACCACGAGGATGCCGGCCAGGAAGGCCAGGCACAGGTAGTTGGTAAGCGGGTAGCCCAGGCTGCGGAAGGCCGTGCTCTGGCCCGTCTGCCGCTTCTGCGCGCGGAAGCGCAGGTGGATCCAGCTGATCATGCCCCAGTTGATGATAAGGGCCGACACCACAAGCCCCATCAGCACTTCGAACGCCTTGCCCGGCATGAAGTAGTTGACGAGCACGCAAACACCCGTCGCCACGGCCGATACGCCCAGCGCGGCCAGCGGCACGCCGCGGGCATTCACCTTGAGCAGCGCGCGCGGTGCATTCCCTTGCTTGGCCAGGCCGTACAGCATGCGGGTGTTGCAGTACACGCCGCTGTTGTAGACCGACAGCGCGGCCGTCAGCACCACGGCGTTGAGGGCGTTGGCCACCAGGTTGCTGTTCAACGCATGGAAGATCAGCACGAACGGGCTGCCGCCGCTGACCACTTTCTGCCACGGGTAGAGCGACAGCAGGATGCCCAGCGCGCCGATGTAGAAGATCAAGATGCGGTAGATGGCCTGGTTGGTGGCCTTGGGGATGGTGACGGACGGGTTGTCCGCCTCGGCGGCCGTAATGCCCACCAGTTCCAGTCCGCCGAACGAGAACATGATGACGGCCATGGCCATCACCAGGCCGCTCACGCCGTTGGGGAAGAAGCCGCCGTGCTGCCACAGGTTGGCCACGCTGGCCTCGGGACCGGCGCCGCCCGACAGCAGCAGCCAGCCGCCGTAGCCTATCATGCCGACGATGGCGGCCACCTTGATGATGGCGAACCAGAATTCCATCTCGCCGAACGCCTTCACGTTGCTCAGGCTGATGGAATTGATGATGAGGAAGAAGGCCAGCGCCGACATCCACGTCGGGATGCCAGGCCACCAGTACTGCACGTAAATTCCCACGGCCGACAGTTCGGCCATGCTCACGAGCACGTACAGTACCCAGTAGTTCCAGCCCGACATGAAGCCGGCCTGGTGACCGCAGTATTTATCGGCGAAATAGCTGAAGGAGCCGGCCACGGGTTCGTCCACCACCATTTCGCCCAGCTGGCGCATGATGAGGAAGGCGATGAAGCCGGCCACGCCGTAGCCCAGCAGCACGGACGGGCCGGCCATCTGGATGGTTTGCGCAATGCCGAGGAACAGCCCGGTTCCTATCGCCCCGCCCAGCGCGATCAGCTGGATGTGGCGGCTTTTCAATCCGCGTCTCAGTTCGTTGTTCTCACCTGACATCTTATCTCCTGGTGTCGTTCCGGGGCCGGGGGCTGGCGGGTTGCCGGCCGGGCCGCAAAACGCGTCGATTCTCGCACAGCCAGCCATTGCCCGCAAAGCAAGAAGTGCGCGCCGGCCCGCAGCCCGCACGCGGACGTGGCCTGGGCTGTAGTCCGTGTGCAACGATTTGCTCCGCGCGCCCGTGGCGCCGCTTGCCAGCGCGACGCCAGTTCGTGGGATACTGCAAGTCAGTCACCCCGGCCAGGCCGCCACGGCCGGAATGGAGAGCGCCATGTCTGTTACCAACTCGTCCGCGGAAGTTGCTGCGCAGAACGACAAAGCGCAGGCGGAAGGCTTGCTGCGCGAGGTGCGCGCCAGCCTCACTGGTTTCGAGCTGGCCCACGCGCCCGCGCCGCTCGAGCAGCTGGCCGCGCTGCGGCTGACGGCGTCCCAGGCGCTGGAGCTGCAGGCGTTCCAGATCCTGGTGCGCTCGCTGGGCGACGACGCCCGGCCAGACGACTTGCTGATGCACGCCAAGCGGCTGCAGGTGCAGGCCCAGGCGGAGCATCATCCGATGGCGCAGGCGGCCGCGTGGCGCGCCCTGCAATGGATACAGGGCCGCATGCGGCTGCACCACGCGGCGCTCGACAGCGTGGCGCGGGCCGGCGAACTGTATCAGCGCTGCGGCCAGGAACAGCTGGCGCTGCAAATGCAGGCCATCCGCTGCACCGTGCTGTTCGGCTCGGAAATGTACCTGGAGCTGCGCCTGTCCTGCGCCGAGCTGCTGGCCCGGGCGGCGGACCTGACGCCGCCCGTCCACAACCTGCTGCTCAACTACGCCGCCTCGGCCGCCTACTATCTGGCGCTGGAGGAGGACGATGCCGGCACGGCCGCCCCGTACTGGCGCGACTGCCTGGCCCAGCGCGAGCTGGCCTTGCAGGTGGCGCGCCGCCACCAGTTGCACTATCACGAAGGACTGGCCTTGCTCAACCTGGCCGTGGTCAAGGCCACGCTGGGCCAGCCGGACGATTGCCGCGAGTACCTGACCCAGTTCCACCAGTGCTGCGGGCCGCAGGGCGTGCAACCGTATTGGCGGCTGGGCCTGCGCCTGTGCGACGTGTTGATGCAGTGTGTGGAAGGCTCGCGTTCCGACGCCTGGCAGGCGCTGCTCGCGTTCGATGCGGAGCTGGCCCTGGAACCGCCCCACAGCACGGGCTCGCGCGAAATCGTCGCCTACGCCATCCGCCACTACGGCCGGCTGTGGGGCTATCTGGAGGAGACGCTGCAAGCCTGCATGCGCCAGGTGCAGGTGGAACGGCGTCACAAGCGCGAACTGGCTACGTCGCTGGGCGCCACCATCAACGCCGTCATGGAGCGGCCCCAGTTGCTGCACCAGAATGCCCAGCTGGCCCAGCACGGCACGGCGCTGGAAAACTCGCTGGTCCAGCGCAATGCGGAACTGAGCGCCGCGCTCGACCAGCTGCGCCAGGAAGTGGACGTGCGCCAGGCGGCGGAAGCGGCCCTGCAGCGGGCCCACGATGAGCTGGAACAGCAGGTGCGCGAGCGCACGGCCGCGCTGGAGCAAGCCATGCGCTCGCTGATGGCGCAGGAAAAGCAGCTGGGCCTGTCGCGCATGGTGGTGGGCATGGCCCATGAGCTCAACACACCCGTAGGCAATGCCCGCATGGCCGCCAGCGCCATCGCGGCCCAGGCCGAAGAGCTGCAACACAGCCTGGACGACGGCAGCCTGCGGCGCAGCCAGCTGCAAGCGCTGCTCGAACATCTGCTGCAGGGCGGGCAGTTGCTGGACCGGGCCATCGTGCAGATCAACCGGCTGGTGGAGCGCTTCAAGGGCCTGTCCAGCCATCCGGAACAGGAACCGCTGTGCCGCTTCGACCTGGGTGCGTTACTGCGGGCCAGCGCCATCGGCTGGCAACCGCGCCTGCTGGCGCAAGGGGTGACGCTGGCGTTCACCTTGCCGGGCCAGTTGTGGATGAGCGGCTATCCGGGCGCCTGCGGCCTGATCTTCCAGCAGCTGCTCGACAACAGCCTGTTCCACGGTTTCCGGGGCGGCAGCGGCGGCACCATCGCCGTCGCGGCCAGCATCGAGGACCAGACGGTGCAGATACGGTGGCGCGACGATGGCTGCGGCATCGCCGCCGACCAACTGCCCAAAGTGTTCGAGCCGTTCTTCACCACCCAGCTGGGCAGCAGCGGCACGGGGCTGGGGCTGGCCAGCGTGCACAGCCTGGTGGTGGACCTGATGCAGGGCACCGTGGCGATCGACAGCGCGCCGGGCGCGGGCACGGAGGTGGTGCTGCGGCTGCCGGCGGGCGCGCTGTAGGCGGCGTGCCTTAAAACTCCGCGTGCAGGCGCACGGCGTACAGGTGGACAGGGCCGCGGCTGCGGTTGTAGGCCGGGTTGTTGGCCTGCTGCAGGTCGAACGCGATGCTGAGCTGCTTGCCCAGCCGCGCCGCATAGTAAGCCTCGATGATCTTTTCCGCCCCGTACTGCAGGCCGCCGTCGCCGATCAGGATGCCGATGCCGCCTTGCGCGAAGTAGGCGCGGGCGTCGCCGGACAGGCCGTTGGCCACGCCCGCCAGTCCCACCGTGTCGTCCGGCCGGCCCCAGGCTGTGCCCTTGATGGCTACGCCGGCCGACAGCGAACGGTTGATCTCCGTGAATTCATAGGCTTCCTTGGCGCCGTCGTTGGCGCTGGCGCGGGCGAACAGGCCCACGTCGGCCGTCAGTTCCTGCTCCAGGTTGACGGCCAGGCCGGTGCGCCAGGCCATGCGGCGTACGCCGGCCACGTCCGGCACGGCGCCGCCCGCCTGGCGCACGGCGTCTTCGTAGCGGGCCATGTTGGCGTGGTTGGCAAAGCCCAGCAGCTTGACCTTGCCGCCATGGCCATCCCACTGGTAGCGCTGCTCCAGTTCGGCCACCAGCATGTACTGGTTGAACTTGGGGCGGATGATCTTGCCGTTCGGCTCGGCCGACAGCTGGAACACGCCGGCGCGCGCCGTGCGGCTGCCCTGGTTCCATTCCAGCGCCGCGCCGTAGGTGAAGCCCCAGGCGTCGGCCGCGTAGTCGAAGGCGCCAGCGTCGATCAGCGACCAGTTCAGGAAGTCGCCCCGTGGATCGTGGGCGTAGCTGTTTGTGTCGAAGATGTCGGTGACGGAGAATTTACCGGCCGTGAGCGTCACATTGTCCTGGGCGCGGGTGCCGGCCAGCTGGTTGGGGCCCGCTTCCACCGCTTCCTGCGGGCCGCCCAGCGCGAAGCTGTGGCGCAGGAAGGCGCGCGGCAGGCGCAGGTAGGGCGTGTTGGCGCCCACCTTGTACGCTTCGCCGCTGGGAAAGCCGGCCATGCCGACCGTGTTGCTCAGGCCGAAGCCCTGGTCGATCTCGGGATTGAGCCACAGCTCCGTGCCCGTGGGCAGGCGCACGCCCGCGTAGACGGTGATGTCGCTGGTCTCTTCCATGCGGCCGGCCGCGTCCAGGCTGTTCTGGCCCTGGTAGGGCGAGGCGAACCGGTTGTGCTTCTGGGTGACGTTGGTGAACTGGCCGTGGACGGCCCACGTTTCCGGCGCGGCGGCCGTGTCGGCGGCGCTCTGGGCGTGGGCGTTGGCCAGCGAGAGCAGGCAGAGTGGGGTGGCCAGCAGGTGGCGGGCAGTATTCTTCTTCATTCTTAGTACTTGCTGTCAGGGGTTCAGGAGAGGTCCAGGGTGAGGAACATGGCCACCACGGCCAGCGCCATGGCGCCCGTGGCGAGCCAGCCCAGCCACTTGAGCTTGCGGGTGACAACGAAGCGGCCCATGACCTTGCTGTTGGCCGCCATCACCATCATCACGGCCATGATGGGTACCGAGATCACGCCGTTGATGACGGCGCTCCAGTACAGTGCCTTGATGGGGTCGATGGGGGTGAAGCCCAGCGCCACGCCCACCAGGGTGGAGACGGCGATGATGCCGTAGAAACCCTTGGCGTCGAACAGCTTGTGTTCCAGTCCCTTTGTCCACTCGAAAGCGCCGGCGATGGCGTAGGCGGCCGAACCGGCCAGCACGGGCACGGCCAGCAGGCCGGTGCCGATGATGCCGGCCGCGAACAGCAGGAAGGCGAACTCGCCGGCGATGGGGCGCAGCGCCGTGGCCGCCTCGGCCGAGGTCTGGATGGTGGTGATGCCCTGCAGGTGCAGCGTGACGGCCGTGGTCAGGATGATGAAGAAGGCGACCAGGTTGGAAAAGCCCATGCCCAGGTAAGTGTCGATCTTGATGCGGCGGAAGCTGGGGCGGGCCTGTTCCGGTGCCTCGAGCAACGGGCGGCGGATGGGATCGGCCTCCATTTCCTCCACTTCCTGCGACGCTTGCCAGAAGAACAGGTAGGGGCTGATGGTGGTGCCGAACACGGCCACGATGGTGGTGATGGTGGCGGCGCTCCACTCGAGCTTGGGCGCGACCAGCGCCAGCGCCACCTCGGGCCACGAAATATGGACGGCGAACACCACGCCCACGTAGGCCAGCAGGGCCAGCGTGAGCCACTTGAGTACGCGCACGTAGCGCGAGTAGGGGACGATAATCTGCAGCACCAGCGACACGACGCCGAAGCAGGCCGCGTACAGGCGCGAGGAGCCGCCGGCCAGCAGGCCCAGCGCTTCGCCCATGGCCGACACGTCGGCCGCGATGTTGATGGTGTTGGCCACCAGCAGCAGGCTGACGATCAGGTACAGCATCCAGCGCGGGAAATGGGTGCGGATATTGCCCGCCAGCCCCATGCCGGTGACGCGGCCGATGCGCGCGCTCACCACCTGGATACCCACCATCAGCGGATAGGTGAAGAACATGGTCCACAGCAGGTTGGGACCGAACTGGGCGCCGGCCTGGGAATAGGTGGCGATGCCGCTGGGGTCGTCGTCGGCGGCGCCCGTGATCAGGCCGGGGCCGAGTTTTTTCAGCCAGCTGCGCAGGCGCGGCGTGGACGACGGGGACGGCAGCGGGGCGCCGCTCTTGCTGGTGCTGTGATTCTTCATAAAATTCTCGCTACAAGGGAGCGCGCACGGCGCATCCGGTCGTGATACAGCGCCGCCCGGAACGGACGGCACGACGATACAAACTTGTGGCGTAGTGTGACTGACGGTGCATTCTGCCCGGGCCGCATGACCACGTGATGACGGCGTGCGTCTACGCGGTGGGGCAAGGAGAATGGTACATCGGAAGGCGGACCGGGGGCCGGCCTGGAGATACCGTCATCCGCAAGGAGCGAGATGACGGCAGAAGATTATCCTGCGTTATCTTGCTCTGGCGGTGTCAGCGCGAAGCTGACCACTACAATCACCTGAACAACTGCCCATGACGGGGCTCCATAAAATGAAAACCCCGCGAATGTAATGGTTTATGACAACAAAGTCAACCAGCAATGCGCGGGGTGGGGCGGGATGATGGCTGGCGCTTACTTGGCCGACAGTCCCAGTTTGAGGTTGACGGGCTGGCCGGCGTCGGCCTGCACCGCTTCCGGCGCGGCCGTGCGGGCGCTGGCCGGGTTGACGCCGCCTTCGGTCAGCGCGGCCACGATGGCGCTGGCGCGCTGCGTGCCGAGGCGGCTGAGGGCGTCGGCCGGCAGGGCCTGGCGCAGTTCGAGCTTCGCTTGCAGCGTGCGGTAGAAGGCGCTGGCGTCGGCCACCTGCGGTTCGCCCTGGATCAACTTGCCCAGTTTCTGCCAGATGGCCAATTTCTTCTGGCCGGCCGGCGGCTGGACGGGGCTGGACTGGGCTGTGGCGGCAGTCGCGGCGCCGGTCGCAGCGGCGGAGGAAGCGACGGACGAAGCGGCAGGTGCGGCGGCGATAGCCGTTGCGGTGCCAGTCGCGGAGCCGGAGCTGGCCACTGAACTGGCGGCCTTATCGGCGGCAGAACCAGCGGCAGGCGCGGGCGCCCCGGCGGCGGCCTCGGCGGCCTTCTTCTCCTTGTCCAGCTCACCGGAGCCGAAAC
>JAZJZQ010000081.1:0-2102 GCA_040389625.1 Pseudomonadota bacterium | reverse complement strand
GCAGCGGCGGCGTGGGCCGCTCCAGCGCCGACGCGCCGGAAATCGACGGCGTGGTCTACGTCAAGCCGCCGTACGAGCCGCACAAGAAGCTGGCCGTGGGCCAGTTCGTCGACGTGACCATCACCGCGTCCGACGCACACGACCTGTGGGGCGAGGCGCAGTAAGCCTGGCTAACCCCGGATAAAAGGCGGACCCGCTGCAAGGCGGTCCGCCTTTTTTCATACCGGCGCCATCACGTTTTCGTAGACCGGCGCGAAGCCGCCGCCGGGCGTGCGGAAGTTGGTGGTCTGGCCCTGGTACAGGCGCGCCGCCACCCACTGCACGCCGCCGTCGTAGGCGTAATTGCGCAGGTCGAACTTCAGCACCTGGGGCGGCTGCTGCGGCGAGATGGTGCGCTCGCCCGGCGTCACCAGCGCCTGCGCCACGTAGCCGCCGGCCAGGATTTCCTGCCACACGCGCTGGGTGAGCTTGTCGCCCCGGTAGGCGGCCTTGCCGCCGTAGCCGCCGAACGGCTTGAAGAACAGACGGCGCCGTTCGCTCCACAGGCGCTCGGCGTGTTCGGGCCGCACCAGCTCCGTGCGCGGAATGCCGGCCAGCAGGATGGCGCGCTGCGACGGCGACACGCCCAGCTGTTCCAGTTCGTGCGCATCGCTCAGCAGCGCCAGGTTGCGCTTGTCCGCGTACAGCGCGTGGGCGCGCGGGTGGGGCGTGAGCACGGCCGCCCGCGCCAGATAGGCTGCCCGCAAGGTGGCGCTGGCCGGTGCTTCAAGCGCGAAATCGGTCAGGCGGTTGTAGACCAGGTCGATGGGCTGGTCGTCCAGCCACAGGGCGCCGTGCTCGAGCCGGAACTGGTCCGGCGCGGCGATCACGGCGTGCAGGTCGTGGCGTTCGAACAGCTGCTGGAACAGCAGGAACTCCGGGTACAGGTATTGCTGCTCGGGCGCGTCGTCGACGATGGCGATGCTGCGCAGGGGGCGGTCGTGGCCGGCCAGCGCCCACTCGCGGCGGAACATGGCGATCATTTCGCGCTCGAAGGCGCCCGCCGTGGCCACTGGCGGCACGAGGAATTCGGCCTCCGCGCAGCAGGCGCGCTGCGCCCGCGCCAGCACGGCGTTGAGCATGGCGCCGCCGGCGTTGGTGTTAATCTCGATCAGGCCGAACTGGTTGTCGTCGGCATGGAAGTCGTAGCCCATGAAGACGCCGCGGGCGCCGGTGTCGTGGCGGGCGATGTCGGGCGCGTAGGCCAGCACGCGCTCGCGATAGGCCGGCAACGCCACGACCGATTCGATGGTGTGCACCAGTTCTTCCATGCGCATCAACTGTTTGGTCGAGACGAAGACGGGGCGGGCGGCGAATAGGTAGGGGCAGCGCTGCTGCACCAGCTCGTACAGATCGGGCCGGCCCAGCTGGGACTGCAAGGCCAGGCGCAGCGCATCCTGGTCCAGGCTGACGCAAAAGCAGGCGTTGTTGCGCAGGGCGACAGGCGCCAGGTGGCAGGTGAGGTCGTTCATGGCGGTCGTGCTCCCGATGGGCGTATGCCGCGCATGGCGGCGTCTGGCCTAGAGGCGGCGGGTTGCGGCCTCGTCGTTGATCCAGCTCTGCCAACAGCATAAGCGGATCGTCGCCTTTACAACAGTTTCCAGATCATGGTTCAACGGAAAACAGAAAATAGTGCTGCCGTGGCAATTATTCTTATCGCAATTTAGCACATTTCGGATAGACTATTTCGCTCTCGTGAAAGGACTTCCATGAAACATCTGCTACTGGCGACTGCCGCCCTTTTTTGTGTCACCCAAGCGGCGCATGCGCTCGATAATTCCGCCGCCGTCAAAGTGACGCCGCTGATGAAGACCTCCGCCAGCTGGGATGGCAAGCCGATCGCCTATCCGGCCGGACAGCCGGAAGTGACGGCGCTGATCGTCGAAATCGCGGCCGGCGGACAGACCGGCTGGCACGAACATCAGGTGCCATCGTTCGCCTACGTGATGGAGGGAACGCTGGAAGTGACCCGTGCCACGGGCGAAACGAAGGTGCTGCATGTGGGCGACACGCTGCCCGAAGTGGTGGACACCTTGCACAACGGCCGCGCCCTGGACGGCAAG
>JAZJZQ010000080.1:0-5662 GCA_040389625.1 Pseudomonadota bacterium | reverse complement strand
ACCGAGCACAAGGGCAAACTCTGTTTAACCTCTTTTGAAGATGTCGAATAACATGATGAACATGAACGCAAACACGCCGAGCGACGCCCTGCTGGAAGACTTGTCCGATGAAATGATCATCGACCAGGTCGGCGGCACGCTGGCCGACGAGCCCGAGCCCCGTCCGCGCCGCGACCTGCCGCAAATGATGCGCAAGATCCCCGTCACGCTGACGCTGGAGGTGGGCTCGGCCCGCATCTCGCTGCAGGAACTGATGGCCATCGGCCCCGACAGTGTCGTCGAGCTCGACGTGCTGGCCGGCGAACCGCTCGTCATCAAGGTCAACGGCACGGCCATCGGCCGCGCCGAAGTGGTGGTGGCCGGCGAGAATTACGGACTCAAAGTGATCGACCTGGACGGACTCAATCTCGACATGATGGCGCCATGACGTGGTGGCCGATGTTGCCGGTGCGCCGGCGCCGCTGGCCGGCGCTGGCGGCTGCCGGTTTGTCGCTGTTCCTGCTGTGCTGCTGGGCGCCCGCCCAGGCGGTGGACTTGCTGGCCAATGTGGTGCCCGGCGCCAAGACCGAACTGACGGTCAAGACCCAGATCCTCATCATCATGACGTTGCTGGGCTTGCTGCCCGTGATGGTGATGATGATGACCAGCTTCACCCGCTTCGTCATCGTGCTGTCGCTGCTGCGCCAGGCCCTGGGCCTGCAGCAGGGCCTGCCCAACCGCATCGTCACCGGCGTGGCCCTGATCCTCACGTTGCTGGTGATGCGCCCCATCGGCGACCAGGTGTGGACGGACGCCTTCGTGCCCTATGACAAGGACAAGATCGGCCTGGAAGAGGCCCTGAAGATCGCGGAAAAGCCCGTATCGCGCTTCATGCTGGCCCAGACCAGCAAGGCCGCCCTGGCCCAGATCGCCCACCTGGCCGGCGAGGACAAGGTGAGCGTGCCGGCCGAACACGCCTTTACCGTCAAGCTGGCCGCGTTCGTGCTGTCGGAGCTGAAGACGGCGTTCCAGATCGGCTGCATGCTGTTCATTCCGTTTCTCGTGATCGACCTGGTGGTGTCGTCGGTGCTGATGGCGATGGGCATGATGATGCTGTCGCCGCTGGTCATTTCGCTGCCGTTCAAGCTGCTGCTGTTCGTGCTCGTCGATGGCTGGACCCTGACCGTCAACACGCTCGTGACGAGCATCCAGGCTTACTGACAGGCTCCCCTATGCTCACACCTGAAGTTGCCGTCGACCTGATCGTGGAAGCGCTGCACATCGTGATGCTGCTGGTGGTGCTGCTGGTGGTGCCGGGCCTGGTGACGGGCTTGCTGGTGGCGCTGGTGCAGGCGGCCACCCAGATCAACGAGCAGACCCTCAGTTTCCTGCCGCGCCTGCTGGTGACGCTGCTGGCCATCATCCTCATGGGCCGCTGGATGTCGGGCTACCTGATGGATTTCTGCGTCTCCATCTTCACCCGCGCCGCCACCCTGGTCGGCTAGCGGCCCCGCGCGCACGATGGAACACGTCCTGGACCAGCTGCTGCCCCTGCTCAACGCGCTGTGGTGGCCGTTCTGCCGCGTGCTGGCCATGCTGACGGCCGTGCCGGTGCTGGGCGAGGCCGTCACGCCCGTCACGGTGCGCATCCTGGCCGCGCTGGTGCTGGCCATCCTGATGCTGCCGCTGACCCAGGGCGCGGCCGTGATCGATCCGCTGTCGCTGCAGGGCGTGCTGGCCACGCTGGAGCAGGCCGTGATCGGCGGCGTGCTGGGGCTGGCGTTCCACTTCGCCATGTCTGTGATCGGCGTGCTCGGCTTTCTCGTCTCGTCCCAGGTGGGCTTTTCCATGGCCGTGATGAACGACCCCATGAACGGCCAGTCGTCGGACGTGGTGTCGGCCCTGCTGTCGGTGCTGGCCATCATCGTGTTCTTTTCCATCGACGGCCACCTGGTGGTGGCCGGCGTGATCGGCCAAAGCTTCAAGGCCTGGCCGCTGGGCCACGGTTACGGCCCGCTGCTGCTGCAAAGCGTGGCCTACAACGTGGCCTGGATCTTCTCGGCCGCCATGCTGCTGGCCATGCCTGTCGTGTTCTCGACCCTGGTGGTGCAGCTGGGCTTCGGCTTCCTGAACCGGGTGGCGCCCACCCTGAACCTGTTCGCGCTGGGCTTTTCCGTCATCACCCTGTTCGGCCTGTTGATGCTGAGACAGGTGGTGCGTTTCGTCCCCGAGCACTATGTGCGCATGACGGGCCAGGTGCTGGAACTGATACGGCAACAGATGCAGGCGGCGGGCCATGGCTGAGTCGAGCACGGGCGATAAAACAGAAAAGGCGTCACAGCAGAAGCTGAAGAAGTCGCGCCAGGAAGGGCAGGTGGTGCGCTCGCGCGACCTGTCGACGGCGATCGGCATCCTGGTCAGCCTCAAGCTGTTCGTGTACCTGCTGCCGTCGTATTTCCGCCAGTTCCAGGCCATCTTCGAACTCGGTTTCGCGCCGCTGGGCAGCGTGGGCGCCATCGACAACGCGCTGTCGGTGGTGTTCGGCGAAGCCATGTGGCTGCTGGTGCAGATGGTGCTGCCGCTGTTCGTGGTGCCACTGTTCATCGTGCTGGGCGCCATGGTGCCGGGCGGCTGGGTCATCAGCATGAGCCACTGGGAACCGAAGATGGAGCGCCTCAGTCCGGCGGCCAACCTGGGCCGGCTGTTCTCGTCCAAGCACGGTTTCGAGTTGCTGGTGTCGGTCGGCAAGGCTAGCGTGCTGATCTGGGTGCTGGTGCACGTGGCCCGTTCCACCGTCAAGGATTACACCCAGCTCGAACACATGGCCATGGGCCAGGCCATGATGGCCGGCTCCAGCCTGATGCTGGACGGCTTGATGTCGCTGGTGTCCGTGTTTATCATCTTCGCCGTGATCGACGTGCCGGCCCAGGCGTATTTCTTCGCCAAGAACCAGCGCATGAGCAAGCAGGACATGAAGGAAGAGCACAAGAGCAACGAAGGCCGGCCCGAGGTGAAGAACCGCATCCGCCAGCTGCAGCGCCAGCTGGCCCGGCGCAGCGCCCGCAAGACGGTGCCCACGGCCGACGTCGTGATCGTCAACCCGGAGCACTACGCGGTGGCCCTGAAGTACGACCTGAACAAGGCCGAGGCGCCCTTTGTGGTGGCCAAGGGGGTGGACGAGATGGCGCTCTACATCCGCCAGCTGGCCGTCGAATTCAAGATCGAGGTGCTGCCCCTGCCGCCGCTGGCGCGGGCCATCTACAACACCAGCCAGGTCAACCAGCAGATCCCGGTGCAGCTGTACCAGGCCGTGTCGCAGGTGTTGAACTATGTGCTGCAACTGCAGGCATTCCGTACTGGGCGGCGCGCCGTCCAGCCAGCATTCCCTAACGAGGTGGTCGTTCCACCGGCATTGAGCGAGGTTGTCCCGTCATGAATTTCCTGAACCGCCTGGTCGCCGAAATGCGCCGCCACAAGTTCGCCACCCCGGCCTTCCTGATGGTGATCCTGGCCATGATCATCCTGCCGCTGCCGCCGGCGCTGCTGGACGTCATGTTCACCTTCAACATCGTGCTGGCCCTGATCGTGATCCTGGTCAGCGTGACGGCTAGGCGGCCGCTGGACTTCTCCGTATTCCCGACGGTGATCCTGGCCACCACCATGCTGCGCCTGACGCTGAACGTGGCCTCGACCCGGGTGGTGCTGCTGCATGGTCACGAAGGCACGGCCGCCGCCGGCCTGGTGATCGAAGCGTTCGGCAAGGTCGTCATCGGCGGCAATTACGTGGTCGGCATGGTGGTGTTCGTGATCCTGATGATCATCAACTTCGTCGTCGTCACCAAGGGTGCCGAGCGCATTTCGGAAGTGTCGGCCCGCTTCACGCTGGACGCGCTGCCGGGCAAGCAGATGGCCATCGATGCCGACCTGAACGCCGGCCTGATCAACCAGGAAAAAGCCCAGGCGCGCCGGCTGGAAGTGGCGGCCGAGGCCGACTTCTACGGCGCCATGGATGGCGCCTCCAAGTTCGTGCGGGGCGACGCCGTGGCCAGCATCCTGGTGCTCATCATCAACATGGTGGGCGGGGTGGCGATCGGCGCCGTGATGCACGATCTCAGTTTCGGCGATGCGTTCCGCCAGTACGCGCTGCTGACCATCGGTGACGGCCTGGTGGCCCAGGTGCCGGCCCTGCTGTTGTCGGCCGCGGCCGCCATCCTGGTGACCCGCATCAGCGACGCGGGCGACTTCGAGCAGCAGGTGGGCAGCCAGCTGCTGGCCTCGCCGTCCGTGATCCTGTCGGCGTCCGGCATGATGTTCGTGCTGGCCCTGGTGCCGGGCATGCCGTGGGCCATGTTCCTCACCTTTGCCGCCGTGCTGGCCTATGTCGGCTACCGCCTGGGCCAGCGGGTCAAGGCGCCCGAGACGGACGCGCTGGCCGCCATCGAGGCGGCCCTGCGCGACGAGAAGGTGGCGGAACTGGACTGGCAAAGCCTGCCGGCCGTGCAGCCGCTGCAGGTGACGCTGGGCTACAAGCTGGTGGGCCTGATCGACAAGGCCCATGGCGAGCCACTGGCCAAGCGGGTCAAGGGCGTGCGCCAGAGCCTGTCCGAAGCGATGGGCTTGCTGTTGCCGCCCATCACCGTGCGCGACGACCTGGGCTTGAAGCCGTCCCAGTATGCCGTGGTGCTGTCGGGCAGCGTGGTGGCCCAGGCTGAAGTGTTCCCGGACCGGCTGATGGCCATCCCGTCGCCCAATGTGTACGGCCAGATCGACGGCATCCCCGGCGTCGAGCCGGCCTATGGCATGCCCGTCACGTGGATCGAAGCGGGCGAGAAGGCCAATGCGCTGGGGCTCGGTTACCAGGTAGTGGAGGCGCCCAGCGCCATTGCCACCCACTTGTCCAAGCTGATCCGCGAATACCTGCCCGAACTGTTCCGCCATGAAGACGTGCCGGCCATGATGGAGCGGCTGACGGCGCTCTCGCCCAAGCTCGCTTCGGCGCTCGACAAGGCCCTGACCCACACCCAGATCCTGCGCGTGTTCCGCGTGCTGCTGGCCGAGAACGTGTCGCTGAAGGATATCGTGCCCATCGCCACTACCCTGGTCGACAGTTCGGAGACCACCAAGGACCCTATCCTGCTGGCGGCCGAAGTGCGTTGCGCGCTGCGGCGCCAGATCGTTACCGGCCTGTTCGGCCAGAAGACGGAGATGCAGGCCTTCAACCTCGGCGGCGAGCTGGAGAACATGCTGCTCGGTTCGCTCAACCAGGCGCGCCAGGGCGGCAAGGTGGTGCTGGACAACTACCCGATCGACCCCCACCTGCTGGCCCAGCTGCAGGTCAACATGCCGGTGGCGCGCGAGCAGATGAAGCAGCAGGCCACGCCGCCGCTGCTGCTGGTGTTGCCGCAGATCCGGCCGCTGCTGGCGCGCTACGCCCGCCTGTTCGCGCCCGGCCTGCACGTGCTGTCCTACAACGAGATCCCCGAGAACCGGGAAGTGAGCATCATCGGCACGGTGGGCTAGCGACACCGGCGTTACAAAAACCGGGGACGTAACACGGTTTGGAAGCCGGGGAAAAAATGGGGACGTACCCCATTTCCGCGGAAATGGGGTACGTCCCCATTTTTTCGTCCCGTTTTTTTCAGGCCGATTCGGAGTACAGGTCGTCCGGCGGCAGGGGGTGGGA
>JAZJZQ010000079.1:2869-4062 GCA_040389625.1 Pseudomonadota bacterium | reverse complement strand
ATTCATCAATAACTTACAAATAGACGCAACATTACCTGCCGTCGATAATCCGTGCATACGAATAATGTAATAACGGAGCAATGCGATGACGAAAAAGGTAATAACAAACGCAAAAAGCCTGCTACCTGGCTTGCTCCTGTGCGGCGCCGTCACCGTCGCCGCCCATGGCCTGGAAGTGCTCGAGGTGCGCCTGTTCGGCCGCGCCTGGCTGGAAAGCCTGGTGCTGGCCATCATCCTCGGCACCATCCTGTGCACGGCGCGCGGCCTGGCGCCCCGCTACCAGGGCGGCGTCAAGTTCAGCGCCAAGACCTTGCTGGAAGTGGCCGTGGTGCTGCTGGGCGCCTCCGTCAGCGCCAGCGCCATCCTCGCCCACGGCGCCGCGAT
The DNA here is from genome assembly GCA_040389625.1 of Pseudomonadota bacterium. Classification (GTDB taxonomy): domain Bacteria; phylum Pseudomonadota; class Gammaproteobacteria; order Burkholderiales; family Burkholderiaceae_D; genus Rugamonas. Next base: position 3,678 of record JAZJZQ010000079.1, on the reverse strand, counting down.
GATCGTGGGGATCGCCGTCGTGGTGGCCGTCACCATCACCGGCAGCTACGGTATCGGCCGCGCCAGCGGGCTGCCCGGCAAGATGGCGCTGCTGATCGCCTGCGGCAATTCCATCTGCGGCAATTCGGCCATCGCCGCCGTGGCGCCCGTCATCAATGCGGACGGCAAGGATGTGGCGGCGTCGATCGCCTTCACCGCCGTGCTGGGCGTGGTGGTGGTGCTGGCCCTGCCCCTGCTGGTGCCGCTGCTGCACCTGTCGGACGTCCAGTACGGCGTGTTCGCGGGCATGACCGTGTACGCGGTGCCGCAGGTGCTGGCGGCCACCGCCACCGTCTCGCAGACGAGCGTCCAGATCGGCACGCTGGTCAAGCTGGTGCGCGTGCTGATGCTGGGCCCCGTGGTACTGGCGCTGTCCCTGCTGGGCCGCGACGATGCGGGCCGCCGGCCGCCCCTGTCGCAAATGGTGCCCTGGTTTATCGTTGGTTTTCTCGTGATGATGGGCTTGCGCTCGGCCGACGTGCTGCCGCCGCCGCTGCTGGAGGTGGCCCACGAAAGCGCCGGCTACCTGACCGTGATGTCGATGGCAGCGCTGGGCCTGGGCGTGGATGCCCGCGCCGTGTTGCGGGCCGGCGGCCGTGTCACCGGCGTGGTGGTGCTGTCGCTGGTGGTGCTGGGCGTATTCAGCGCCACCCTGATTCAGTTGCTGCGCATCGCCTGACGCGATCAGGCAAATCCGCTCAGGCGATCAGCGCTTCCAGCGCCAGCGACGCCTTGTTCTTGTAGCGGGCCTGGTGCCGCAGCAGGCAGAA
>JAZJZQ010000079.1:0-2769 GCA_040389625.1 Pseudomonadota bacterium | reverse complement strand
CCAGCGCCAGCGACGCCTTGTTCTTGTAGCGGGCCTGGTGCCGCAGCAGGCAGAAGGCGCGGGCCGGCAACGCGAAGTCCACCTTGCGCAACAGGCCGGCCTGCAGATAGGCCGCCGCTACCAGTTCCGACACGACGGTGGCAAAGCCGCCGACCATGGCCGCCGTGCAGACGGCCTCGTTCGACGGCAGCGTCAAGGCGACGTCGAGCCGCGCGCAATCCATGCCCAGCGCGGCCAGCATGCCTTCAAACGCCGAGCGGGTGCCCGAGCCTTGCTCGCGCAGCACCCAGCGTCCGGCCAGCAGTTCCTCCCCCGTGACACCGACCTGGCCATCCCAGCGATGGCCGGGCGCCACCAGTACCGCGATGCGATCCTCCGCTACCACCTGCACCGACAGTTCCGGCTCGTCGATCTCGCCTTCCACGAAACCCAGGTCCGCCCCGCCCTCGACCACGGCCCGCGCCACGCTTTGCGTATTGCCGATGGTGAGACTGAGCTCGATCTGCGGATAGCGCTGGCGGAACTGCACCAGCAGCGCCGGCAGCCAGTAGCTGGCGATGGTTTGGCTGGCGTGGATGCGCAGCGCGCCCCGTTTCAGGCCGCCCAGTTCGGCCAGCGTCAGCTCGGCGCTGCGAGCCATGGCCAGCGTGGCCTGCGCCTCGGCCAGGAAGATGCGGCCCGCTTCGCTCAATTCGATGCGGCGCCCCACCCGGTTGAACAGCGGCGTGCCGTAACGGTCTTCCAACGCGCGGATGGCGGCGCTGACGGCCGATGGCGTGAGCGCCAGCGCGCCGGCCGCCTGCGTCAGGTGCTCCCGCTCGGCGACGGCGATGAAAATCCGTAATTGGTCTAGCGTCATGGAATGGCGGCCTCCGGGGATGGCCGGCAAGTTGCGGCAATGACAGATTGTATAGCGTGCGGCAAGGCCGCGTATAGCGCCGGCGGGGGCCGCCGGCGCCAGTGCTGCCAGGCCCGCCGGCGCGGTGCACCGGACGGCCCAGGCGGAGGCGCAAGCCCCCGTCTTTTCAGAACGACATCAAGCCGCGTCGCTGCGACGGCGGCTGCGGTAGGCGACCAGGATGGCGCCGGCGATCAGCATGCCGTAGGTGGCCGGCTCCGGTACCGCCGAGGTAATCAACGTGCCGCTGTAGCTGGTCGCTGCCGGCGACAGGACCTGGCCCGTCACCAGCAGGTAGTAGCTGTCCGGCACCAGATGGCTGCTGACGAGCTTCCACAGATCGACAGTGCCATCGAGCACCTGGGTGCCGCCCAGCGACAGGCCGCCGGAATTGAACAGGGAGAACCCCGTGATTTTGATGCCGTCCGTTTCCGGGCTGATGGCCGAAACGTGCGCCACCAGGCTACCGGTGCCGGTGGCGGTGAAATTGTAGCGGTCGCTGAACGTGTTGCCGCCATTGTCCAGGTCAAACACATGACCGAAGAAGTTGGCGCCCGGGCCCAGGGTGAGCGTTTGGGCGGGCTGGCTGACGTCGGCGGCACTGGCGGTGCCACCCACCAGGGCGGCACCGGTCAGTGCCAGGACGGCAAGCGCCGATTTGAATGTAGTCATATTTCCTCCATGTAGAGCGGGACCCCAGGCCCCGCCGGTTGATCACATACTGCTTTTTGATCCTAGCATGGTTGAAATGACAGCATTAATCGTGCGACACTCTTTATATTCTTACAGGAAATATTACCAATTGGAAACTTCCCAGATGTTGCAAGTGACCCGAGCGGGCTCTTCCCTATGAAAACCAGGATGGCCAGGCTCCCCTATTGGCCCTCGCCGGCATTGCCGTAGGACACTTCCTACAGAAAGACGAGAAAAATACAGCGCTACATCGAGGCGGCTCCGCGGCGCTGGCTGGCGACGATGGCGCGCACGTCCTCCAGCAGGCCAGGCCGCGCCGCCAGGCAGGCAGCGCGGCCCTGTGCGATGCGCGCGCGGTCCGCCTCCAGCGTGGCCGTCCCGAGCACCATGCCCAGGCCTTCGTAACCCTTTCCGGTGGCCAGCGCACGCAGCACCTTGTCGCCCAGCGCCTTCTTGAAGTGGCCACCCTCCCAATACCATTGCGTCGGCGCCGGCGATCCGCTGGCCGGCACCGCTTCGCACTGGCGCTCGCCATACCCGCTGAAGTCGGCAAGCACGATGCGGGCGCCGGGGTGGCGCGCCTGCGCTGCCTCGACTTCCTGCGCCAGGATCGTTTTCCAAGCGTCGAATCGCGGCCACAGCCCGGTTTGCTCGAACAACAGCAGCACCTGGGCATGGTAGGGATAGATGACCAGCTTGATGTCGGCGCCCGACGCGGCCAGCAGATCGAGGATGCGACGGGTATCGCGCCGCGCCCCATCGGCATCGAAACGGGCGCGCGCCTTGCGCAGGTAGTTGGCCGCGTTCTCTTCGGCGCGGCGCTGGAACATCAGGTGATAACCATCGACCCGGGCGAAGGCAAGGTACTCGCGCAACGGGTTGAAGCCGCGCGGGCTGATCGACTCGGCGTAGGCATCCTGCTGGATGCGCAGCGTGCGCACGCTGTCCTTGAGAGAGGCGAACGAGTAAAGCGTGTCGAAGCGCCAGAACGCGCGGTCGGCCGGATGGACCGCCGCGGCGGGCGATGCCGCAGCGTGCGCTGGGCGCGGCGCATCCGCATAATCGAGAAATTCCATGCCGACGATGGCGCCGGCAGGCTTGACGCCATGCGCCAGCAAATAGCCGATCTGGCCGATCGCGGTGGCCATGCCGGAGCCGGAGATGGCCAGGTTGTACGC
>JAZJZQ010000078.1:0-2257 GCA_040389625.1 Pseudomonadota bacterium | reverse complement strand
CTTCCTCGGCAAGGGCACCATCACCACCGCCGACGGCCGCAAGTTCGACTTCGAGATTGAAGTCCAGTACAGCGACCAGATCACTGCCGCAGCGGGCCAGCACAGTGCCAATACGGTTCCCGCACAGGGCGCCAGCGGCAAGCCAACCAGTGCCGGCACTGCCGGCAGTACAGGGCAGGCCAATAGTGCGAACAGCAACGGCCTGCCGACGGTACAGTTCCCTAACGTCGACTTCCCCGGCACGCTGGCCGACCTGTTCCAGCTGATCGGGCGCAACCTGCAATCGAGCCTGTCCGTCAATCCCGGCGGCGACCAGGGCAATGGCAACAATATCGACCGCACCACCTTGCGCAACTTGTCGCTGCGACTGTTAAGCCTGGTCGACAGCAAGCACAAGGACACATATTCGCCGGCTAACGGTGCCGAAACGCGCGCGAAGTCGGTGGCCGATGCTTACGGCACGCCAAGCGCCGCCACCGATCCGGCGCAGTCGGCCACGGCCGCCGCCCCTGTCACGGCCGCCCCGACGGCAACGACGACGGCGACGACATCCGCCACGGCGGCGCCAGCCAACGTGCCGGCCGCGACGACTGACGCCAGCGCCTCTGCCGCAACGGCAGACGCGAACTCCCCGGCCAGCACCGCGCTGGCCGCCTGACCGCGGGCACGGCCGCGGCGCTTGCCCGTTCATCCATCGCACGACCGCGCCGCACCGCCACCACACCGCCACGTATAATAGCGGCCACACTCGCGCCGCCGCGCAGCCCGGCCGTCAGGCAGGCGCGCACGGCGCGGCCGCCGGCCGGCGCCACTTTGCGCCCCTGTCCGGCCCTTATTCACCCTACCGATTGCCCCAAGATGCCCGTTCACTTCCCCGCTCCATGCTCCCCGCAATTCCCGCAGGTGGCGCCATGACAGCCCAGATCCAGCACATCCACTGGCAGGAAAACGGCGCCGAACAGAGCGCCCGCTGGCGTTCCGAGGCGGGCATGCCCCCGCCCAAGCGCGTCGTCATTGCCGACGACCGCACCAACGCCGACGTGGCCTACCGCCTGGCATGCGAAGGAACGGCCCTGCTGTGGCGCGGCGACTTCCAGAATGCGCGCCAGTTGCTGCAGGCGCTGGCACGACGCGCCGACCACAAGCACGGCAAGAGCGGCAAGAAGGTCAAGGAGCCCAAGCTGCCCGCTACGCCGACCGAGGCATTCCACCTGCACCGCCAATCCCAGTCGCAGCGGGCCCGCACGCTGGCCATGCTGCTGATCCCCTTCGATGCCGACTACACGATTCCGCTGCGCCGCGCGCCGGACGTCAAACTGGCCTGCAACGAAGCCTATGGCCGCAGCGACGAGCCGTTCATCGCCTCGCTGCGCGAGCTGCTCGGCCTGATCGGAGCCCATGAATGGCGTCGCACCGGGGTCGAGATTCCGGCGCTGGGCGCGCGCATCCACCCCCACTACGGCGTGTTCTCCCCGGTGCGGGGCGAATATGTGCAACTGGTGGCCGACACGCCACTGCCGGCCGGCGCCAAGCTGGCCTTCGACATCGGCGCCGGCACCGGCGTACTATCGGCGGTGCTGGCCAAACGGGGCATCGCCCGCGTCGTCGCCACCGACCAGGACCGCCGCGCGCTGAGCTGCGCGCGTGAGAACCTGGCGCGGCTGGACCTGGACCAGCAGGTCGAACTGATCGAGGCCGACCTGTTCCCCGAGGGCCGCGCGCCGCTGGTGGTGTGCAATCCGCCGTGGGTGCCAGCGCGCCCCAGTTCGCCGATCGAATACGCCGTCTACGATCCGGACAGCCGCATGCTGCGCGGCTTCCTGGACGGGCTGGCGACCCACCTGGCGCCCGGCGGCGAAGGCTGGCTGATCCTGTCGGACCTGGCCGAGCACCTGGGCCTGCGTCCGCGCGAGCAGCTGCTGGGCTGGATCGCCGCGGCCGGCCTGAAAGTGCTGGGCCGCCACGACGTCAAGCCGGTGCACCCGCGCGCGGCCGACGCCAGCGACCCGTTGCACGCGGCCCGCGCCGCCGAGGTGACGTCGTTGTGGCGGCTGGCTGCCGCCTGACGCGGGAGCGCAAGTGGCAACGGGGGCCGCAGCCGCCCCCGGCGAACATAAGCGCCGCTTACGCAAATCGCAGGAATATAAGCCCATCTTATTTGAGCACTTGCGCAATGCAGCAAGGCTCTATATAATTCGGGCACACAGACGCGGGGTGGAGCAGTCTGGCAGCTCGTCGGGCTCATAACCCGAAGGTC
>JAZJZQ010000077.1:0-21984 GCA_040389625.1 Pseudomonadota bacterium | reverse complement strand
GGCGACTTCGTCATCAAGCGCGCCGACGGCTTCTGGGCCTACCAGCTGGCCGTGGTGGTCGACGACGGCGCCCAGGGCATCACCGACATCGTGCGCGGCGCCGACCTGCTCGACTCCACGCCGCGCCAGATCTACCTGCAACAGCTGCTCGGCCTGCCGCAGCCGCGCTACCTGCACGTGCCCGTCGTCGTCAACGCGCTGGGCGAAAAGCTGTCCAAGCAAACGGGCGCGCAAGCCTTCGATACCGGTGCCGCACCGGAACAGCTGTTGCGTGCAGCCATACTGCCCGCGGCCCGCTTCCTGGGCCTGGACGTGCAGGCCGCCACGCTGGACGAATTCTGGCGCGCCGCCATGCCTGCCTGGCGCCAGCTGCGGCATCAAGCGTGACGCGCGGCGCGCGACCTGCCGTGCCGATTTGCTCTACACTGGACAGCCTCCCCATGCCATACCAAGCGATGGAAGTCGAACTGAAACTGTTGCTCGATCCGGCCGATAACGCCAGGCTGGTACGCCATCCCCTGCTGGCGGCCCATGCGCGCGCGCGCCAGCGCAAGGCACGGCTCACGGCCCGTTATTTCGACACGCCCGAGCTGTACCTGTTGCGCCATGGCGCCGGCCTGCGCGTGCGCCAGGCCGACGGACTGTGGACCCAGACCATGAAGGCCGGCGGCAGCGTGCAAGGCGGCCTGCACGCGCGCCTGGAATGGGAAGGCCCGGTGACGGGCGACGCGCCCCAGCTGGGCAAGCTGCGCAAGCTGATGGGCGACGACCGCTACTGGCAGCAGGTGCTGGACGTGCCCGGCCTCGGGCGGCAGCTGCAGCCCCTGTTTTCGGTCGAGGTGGAACACAGCACCTGGGAGCTGGACTACGACGGCAGCGTCATCGAACTGGTGCTCGACGAAGGCCGCATCAACCGCCTGGGGCGGCACCTGCCCGTCAACGAAATCGAACTGGAACTCAAGTCCGGCCACCCGGCCAGCCTGTTCGCCTTCGCGCTGGCCCTGCTGGAAACGGTGCCGCTACAAGTCAGCAACGTCAACAAGGCCGAACGCGGTTACGCCCTGTGCCTGGACAAGCGCGCCGCCGCCGTCAAGGCCGCGCCGCTGGCAGTGCCTTGCGACGCCAGCACCGGCCAGGCGCTGCAGGCCGTGCTGGCCAACTGCCTGCACCACATGCAGGACAACGAGGCGGCCGTGATCGACGGCGCCGACAGCGAAAGCCTGCACCAGCTGCGCGTGGGTGCGCGCCGGCTGCGTTCCGCGCTGCGCCTGTTCGCCGCCTGCGCGCCCTGCCCGGCCGCCTTGCTCGGCGATCTCGCCTGGCTGGGGACGGAGCTGGGCGCCGCGCGCGACTGGGACGTGCTGGCCAAGGTCACGCTGCCACGCTGCATTGCCACGCCGGACGGCTTTGACGACGCGGCGGCCATGACCGCCTTGCGCGACCATGTATTCAACGCAGCGCGCACCCACCGCCGTGCCGCCGCCAGCGCCCTGCAATCGCCCCGTTACGCCCACCTGATGCTGGGGCTGAATCAATGGCTGCTGCAGCTGCAGCTGGCCGCCGCCACCGAACCCGCGCGCCATAACCCGCTGGCCCGCCCGGCCGCCGCCTTCGCACGCCGCGCCTTGCAGCGCCTGCACAACAAGCTGCTGCACCGCGCCGACACCGCGCGCAAGGCGAACCGCGCAAAGCATGGCCCGGACCATACCGCAGCCGCTACCGGAAAAACCGCCGCCGCAGCCGGCAACACGAACACCGCCGCCAGCCAGGCGCCGGCCGCAGATGGCACGGGCGCCCGCGCCGTCCACCGCCTGCGCATCGCCGGCAAACGCTGCCGCTACGGTGTGGAATTCTTCGCGTCGCTGCTGCGCGAACGATCCACGCAACGCTACTTGAAGCAGCTGGCGTCCCTGCAGGATCAACTGGGCAGCAACAACGATCTGGTGGTGGCCGACCAGCTGCTGCTGCAATGCCGGCATGCGACGCCCTCGCATGGCGCGGCCGATGCCGTCGCCGCGCTGGCCTTCGTGCGCGGCTACCTCCACGCCTTGCGCGCACAGGATGCGTCCGCCGTGGGTGCAGCCTGCGCCGCCGTGCGCCGCTTCAGGCTGCCCAGGCTAGCCAGGCCGGCCTGAGCGACGCCGGCCCGTCTATTCGACCGGCTCCACGCCACCCGCGCGCGGCTTGCGCTGCCGGCCCAGCTGCTTGTACAGCCCTTCCAGCTCGCGCCGCACCAGTTCCTGCCCGTGCTCGATCACATAGTCCTGGAACGCCGCCGCCACCTTCGGTATCGGCTGGTCCGTCAAGTGCATCACATGCCAGTCCGCCTCCACTGGATGCTCCTGCATCGGCAGGATGGCCAGCAGGCCGGCCTCGAATTCCAGCCCGCACGCGTGCACCGACAGGAAGCCGATCCCCAGCCCGGCCGACACCATGCGCTTGATCGCCTCGTTGCTCGACACTTCGGAACCGAAATTGAGCGGATGACCCGCCTCGCGGAACAGCCGTTCGATGGCCGTGCGCGTGCCCGAACCGCGTTCGCGCACCAGCAGGTTGGCCGCCATCACGTCGTTCAGGGTGAGCTTCTTTTTCTTCATCAGCTTGTGCGCCGGGCTGGCCACGAAAGCCATCGGGTGGCGGGCGAAGCGCGCCGCGTTGGTGCGCAGCTCGCGCGGCGGCGTGCCCATGATGGCCAGGTCGATCTCGTGCCGCGCCAGCATGTTGACGATCTCGGCCCGGTTGCCCACCTGTAGCTTGAGGCGCACGTCGGGCCGCTCCATGGTGAACGGCACCAGCAGCGGCGGCAGCAGGTGTTCGGCCGTCGTCACGGCGCCGATGCGCAAGGTACCGCTGGTCACGCCGCGCAGCGCCGCCAGCTCGTCGCCGGCCTGCTCCCACAGCCGCAAGATGCGCTCGGAGAACTCCAGCATCACCTCGCCGGCCGCCGTCAGCTGAATGTTGCGCCCCACCTTGCGCGTGAGGGCGATGCCCGTAATGTCCTCAAGTGTGCGGATTTGCAACGAAATGGCGGGCTGCGTCACGTGCAAGGCGTCGGCCGCGCGCGACACGCTCTCGTGGCGCGCCACCAGGACCAGCGCCTCCAGCTGGCGGAAACTGGGATGATGCATAAGCTTTTCCTTATCGATTATCGAAAATCTTTAATTTTTCTTTCGCTAATTCTACCTCTATATTGACACTCATCTAACCTTCTCTTCCAACCGCGACCTCACTAGAAAGTGCGACATGAGCATCGACGTCATCTTCCTCGGCCTGGACGGTGTGCTGTTCGACACCGAAGCCCTGCATCTTGCAGCCTGCAACGCAGCCTTTGCGGAGGCTGAACTGTCCCTGCGCTGGACCCTGCCGGCCCTGCGCGCGGCGGCGGCCAGCCATGGCTACGCCAACGCCATCGCGGCGGCCCTGAGCGGCGAAGTGCTGACGCGCGACAAGGCCCGCCTGGCGGCGCTGCAGGCGGAAAAGCACCGTCAGTTCCAGCTGGCCGTGGCGGCCAATCCGCCCCAGGCCTCGCCGGCCGCGCTGGCCCTGATCGATGACGCGCTGGCCGCCGGCTGCAAGCTGGCCGTACTGTCGGACCTGCCGGCGCCGGTGACGGCCGCGCTGCTTGAACACTGCTTCGGCGCCGACGTCACCAGCCTGTTCGCGGTGGTGGCCGGCGGCGTCAGCTTCGACGGCCAGGCCGGCCCCGGCCCGTTCGGCCACGCGCTGCACGCCATGGGCATCGAGGCGGCGGCCGCGATCGCCATCGACACGGTGGCGCCGGCCCTGCGCGCGGCCGAACAATGCGGCCTGTGGACCGTCTCCGTGGCGCCGTACGGCGCCGACGTGCTGCGCCCGCAGCAGTTCATCACTTTCGACGCGCTGCGCGAACTGCGTACCAGCCCGTTCACCCCCAATCCGCAGGAAGCGGACAGCCTGGCCGCGTAGCGCAGCACACAGCACGCAACACACGGCACGGCAGGCAGCAGGCGGCGGGAGCCGCCCTGCAAGGCTAGCGATGCGGTCACGACCGCAGCCGCAGCCGCGGTCACACCCTTTTTCAACCACACGGGAGACGAAAACATGGAAACCATCGTTATCGTAGGAGGCGGTGCCGGCGGACTGGAACTGGCCACGCGACTGGGCGACACCATGGGCAAGAGCGGCCGCGCACGCGTGCTGCTGATCGACCGCGCACCCGGTCACTTCTGGAAGCCCCTGCTGCACACGGTCGCTTCCGGCAAATGCGACCCGCAGGTGACCCAGGTGGAATTTGCGGCCCAGGCGGCCGCCCACGGCTTCGACTTCGTGCAAGGCGAAGTGCTGGCCGTGCACCGCGCCAGCCGCAGCATCGAGCTGGCGCCGCGCTGCACCGACGGGCTGGAAGTGCAGCCGCGCCGCCGCCTGCCGTACCACACGCTGGTACTGGCGCTGGGCTCGGTCACCAATTTCTTCGGCGTGCCCGGCGCGGCCGAACATGTGCTAACGCTGGAAAACGTCAATCAGGCCGAGGCGTTCCGCAAGCGCTTCGTGGCCGCCTGCATCCAGGCCGGCGAACGCAAGGCCCGCGGCGACCGGCTGCAGGGCCAGGTCCACGTGGTGATCGTGGGCGGCGGCGCCACCGGCGTCGAACTGGCGGCCGAATTGAGCCACAGCGCCCGCGCCCTGGCCCAGTACAAGGTGCATGCGCTGGACCCGCTGCAGGACGTACGCATCAGCATCATCGAACGGGGCAAGTATTTGCTGCCGCATCTGCATCCGCAGCAGTCGGAGCGGGCCGCGCGCCACCTGGTCTCGCTCGGCATCGAAGTGCTGACGAAAACGGCCGTCGCCAGCGTCGCGCCCCACGCCGTGCATGACGCGGCCGGCCACGCCCACCGCGCCGACCTGACCCTGTGGGCGGCCGGCGTGGAAGGCCCGGCCCTGTGCGCCACGCTGGGCCTGCCCGTCAACCGTATCAACCAGATCGTGGTCGACGCCACGCTGCGCGCGCCCGGCGACGACGCCATCTACGCGCTGGGCGACTGCGCCAGCTACACCTGCCCCGTCAAGGGCGTGGTGCCGCCGCGGGCCCAGGTGGCGCACCAGCAGGCCATGTTCCTGGCCGACCTGCTGGCGCGGCGCGGCGCCCAAGGCGGTCCCGACTTCCGCTACCGCGACTACGGTTCGCTGGTGTCGCTCGGACCGCTGGCCGCCGTGGGCGTACTGTCGGGCGCCGTGACGGGCCAGCGCATCCAGGTCAGCGGCGCCGTGGCCCGCCTGCTGTACCGCCTGATGTACCAGAAGCACCTGCTGGCCCTGCACGGCATGGCGCGCATGGCCGTCCACACGCTGGTGGACTGGCTGCGCGCCAAGCTGGTCCCGCCCGTCAAGCTGTACTGACGGTTCACGGCCGGCGAGGCGGCGGCGCGCTTATTCCCGCGCGTCGTCCGCCTTGCGCAGGCAGGCGATCAGTACCAGGTTGACGACGATGCTGGCGCCCAGCCCAAAGATGCCTACGATTGCCAGTAATTCGCTCATGGCGCTCACCTGTCTCGCTCTTTCCGAAAAGGGGCCGCCGCCAGCGGGCAGCCTGTGACGTTACTGTAGCCGAATTTGCAATTTTCTGCCGAAGGCGGGACAATCTGCCCACCACACCATCCACCCCGGAGCACCGCATGAGTTTGAGCGAACACCTGATCCTGCTGGCCGACTACAACGCCGCCATGAACCAACGCATGTACCAAGCGGCGGCCCAGCTGCCGGTGGAGGAACTGCTGGCCGACCGGCGCGCCTTTTTCGGCTCCATCCTCGGCACCCTGAACCACCTGGTGGTGGGCGACACCATCTGGCTGCAGCGCTTTGCCCGCCATCCGGCCGCTTACGCGTCGCTGGCGCCGTTGCGCGACATGCCGGCGCCCACGGCCCTGAGCCAGATGCAGTTCTATGAGCTGGACCACTGGCATCCGCACCGCATCGAGCTCGACACCATCATCCAGGCCTGGGTGCGCGAAGTGCGCGAGGACGACCTGGCCCACGTGCTCGAATACACCAACACCAAGGGCGTGGTGGCGCGCAAGCGCATGGCCAGCCTGGCGCTGCACTTCTTCAACCACCAGACCCACCACCGCGGCCAGACCACCACCATGCTGTCCCAGGCCGGCGTCGAATTCGGCATCACCGACCTGCTGGCCAGCATCCCAAACGAATAGGCGCCACGTACGCGCTACCGGCGCGGCCAACGGAGTATGATGGGAACCCGTCCGTCCACCGGGCCGCCGCCCCGCCACGCCATGCAGATCGCCATCTACAGCGCCCAGCCCTACGACCGCCGCTTCCTCGACGAGGCGCTGGCCCAGCACGAAGCGCACGCCAGCGTCACGCTGCGCTATTTCGACGCCACCCTCGATGCGAACACAGTGCCGCTGGCCCACGGCTGCCAGGCCGTGTGCGTGTTCGTCAACGACATCCTCGACGCGCCCGTGCTGGAGGCGCTGCACGCGCTGGGCGTGCGGGCCGTGCTGCTGCGCTGCGCCGGCTTCAACAACCTCGACGTGCAGGCCGCCGCGCAGCTGGGCATGTTCGCCGCCCGCGTGCCGGCCTATGCGCCCGAGGCGGTGGCCGAACACACGCTGGCCCTGGTGCAGACCCTCAACCGCCACACCCACCGCGCCTACAACCGGGTACGGGAAGGCAATTTCGCGCTCGACGGCCTGCTGGGCATGACCCTGCACGGCAAGACGGTGGGCATCGTCGGGCTGGGCCAGATCGGCCTGGCCACGGCCCGCATCTTCCACGGCCTGGGTTGCCGCGTGCTGGGCAGCGACCCGGCGCCCGATCCCCACTTCGCCAGCCTGGGCAAGCTGGTGGCGCTGCCGGCCCTGCTGGCCGCGTCCGACATCGTCACCCTGCACTGCCCCCTGCTCGAGGGCACCCGCCACATGATCAACCAGGCCAGCCTGGCGCGCATGAAACCGGGCGCCATGCTGGTCAACACCTCGCGCGGGGGCCTGATCGAAACGGCAGCCGTGATCGAGGCCCTCAAGTCGCGCCACCTTGGGGCGCTGGCGATCGACGTCTACGAACAGGAGAGCGCCCTGTTCTTCCGCGACCGCTCGGGCGACATCCTCGACGACGACGTGTTCCAGCTGCTGCTGACCTTCCCCAACGTGCTGGTGACGGGCCATCAGGGCTTCTTCACGGTCGAGGCCATGCGCGAGATCGCCGCCACCACCTGGCACAACCTGGCGTGCTACCTGCAAGGGGAGCCGTGCGCCAACCGCATCAGCTGTTGAGAGGCAGGGTCAGCACGAAGCGCGTGCCCTGGCCCATCGTGCTGTCGACTTCGATCCGGCCCCGCAGCAGGCCATACACGATGTTGTAGACGATGTTGAGCCCCAGCCCGGAGCCGCCCTTGCCCAGCTTGGTGGTGAAGAAGGGATCGTAGATGCGACCCATGTGCTCGGGCGCGATGCCGCCGCCGTTGTCGCGCACCGTCACCTCGACCGCATCGGGCGCCAGCGGGCGGGCGCTGACGACGATCTCGCCATCCTTGCGCCCTTCGAAGGCATGGGTCAGGGCGTTGTTGATCAGGTTGATGAGCACCTGGCCGAACGGGCCCGGGTAGCTGTTCATGGCGATCCCCGGCGGGATCTCCTGGCGCACCTTGATACCGGACTTTTTAAACGTGGGCACCAGCACCAGCAGGATCTCGGCCGTCAGCTCGTCGAGCTGGAACTGGCGGCACTGGGACGTGGTGCGGTCCACCGCCACCTGCTTGAAGCTCGACACCAGGTCCACCGCCCGGTGCAGGTTGCGCAGCACGATCTCGCCGCCGCCGTTGACGTCGTCGATGAAGCTTTGCAGGGTGGAGCGCTTGATGCCCTCGGTCACCCGCTTGGCGAAATGGCGGGTCTGGTCGATCAGGGTGCTGACGGCCAGCAGGCTGTTGCCGATCGGGGTGTTGAGTTCGTGCGCCACGCCGGCCACCAGCGCCCCCAGCGCGGCCAGCTTCTCGCTGCGCACCAGTTCATCCTGGGCCCGCTGCAGCGTGGCCAGCGATTCGGCCAGCTCGCGGTTGGCCTCCTTCATCTGGGCCGTGCGCAGCTGCACCAGTTCCTCGAGCCGGTCGCGGTACTGCATCAGTTCCAGCTCGCCCTTCTTGCGTTCGCTGATATCGGTCGACACCCCGCCCACGGCCCAGGCCTTGCCGTCCGCGTCGAACAGGGGGAATTTTTCGGAGATGTAGGTGTGCGGCGTGCCGGCGCCGTCCGGCACATCCTCCTCGTAGGTGTAGGACAGGCCCGATTCGAGCACGTTGTGGTCGGCGTCGCGGATCACCCGCACCACGTCCGGCGCGAACAGGTCGCTGTCGACCTGGCCCACGGGGTCGCGCGCGCCGGCCGGCAGGATGTCGCGAAAGCGCTGGTTGACCATCAGGTAGCGCCCGTCCCGGTCCTTGATGTAGATGACAGCCGACGACTTCTCGACGATGTTGTTGAGCAGCGACTGGCTCACCCGCAGCGCATGCTCGCGGGCCGAGATGGTGGCCAGCATGGTGTTGAACGCCTCGGCCAGCCGGCCCATCTCGTCGTGCGCCTGGACTTGGGCCCGCAGGTCGTAGCGCTGCTCGCGCGTGACGCGGTCGGCCACGCGCGACAGGGCCAGCACGGGCTGGGTCACCAGCCGGCGCAGGGTGAGCGCGTACAGCACCCCGCCCACCACCAGCGTCATCAGCACCACGGCCAGCACCAGGCCGTACTGGCGCAGCCGCTCGGCCAGCGGCGGCAAGGCATATTCCACCTGCAGGTAGCCTACCACCTCACGCTCGAAACGCACCGGCGCCAGCATGGTGAGCAAATCGCCGTGGAAGCGGTGGCCGCCGGCCACCACGTCGCCCGGCCAGTCGCACAAGGGGGTGCCGGCCCGGGCATAGCGGGCGAAGGCGCGCTGGCGGGCATCGAACAGGCAGGCGCTGTCGATGTCGCGCGTGCCGCGCAGGGCGCCCAGGGTGCGCTCGGCGGCCGCCCGGTCGCCGAAGTTCAGGTCCACGTCCAGGTTGAGCGACACCAGGTCCATGCGGCTGGCCAGGTCCTGCACCAGGCGCGGGCGCACCACCAGCAGGTCGTAGCTCACCAGCGCCAGCAGCGCCACCAGCATGGCCACCAGCGTCGTCAGCACCGACATCAGCAGCAGCTTGCGCGGCAAGGCCAGGTCGCGCAGCGCGGCGCGCCACGCCGTCATTTGGGCGCTCCGCCCAGCACCCGCTCGGCCAGCGCCAGCACGCGCGGATTGAGGCTCATGCCCGAGCGCTTGGCGGCGGCCAGGTTGACTTCGAAGCGGATGCTGCCATCAACCAGCATCAGGTTGATCATGCCGCCGTCGGCCAGGAAGGAAGTGGAGTCGCCAATGGTGAGGATGGCCTGGTCGCGCAACCGCGCCAGCAGCGCGCCCTGGCGGGCCCGCTCCGAGGCGCCGATGTAAAGCGCGTGGCAACCGTCGCCCTCCTCGTTGCGGGTGATGGTGCGCAGCTCGAGCGGGTGGCTGCCGGCGGCCCGGCTTTGCAGCTGGCGCGCGATGTCGCCGGCGCCCTGGCCGATCACGCACACCACCAGCGGCGCCCGCGGGTCGGCCAGGGCGGCGGCCGGCCAGCTGGCGTAGCGGGCGAAATTAAGGATGTAGGCGGCCTTGACCTGCTGTTCCGGCAAGGGCGCGTCGTCGGCCGCGAGCGCGCACGGCAGCAGCGACAGCAGGCAGCCGCCCCAGCCGCACCAGCGCCACCACCGGCCACCTCGTCTCATCTCCCCGCCCCCTATGCGCCATCCGGGCCCCCGGCCCGGCGCCAGATTGCTGTATGCCAAGTCGATTCTATCCCAATGGCCGGCATGCGCACGCTATTTTTTGGCCGGCCGTTGACGCGGCAACGGCGCCCCGGCGGCGGCGCCGGCCGTTGCGTATTGTTCACACTTTCAGGGCCCGATGTAACACTTGATGTGCCACTTTTGCCCCCTTGCCGGGGCGGCCCGCCGGGCGGATGCGCCTCCCGGCCGGTACCGTCCGCCGCGGCGCTTGTGGCGCCACCGGAAATCGGGAATACTGGACGCGAGGGGTCACTCCCTGCCCGCCGGCGCGGGTCCTGCCGCCGACCATTTAGGGGGAACCGTCTTGGCCACACGCCGCCCGTTCTGCCTGGCCCGCCTGGCCCGCCTGGCCCACCCGGCCGGCCCCTCCGACCCGGCCGGCCCTTGCTGTCCGCCCTGCCCGTCATGCGTGCGCGCGCCGCGCCCGGCCATCGGGCTGGTCATGCTGTGCCTGGCGTGGACCGCGGGCGCGGCCCACGCCACCAGCCAGGAAGACACCGTGTTCGAACTGAGCCTGGACCAGCTGCGCAGCGTCAAGGTGCAAACCGCCACCAAGACCGCCACCCCGCTCTACGCCGCGCCCGCCGTCGTCACCCTGCTCACGGCCGACGACCTGGCCCGCTACGGCTACCAGAGCGTGGCCGAAGCCCTGTCCCACGTGGCCGGCCTGGTCGAGAGCGACGATGGCCTGAACCACAACTTCGGCGTGCGCGGCATCAACGCCGGGGCCCAGGCGGCCAGCCGCGGCATCAAGATCCTGCTGGATGGCCAGCCCATCGCCTTCCGCAGCACCCAGCAGCAGCTGATCGGCCTGGAATTTATCCCCATCAGCATGATCGAACGCATCGAGATCGTGCGCGGCCCCGTCTCCGTGCTGTACGGGGCCGACGCCCTGCTGGGCGCCGTCAACGTCATCACCCGCCGCAGCGGCACCGAGCAGCGCCTGGGACTGAGCCACGAATGGGACAAGGATGGGCGCAACGTCACCATCGCCAGCGGCAGCGGCAACGTGCAGCAGGGGCCGTGGTGGGGCGCCTGGGGCGTGCAGGGCGCGCAGCTGGAGCGGGGTGGCCAGGCCTTGCCCCGCATCTCGCCCGACTACCAGCGCTACGCGGCCGTGGCCACCAGCCCGGACGACGACAGCGCGCCCCGCACGCTGTACCTGCGCGGCGGCAGGCAGGGCGAGCGCGACGAGCTGGGCGCCAGTGTCTACTGGCAGCGCCAGGACAGCGACAACGTCTACGCCAGCCTCAATCCGCTGCTGCGCCCACCCAGCCACGTCGAACTGCAGCAGGGCTACGCGCGCCTCAACTACACGGGCCGGCTCGACGAGCGCAACACCGTGCGCGCCAGCGTCAGCTACGGCCAGGGCCAGCCAGGCGGCGCCGACCGCGTGCGCACCGGCGCCAGCGACTATTACCTGCTGCGCGACATGGGCTACCACGCCGTGGACGGCAGCGCCGAGTGGCTGTGGCAGCCCAGCGACAGCACCAGCGTGCTGCTGGGCGCGGACTTGCTGCACGACCGCGAGACACTGGTGTCGTTCCAGCGCTACCGCATCGCCGACGCCAGCCTGTTCCAGCTGAGCGAACCGGGCCAGCGCACGCTGCGCAACACGGGCCTCTACCTGCAATGGCAGTTCCCCCTGTTCGCGTCGTGGCAGGCCATTGCCGGCGCCCGGGCCGACCACCATTCCGTGTACGGCACCCAGACCTCGCTGCGGGCCGGCGTGGTGGGCAGCGTGGCCGACTGGGGCGTCAAGCTGCTGGGCGGCACGGCGTTCCAGGCGCCGTCGGCCGAACTACTGTACCGCAGCCCCGTGCAGCCGGGTGACCTCAACGGCAATCCGGAGCTGGCGCCGCAAAAGGCGCGCACCGTGGAAGCCCAGCTCAGCACCCCGGCCGCGCCGCACTGGAACGGCACGCTGACGGCCTACCACACCCAGGTGCGCGACCTGGTCACGCTGGAACAGGCTTTCTTCAACGTGGTGGCCCGCAACAGCAGCGACAGCACCGTCAACGGCTTGGAGCTGGAGCTGCGCTACCAGCGGGACAACGTCAACGGCTACGCCAACGTCAGCCGCGCCAACACCCGGCGCAGCCTGAACCGCTACACGCTGGCGCCGCTGGCCCAGCGCCCCGGTGGCGAACTGTTCCCCGCCAACAGCGCCAACTTCGGCGCCAGCGTGGGCCTGCTGGACCAGCGCCTGCTCGTCAGCCTGGACAACCGCTACGTGGGCGCGCGCCCGGCCGCCACCGCCAACGTGCTGCTGGCCAACCAGGACTACCAGCTGGCCGGCTACGTGGACAGCACGCTGACGGCGCGCTGGACTATCGACCGCCGTTCCCTGCTGCGCTTGCAGCTGCGCGACCTGTGGAACAGCCGCTACGTCGATCCCGGCGTGGGCGGCATCGACTACCCGTCCGCCGGGCGGCGCTTCGGAGTGCAATATGAATACCGTTACTAGCCCCGGCGCCGCTGCCGATGCCGCCACCGCCTTGCCGTCCGCCGGGCCATCCGCCGGGCCGTCCACCCAGCCGGCCGCCGCCTCGCCAGCCCGCCGCCACGCCTGCCTGTCGCTGCTGGCCATGCTGGGCCTGGCCGCCTGCGGCGGCGGTGGCACGGGCGACGCCACCACGGCCCTGCCGGCCAAGCCCATCCTGGGCATGGTCGATCCGGCCGCCATCAACATCGGCTCCGTCGGCTGGCGCACCTCGACCCGCGACGCCTTCCTGCTGGCGGCCAAACAGATCAACGACGCCGGCGGCGTGCTGGGCAAGCGCCTGAACGCCATCGCCCTGGTGGCGCGCGACAACGCGGAAGCGCAGGACATGGGCCTGCAGCTGCTCGACGCAGGCGTGACCATCCTCAACGTCTCCACTTCGACCCGCGTGCTCAACCTGCTGCCGCAGGCCAAGCTCAAGGGCGTGCCCATCCTGACCGAATCGAGCTCCTCGCCCACCCTGACCACCATCGCCGACGACGACCTGATCTTCCGCATCGGCGTGTCCGACGTGGACGCCACGCCCGTGCTGGCCCGGCTGGCCTACGACGCCGGCAAGCGCCGTGCCGTGGTGCTGGTGAACGCGGGCGACGCCTTCGGCGCCGGCCTGGCCAGCCTGTTCACGCCCGCCTTCCAGGCCCTGGGCGGCCAGGTGGTGCGCACGGTGTCCATCCCGTTCGGCCAGAAGAACGGCTTCGACAGCTACCTCAAGCAGGTATACGACGCCCAGCCGGACGTGGTCCTGAACGGCATCCTGGCGGCCGACATTTCCGCCAATGTGCTCAACGAAGCGCTGCCCTACCAGAACCCGGCCCTGTGGCTGCTGCCCGGCACGGCGGCCGGCAACCAGACCTTCCTCGACAACCTGGCCGACCCGGCCAAGATCGTGGGTGGCGCCATCGGCGCGGCCGCCACCATCGGCGCCTACGGCAATCCGTCCTACCAGAGTTTCCGCAGCCGCTACCTGGCCCAGTACGGCGCCGAGCCGCAGGACTTCACCGCCCCCATCTACGACATCGTGATGGTGATGGCGCTGGCCATCGAGCGGGCCGGCCTGGTCAACCACAGCGCCAGCCCCACCGGCGCCATGGTGCGCGCCGCCCTGCGCGACGTGATGAACGGCCCCGGCCAGACGGTACGCCCGGAAGCCATCGGCCCCGCCCTGGCCCTGGTGCGCCAGGGCCAGGACGTCAACTACAGCGGCGCCTACGCCGACGTGGACTGGGACAGCCATGGCGACATCGTAGGCCAGGTGCCGTTCACCGTGTTCCGGCTCGATACGGCCGCCGGCACCTGGGACGCCTCGCAACAGCTGACCGTCACCATCCCCCGCTGAGCTGCCCGCCGTTGTATAGACAGTATCGGCATTGCGCGGTTGTGCCCCTCTGGGCAGACCGATATACTGTTTCGCAACCTTCTGCTTTGCAACCTTCCAACCGACTTTCCCCTTGGGGCGCCCATGTCCGACGCTTACCGCGACTATGCCGATTTCGCCAAACTGAACCATGCAATGCGCGTGCCGCTCGCGGCCGAAATGCACTCGCGCCCCTTCCTCAAGCTGGAGGCGCCGGAAATCCTGACCCATTTCGCCCTGTACGCCCCGCGCGATGGCACGGCCAGCGCCAACCACCGCGCGACCCAGCATGCCATCCTGCAGGAGCTGTGCCAGCACTACGGGGTGGCAGTGCCGCACCCGCAGGCGCGCTACTTCTACCACGACTTCGGCCGCTTCCGCCTCAAGTGGGAGTGCCACACCGAGTTCGCCACCTACACCTTCGTCGAACAGGGCCAGGGCCCGACGGACTGGCGCCACGCCTTCCGCAACCCGCCGCTGCGCCATGTGCCCCAGGAGTGGCTGGCCAGCCTGCACGGCAAGATCATCGTGGCCGCCCATGTGGTGCTCAGTAACAGCGAAGCGACCCAGCCGGCCGACGTGACGGCCATGCGCGAACTGTTCCAGGGCAACCTGGTGGGCAGCAGCGTGGGCCACGGCGGCGAAATCTGGACCGACTTCCTGATCCAGCCGGACGGCTTCTCGCGCTTTGTCGTGCGCGACCTGGCGCTGCGCGAATCGCAGGCCGGGCGCCTGGTGGGCCGGCTGCTGGAAATCGAAACCTACCGCATGATGGCCCTGCTGGCCCTGCCCCAGGCCGAGGCCACCCAGCCGGCGCTGAACGCGGTGGAGAATGAGCTGGCGGGCCTGACGGCCACCCTGGTGCAGAGCGACCACGACGTGTCGACCACGGCCGTGGCGCGCGACAGCAAGGAAGAACAGCAGCTGCTGCACCGCATTACCAGTCTGGCGGCGCGGGTGGAAGAACTGTCGGTCAACAACAGCTACCGCTTCGCCGCCGCGCAAGCCTATTTCAGCCTGGTGCAGGCCCGCATCCAGGAGCTGCGCGAAGTGCGCATCGAAGGCATGCCCACGCTGGAGGAATTCATGGGACGGCGGCTGGCGCCGGCCATGCACACCTGCACCTCGGTGGCGCGGCGCCAGGAAGCGCTGGCCACGCGTATCGCCCGCAGCAACGACCTGCTGCGCACCCGGGTCGGCATCGAACAGGAACGCCAGAACCGCAAGATCCTGCAGTCGCTCGACACCCGCTCGGCCCAGCAGCTGCGCCTGCAGCAGGCGGTGGAAGGCTTGTCCGTGGTGGCCATCTCCTACTATTCGCTGGGACTGGTGGGCTACGCCGGCAAGGCGCTCAAGGCCGCCAACCTGCCCGTCAATCCGGACATGCTGACTGGCCTGATGGTGCCGCTGGTGATGGCCGGGGTCTGGCTGTTCCTGCGCAAGCTGCACAAGCAGCTGCATACGGCGGGGCCGGCGCGCCACTGAGCGCCGTTCCTGTCCCCGCTGCCGGTCCCCGGTCCCCGGTCCCGGGCCGCGGCGGCAGGCCGCAGTGCGAGCCGGCGGCATCGGCCCCGCCAGCCGGCGGCATCGGAACCGCCAGGCGGCGCCAGCCCCGCGCTAGCGCGGGCGCAGCGGCACTGCCATGCCATCCCTGATCTGGGTCAGGTAGACCCGGCTCCAGCCCTGGTGGTCTTGCGGGCTGAAAGCGACCGGGTTCTCGCCCAGCGTCATCTTCAACTGCTCGAGCGCCTTCAGCAGGCGCTCCCGGGTCGGCTCGTTGCCGCAGCGGCGCAGCGCCTCGACCAGCAGCACGGCGTCCGCATAGCCTTCCAGCGAACCGTAGTTGCGGGCGGCCGGCAGCACGTCGGCCTGGTACTGGCGCACCAGCGGATCGCTCGCGTCGGCCGGCGACGGCATCACCTGGCTCAGCACCACGCCCTCGCCGTCCACCCCGGCATGCTTGATCAATTCGCTCGTGCCGGTGAACGACACGGCCAGGAAATGCGACTTCAGGCCGGCCCACCTGGCGCGCCGCAGCAGCATGGCCAAGGGACGGTAGGTGCCGATGAAGATCACCGCGTCCGGCGGCTGGCGCAGCAGCGCGTCCAGGCCGGTGTTGATGTCTATCGTATTGCGCTGGAAGCGTACTTCCTGCGCCAGCTTCAGGTTGCGCTTTTGCAGCGCGCGCAGCACGCCGGCCTTGCCGGCCTCGCCGAATTCATCGTCCTGCAGGAACAGCGCGATGCGGTTGCCGCCATGTTCGGCCAGCGCATGGGCCACCAGCGCCTCCGCCTCGTCGTAATAGGATGCGCGCAGGTTGAACACCACCGGCTGCACGGGATGGCGCAGGAATTCCGCGCCCGAAAACGGGAACAGATAAGGCACGCCGCGCTGCGCGGCCAGCGGCACGGCGGCGGCCGACGTGGGCGTGCCCACATAGCCGAACAGGGCGAATACCTTGTGCAGCTCGAGCAAGGTGCGGGTGGCGGCCACGGTCTGCTGGGGATCGTAGCCGTCGTCCATGCTGACCAGGGTGATGCGCCGGCCATACACGCCGCCGGCCGCGTTGACCTTGTCCAGGTAGGCATGGGCGCCGGCGCGCAGCTGCAGGCCCAGGCCGGCCGCCGGACCGCTGAGGGCATTGGCCATGCCGATCCGGACCACGCCCGCTTCCACGCCGTTGTCGGCGCGGCAGGCGGCGCACGCGGCGACCAGCATCCATGCCATCAGCAGCCGCCATCGTCCCATCGCTTGCCTCGCAAATCTCATCGTATCCTCAGAGTATCCGCAAGGCAGTGGGGGTTGTCAAACGCCAAGTTTTCGCCAGGCAGTGGCCACGGGCGGGGCGCCATGGGCCGTTGCGTGGCCGAGACAGGCGCAGGCTTGTCCATGGCAGCGGGCAGGCACTGAACCAATCGGCTTGCACGGCAACCCGCAACGAACCGGCAAACCTTGACGTACACTGGTATCGTTTCCGATTCCGACCCCATGGTCGTCCATCGTCAAGGAGATGCCATGTCAGAACTCAAAGTACAAAGCTTTACCGTATCGCTCGACGGCTACGGCGCCGGTCCGAACCAGAGTCTGCCGAATCCCATGGGGCAGCGCGGGGGCGAGCTGCACCAGTGGTTCAAGGGCACCCGCACTTTCCAGCGCATGCTGGGGCACCCAGACCAGGGAGCGGACGGTCCGGACGAAGATTTTGCCGCCCGCGGCTTCGCCAACATAGGGGCCTGGATCCTGGGCCGCAATATGTTCGGCCCGGTCCGTGGACCATGGCCGGACGACAGCTGGCAAGGCTGGTGGGGAGAGGAACCGCCATACCACGTGTCCGTATTCGTGCTGACCCATCATCCCCGCGCACCGCTGGCGATGAAGGGTGGCACGACCTTCTATTTTGTCACGGACGGCATCGCGTCCGCCTACGCGCAAGCGCAGCGGGCCGCCAACGGCAAGGATGTGCGCCTGGGCGGTGGCGTGGCGACGATACGCGAATATCTGCAGGCCGGCCTGGTCGACGAGATGCATCTGGCCATCTCCCCTGTGCTGCTGGGGTCCGGCGAGTCATTGTTCGCGGGACTGGACCTGCCGGCGCTGGGATTCCGCTGCACCGAGCACGTGCCGACCACAGCGGCAACGCACGTCGTATTGCGCAAGGACTGAGCCGTCCAGCGGGCGGCGCCACGCCGCACGCCAGCACCGGCACGTGCTGCCGGCCGGACGTGCGCGGCCGCCCGATTCATCCGGCGTGTCCCTGGCGCGCCCGGCCCGCCGCGCTGATGGCCAACAGCCGCTGCACCACGCAAAACACGAACAGCAAGGCGCCGATCACGATCCGGGTCCACCACGAGCTGAGAGTGCCGTCGAAGGCGATCAGGGTCTGGATCGTGCCCAGCACCAGCACCCCGGACAGCGCGCCCGCCACGTAGCCGTAGCCGCCCGTGAGCAAGGCGCCGCCGATCACGACGGCCGCAATCGCATCGAGCTCCGTGCCCTGCGCATGCAGGCCGTAGCCGGACAGCATGTAGAACGAGAACAGCACCCCGGCCAGCGCCGCGCAGCCGCCGCTGCAGGCGTAGATCAGCACCTTGGTGCGCGCCACGGGCAAGCCCATCATCAGCGCCGACTGCTCGTTGCCCCCGATCGCATACACGGTGCGGCCGAACGGCGTAAAGTGCGCCAGGTAGATGGCCAGCGCCAGCACCACCATGGCCACCACCACGCCCGGCGACACGAAGCCGCCGAGAAAACCGAGCTGGGTGCGCGACATCAGCACGAACAGCGGATCCTCGATGGTGATCGAATTAATGCTGATCAGGTAGCACAGGCCCCGCGCCAGGAACATGCCGGCCAGCGTGACGATGAACGGCTGCAGCTTGAAGTAGTGGATCAGCGCGCCCATGGAAGCGCCGAAACACGCGCCCAGCGCCAGCACCAGTGCGATCACCAGCAGCGGGTGCAGATGCCACTTGTTGAGCAGCGTGGCGGCCACCATGGTGCTCAGCGCCAGCACCGAGCCCACCGACAGGTCGATCCCGCCGGACAGGATCACGAAGGTCATGCCGACCGCGATCACCAGCAGGAAGGCGTTATCGATCAGCAGGTTCAGCATCACCTGCAGCGACAGCAGCCCCGGATAGGCCGCCCCGCCCGCGCCCAGCAACACCAGCAACAGCAGCACCGTGACCAGGGAAGTGAAATAGGGCGAGGCCAGCAAGGCACGCCCCCGCAAAGGTAGGGACAGGGTCGTCATGATGCGGCTCCATCGGCGCGGCGCGGGAAGCGCCGCCGCCACAGCTGTTTGAATTCAGGCGATTGCGACAGGCACACCAGGAACACCACCACCGACTTGAGCACCATGTTCACTTCCGGCGGCAGGCCCAGCGAGTAGATGGTGTAGGTCAGGGTCTGGATGATGAGGGCGCCGATCACGCCGCCCAGCAGGCTGAATTTGCCGCCGCCCAGCGAGGTGCCGCCCAGCGTGACGGCCAGGATGGCGTCCAGCTCGAGCAGCATGCCGGCGTTGTTGGCGTCCGCGCTCTTGATGTTGGAGCTGATCATCAGCCCGGCCAGGCCGGCGCAGGCGCTGCAGAACACGTAGACGAAGAAGATCAGCGTGGCCGTCCGCACCCCGGCCAGCCGCGCCGCCACCGGATTGATGCCGACCGCCTGGATGAACAGGCCCAACGCCGTCTTGCGCATCAACAGGGCGGTGACGAGGAACACGGCCGCCACCAGGAACAGCGCGAACGGCAGGCCGAACAGATAGCCACTGCCGATGTAGAAGTACGGCTGGTAGTAGACGGTGACGATCTGCCCGTCCGTCAGCAGCTGGGCCAGGCCCCGCCCCGCCACCATCAGGATCAGCGTGGCCACGATGGGCTGCAGCCCCAGGCCGGCCACCAGCACGCCGTTCCAGGCGCCGCACAGCAGCGCCACGCCCATGGCGATGCACAGCGCCCAGGCCATGGGCATATTGCTCACGTAACTGGGCACGCCATGGTCCATCACCATGGTGCCGCCGATCAGCATGGCGGCCACCGTGCCGGAGATGGCCACCACGGCGCCGACGGAGATGTCGATGCCGCGCGTGGCGATCACCAGCGTCATGCCCAGCGCCGCCAGCATCAGCGGCGCGGCGCGGTTGACGATGTCGATCACGCTGCCGTACAGGTGGCCGTCGCGTATCGTCAGCCGGAAAAAATCCGGCACCAGCAGCAGGTCGAGCAACAGCAGCAGCGCCAGCGCCGCGGCGGGACGCAGCAGCGGATGGCTGGCCAACATGGCCAGCAGCGGTTGCAGCGCCGGCGCCGCCGCGCGCTTGGCCGTGGACGGCCGCGGGCGCGCCTCGGCCACCGGAGGATTCAGGGTGTCATGCACAATGGTCTCCCGCCGCAATCACTTGCAGCACTGAGGTTTCGTCCAGCGCGCCGCGCTGGTATTCGCCGCACGCCTTGCGGTCGCGCATGACGACCATGCGGTCGCTGCAGCGCAATACTTCCGGCAGTTCGGAGGAAATGAACAGCACCGCCACGCCCTTGCGGCACAGTGCGGCCACGTAGTCCATGATTTCCTGCTTGGCGCGCACGTCGATGCCGCGGGTCGGTTCGTCCAGGATCAGCATCGCGGGCGCCGTCGCCAGCCAGCGCGCCAGCAGCACCTTTTGCTGGTTGCCGCCGGAGAGCATGCCGATCGGCGTGTCGATGCTGGCCGTCTTCACGCCCAGCGCCTGCACGTACTCCTCGGCCAGCACCTGCTGGCGTTGCAGCGGAATGGCGCGCAGCAGCCCGCTGCGCGCCTGCAGCGCCAGGATGATGTTCTCGCGCACGCTCAGCTCGAGGATCGCGCCTTCATGCTTGCGGTCCTCCGAGCAGAAGCCCACGCCGGCCGCGATGGCGTCGCGCGGCGTATGGAAGCTGCACGCCTTGCCGTCGACGGCGATGGTGCCGCTGTCGGCCCGGTCGGCGCCGAACAGCAGGCGCGCCGCCTCGGTGCGGCCCGAGCCCAGCAAGCCGCACAGGCCCAGTAACTCGCCCCGGTGCAGCTCGATGTCGAGCGGCGCCAGCGCGCCCTTGCGGCCCAGTCCCTGCGCGCGCAGGAACGGCGTGCCGGTGGGCTTGGCCACGCTGGCGCCTGGGGCGGCGCCATCAAAGGCGGCGGCATCGGCCGGCGCCCCTATCATCTTGTTCACCAGCGCTAGGCGCGACAGGTCGGCGCATGCATACTCGCCCTCGCGCTCGCCGTTGCGCATGACGGTGATGCGGTCCGAGATGGCATAGGTCTGGTCCAGGAAGTGGGTGACGAACAGGATCGCCATGCCTTGCTCGCGCAGCCTGCGCAACACGCTGAACAGCAGGTCCACTTCACATTCGTCCAGGCTGGACGTGGGTTCGTCCAGAATCAGCACGCGCGCCGACACGCTGATGGCGCGCGAGATCGCCACCATCTGCTGGATCGCCAGCGGATAACGGGCCAGCAGCGCCGTCACGTCCACCTCGATCTGCAACTGCTTGAGCAGCGCGGCGGCCTGCCGGCGCATGGTGCGCCAGTCCACCCCGCCCCACTTGCGCGGATAGCGGCCGATGAAGATGTTCTCGGCCACGGACAGGTTGGGACACAGGTTCACTTCCTGGTACACGGTGCTGATGCCCAGGTGCTGGGCGTCCAGCGTGGAAGCCGGACGTATCGGCTTCCCGTCCAGCAGGATCTCGCCCTGGTCGGGCGTGTAGACCCCGGTCAGCACTTTGATCAGGGTCGATTTGCCGGCGCCGTTCTGCCCCATCAGCGTATGCACTTCGCCCGGATACAGGCGCAGCGCGACGTTGTTGAGGGCTTTGACGCCGGGGAAGGACTGGCAGATGCCGCGCAGCTCCAGCACCGGCGCGCGGTCCGGCGCACCCGATGCGGCGCCGCCGGCGTATGCGGATAAGCTCATGATGGGACCTTCGAGGAGCGCGCGGCACGGACAGCCTGCTGGCCACCCGCCCGCGCGCAGGGGAAACGGAAGCGTCTCAGTACTTACGGTTCGGGAATTCCCGGGCCGCGATTTCAGCCGGGAACACGCCCTCCTGCGTGGTGATGCGTTTCGGCACCGGCTTGTGGGCCACCACGTCGGCCGCGATCTGCATCAGCTGTGGGCCCAGCAGCGGGCTGCATTCCACGGTGACGTTGAGCTTACCGGCGATCATCGCCTCGAACGCGCCCTTGACGCCGTCGATCGAGACGATGGTAATGTCCACGCCCGGCTTCAAACCTGCCTCCTCGATGGCCTGGATGGCGCCGATGGCCATGTCATCGTTGTGCGCATACAGCACGTTGATCTTCTTGCCCTCCGCCTTGAGGAACGCCTCCATCACTTCCTTGCCCTTGGCGCGCGTGAAATCGCCGGTCTGGGAGCGGATCACCTTGAGCTTGGGATTGGCGGCGATGACTTCCTCGAAACCCTTCTTGCGGTCGATAGCCGGCGCCGAGCCCACCGTGCCTTGCAGTTCGACGATGTTGACGGTGCCGTCGGCCGCGGCGTTCTTGGTGTGCTCCAGCAGCCATTTGCCGGCGCGGCGGCCCTCTTCCACGAAGTCCGAACCGATGAAGGTGACGTACAGGCTGTCGTCCGTCACGCTGACGGCGCGGTCGGTCAGGATGACGGGGATCTTGGCGGCCTTGGCTTCGCGCAGCACCGTGTCCCAGCCCGATTCCACCACGGGCGAGAAGGCGATCACGTCGACCTTCTGCGCGATGAAGGAGCGGATCGCCTTGACCTGGTTTTCCTGCTTCTGCTGGGCGTCGGCGAA
>JAZJZQ010000076.1:0-15184 GCA_040389625.1 Pseudomonadota bacterium | reverse complement strand
GGCGCCACCTGCGGCAGCAGCAGCGTGAAGCAGGCGCCCTGCCCCGGATCGCTGCTGACCTCTATGGTCCCGCCCAGCACCGTATGGACCAGGTTGTACGTGATATGCAGCCCCAGGCCGCTGCCGCCATGGCCAAGCCGGGTGGTGAAGAAGGGATCGAATACCCGTCCCAGGTGTTCGTGCGCGATGCCCACGCCATCGTCGCGCACGGCCAGGCGTACCAGGCCGTCCGGCAGCGCCTCGGCCGTCACCGTCACCGTACCGTGGGGCCGGCCCGCGAAACCATGCAGCACGGCGTTGGTGATCAGGCTGGCCAGCACTTGCTGCAGCTGGACCGGGTAGCTTTCGAGCGCCAGCTCGGACGGGATGGCGGTGACCACGCTGGCCTGGCCCAGCACCGTGCGCAGCGACGTGCGCAGGTCCAGCATGGCATCGACCAGCAGGAAACGGCGCCGCTCCAGGCCGGACTGATCCACGGCCAGCTGCTTGAAGCGGCCCACCAGCTCGGCCGCATGGCCCAGGCCCCGCATCACGATATCGGCCCCCTGGTTGACGGTCTGGGCAAAGGATGCGGCCCGGGTCCGGGTCAGGCCACGGGCCAGTTCGTCGGCAAATTCCGCGCCCTGGGCCTGCATGGTGCTGGCCGCCATCAGGCAATTGCCGATCGGCGTATTGAGCTCATGGGCGATGCCCACCACCAGCGAACCAAGCGCGGCCATCTTTTCCGAGCGCAGCAAGTCGGCCTGCATGGTTTGCAGCGTCTGCAGCGCCGCCTGCAGTTCGACGTTGCTGCGCTGCAGCGCCAGCGCGTCCGTACGCTGGCGTTCGACGGCGTCGTGCAATTCGAGGTTGCTGGCGATGAGGCGGGTTTGCTGCTGGATCACCTTGAAATCGGCCTCGATGCTTTTCTTGATTTCCCACAGCAAGTCCACATAGCGGGCGCGGTAGTGGCGGGTTTTGCTGTCGAGCACACAGATGGTGCCGAACACTTCCTCGTCCGTCCACAGCAGCGGCACGCCCAGGTAGGAAATCATGTTCAGGGCCACGTCGGGATTGTGCTGCCACTTTGGGTCCTGCAGGGCGTTGGGCACGCTGAGCACGTTACGGGTGGCCATCACCGTCTCGCAGTACAAGCCCGTGTCGAGGTGGGCTTTTTCATCGGCCTCGTAGGGATTGCCGTCCGTGTGGCTGGAGACCAGCACTTCGATCTGCTCCGGCAGCACCCGCATGATGAGGCCGGCAGGCACTTCGAAGATATTGGCCATGACATTGGTCGTATCCTGCCACTTGCGCAGGAAGCTGTCGGGTATCTCATGCGCGGAATGGTTCACGGAACGGCTCCTCCTGATCACACAGCCAGACGAATGCAAACCATTCTATGCCACCGCAATGGCCCTGTTGAATTTTTTTTGCACACAAATTATGCAGCAGAGCACCTGCGGAAGCCGGATAAAAAAAATGGGGACGTACCCCTTTTTTGGGTCAGCGGGGCGAAAAAAAGCCCGCCGGGGAGGCGGGCAAAGTCCAAAACTAGGGATCTCCCGAAAGAGATGAAGGCAGCATACGCCCGGCCCTCCCCCCTTTCCGTGCGGCAGCGCACATAAGGAGACCGATTTACCAGACCGGCTCCGTGCGCTTCCATGCCTCGAGCTGCTGGATGCGGCCGAACCACGCCATCAGGTGGGCGTAGTCCTTGACGGGCAGGTGGGCTTGCTCGATGTACATCAGGGGCGTGGCCACGACGAAATCGGCCAGGGTCAGGCTGTCGCCCAGCAGCCACTGGCGGCCGGCCAGCTGGGCGTCGGCCACGGCCGCGAAGCGGGCCACCAGCTTGCCGGCGCGCTCCAGTTCCGCCGGATTGGGGCCGCCCTGGCCCGTCACGCCTTTCCAGATGTGCTCGAAGGCGAAGGTGGCCAGGGCCGGGGCGAAGTGCTCGCCGCCCCAGAACATCCAGCGGTTGATATCGGCCCGCTGGCGCACGTCCTGCGGATACAGGGTGTGGCCCGGGGTCCGGTCGGCCAGGTACTGCATGATGGCGCACGATTCCCACAGCACGAAGTCGCCGTCCTGCAGCACCGGCACCTTGTTGTTGGGGTTGATGGCCAGCAGGCGGCGGCGGTCGGCCTCGTCCAGCAGGTTCACTTCCGTCAGTTCCAGCGGCGCGCCCATGTGCTGGGCGGCCAGGGTGACGCGGCGGGCATTGGCAGAAACGGGATGGTAGTACAGGCGCATGATCAGTCTCCATAGGGTGGGTTGAGGACTTCATGCTAGGCCCGGCCGCTGACAGTTTCTGTCAGGAGTCTTCGCGCAAGCCCTGTTCGCCGCGCCACGTCTTGAGCAGGTCGTGGCGCCGGGCCGGATAGCGCTGGCCCGTCGACTCGGCCGCCGCGATGCGGTCGATGCGGAAGTGGCGGAAGGCCATGCGCAGCTCGCACCACGCCGCCAGCAGGCGCTTGCCCTCCAGGAAGGCCAGCGCGAACGGCCACACATAGCGTTCCGACTCGGCGCCGTGCTCGTCGCGGTAGTGGATGCGCAGCCGGTGCTGGTAACGGATCGCTTCGCGCACGGGACGCACGAAGGCATCGCTGGCGTCGGGCTGGCTCACGCCCAGCGGCACCCACAGGCTGGTTTCGGCCATGTCGTCGCGCAAGTCCTTGGGCGTGGCGGCGGCGATCTTGGCCAAGGCATTGGTGGCGGCCTGGGCCAGCGCCTCGTCGCCCTGGCGGCGCACCCAGCGCGCGCCCAGCACCAGCGCCTCCAGCTCGTCGGCGCCGAACATCAGCGGCGGCAGGAAGAAGCCGGCCCGCAGCATATAGCCCACGCCGGCCTCGCCCTCAAGCGGGGCACCCAGGCTGGCCAGGGTCTGGATGTCGCGGTAGATGGTGCGCTCGGACACGCCCAGCTGCTCGGCCAGCCTGGCCGCCGTGACGGGACGGCGGTAACCGCGCATGGCATCCATCAGCAAGAATAATCGGCCCGTACGGCTCATCGTTTTCCCATCCACGCAACAGTTTGACCATGCGGCCGGTACGGCATTATGACAAATTTGTGGCTGTCAGCACGCATCCTGGATTATCCTATTGCCCATTGATATTTCCATTTACCAACACTCTGCGCCGCCCGGCCCCCACCCCGCCCGGCAGGCGCAAGGACATCGCATGCTAGAAAAAACTGCCGCGACGCTGATGCTGACCGCGGTGCTGCTGCTGCCGCCGGCCTGTCCCGCGGCCGACAACGAATCGGACGACGCGGCCCTGAGCGCGCTGCTGGTCGGCACCTGGATCAATCCGCCGGACAGTCCCGACTACGAGCGCATCCCCTCGCGCGAGACCTTCCTGGCCAACGGCACCTACACCTATTACGAGTACAAGGACATGGCCTGCCGCAAGCTGGTCGAGCGCATCACCGTACGCTGGAACATCCGCGACGGCATCCTCACCTCCTTCCTGTCGGACGGCGCCATCCTCAAGGACAAGATCGTCAGCCTGACGCAGGAAAAGATCGTGCTGCGTTCGCTCGACGATGGCCGCAGCTATTTCCGCATCCGCTCGACCGCCTGCCCCACGGCCATGAAAGGCAGCGTCCACCGCGCCCAGCCCTGACACCGGCAAAGAAAATGGGGACGTACCCCGATTTGATAAAGATCAAATCGGGGTACGTCCCCATTTTTTAGGACCGGGGGCGCTTAGACGACGGCGCCGTCCGTCTCGTCCTTTTCCTTGATCGGCTTGATCAGGTCTTCACGCTTGACGCCCAGCCACATGGCCACGGCCGCCGCCACGAACACCGACGAGTAGATACCGAAGCAGATACCGATGGTCAGCGCCACGGCGAAGTAGTGCAGCGTGGGACCGCCCAGGAACAGCATCGACAGCACCATCATCTGGGTGCAGCCGTGGGTGATGATGGTGCGCGAGATGGTCGAGGTGATCGCATTGTCGATCACTTCATGCACCGACATCTTGCGCTGCTTGCGGAAGTTCTCGCGGATACGGTCGAAGATCACGACCGATTCGTTGACCGAGTAACCGAGCACGGCCAGCACGGCCGCCAGCACCGTCAGCGAGAATTCCCACTGGAAGAAGGCGAAGAAGCCCAGGATGATGACCACGTCGTGCAGGTTGGCGATGATGGCCGCCACCGCGAACTTCCACTCGAAGCGCACGGCCAGGTAGATCATCACGCCGATGATCACCATGGCCAGCGCATTCATGCCGTTCTGGGCCAGCTCGTCGCCCACCTGCGGGCCGACGAATTCCACCTTCTGCAGCGACACCAGTTCCGTGCCGGCGCCGTCCACGCAAGCCGTCTTGGTCACTTGCTCGCCCTTGGCGCTGACGCCGTCGATCCGCTTGAGCGTGCCCTGCTCGGTCTTGCACAGGCCGTCGAACACCAGCTGCGAGGCGGCGTTGCCGGTCACGGTCTTGATCACGGGCAGGCGCAGCATGACGTCGTGCGCGGTGCCGAAGCTGGTCACTTCCGGCTGCTCATAGCCGACCTTTTCCAGCGTGTGGCGGATGCTTTCCAGGTTGGCCGGCTTGGCGTACTTGAGCTCCATCACGGTACCGCCCGTGAACTCGACGGAGAAGTGCAGGCCCTTGTGGAACAGGAAGAACACGGCGGCGACGAAGGTCAAGGCCGAGATGGCATTGAACACCAGCGCGTGGCGCATGAACGGTATGTCTTTTTTAATGCGGAAAAATTCCATGAAATCCTCTGAGGTTGGAGCCCGTCCCGCCGCGGCGGGACGGTGAACTTATTTCGACAGGCCGGGCACCCACACGGTGCCGATGGCGATCGATTGCAGTTTCTTCTTGCGGCCATACCAGAGGTTGACCACGCCGCGCGACATGAACACGGCCGAGAACATGGACGTCAGAATGCCCAGGCAGTGCACCACGGCGAAGCCGCGGATGGCGCCGGAACCGAACACCCACAGCGCCAGGCCGACGATCAGCGTGGTCACGTTGGAGTCCAGGATGGTGGCCCAGGCGCGGTCGAAGCCGACCGAGATGGCTTGCTGCGGCGAGGCGCCGCCGCGCAGTTCCTCGCGGATGCGTTCGTTGATCAGCACGTTGGCGTCAATTGCCATACCGAGCGCCAGCGCGATCGCGGCAATGCCGGGCAAGGTCAGCGTGGCCTGCATCAGCGACAGCAGGGCGATCAGCAGCAGCAGGTTACAGGCCAGGGCCAACACGCTGAAGAAGCCGAACATCATGTAGTAGGCCATCATGAACACGGCGATGGCGGCAAAGCCGTACATGGTCGAATGCAAGCCCTTGCTGATGTTTTCGGCGCCCAGCTGGGGACCGATGGTGCGTTCTTCGATCACGTCCATGGGCGCGTACAGGGCGCCCGAGCGCAGCAGCAGGGCCAGTTCGGCCGAGTTTTCCGCATTGCCCATGCCGGTGATCTGGAACCGGCTGCCCAGTTCGCTCTGGATGGTGGCCACGGACAGCACTTCCGGCTTGCCCTTTTCAAACAGCACGATGGCCATGCGCTTGCCCACGCGTTCGCGGGTGGCGTCGCGCATCTTGCGGCCGCCGTCGCCGTTCAGGTCGATGCCCACGGCCGGCTGCTGGTTCTGGTCGAAGCTGGCCGTGGCGCTGGAGATGTAGTCGCCCGTCAGTACCACGTCCTTGCTCAGCACGACAGGGACGCCCTTGCCGACGGTGAACAGTTCCGAGTTGAACGGGATGGCGGCCGACAGTTCCGTGCCGGGGGTGATGGTGTCGTCCACCATGCGCACTTCCAGCGTGGCCGTGCGGCCGATCACGGCCTTGGCGCGGGCCACGTCCTGCACGCCGGGCAGCTGGACCACGATGCGGTCCGGGCCCTGCTGCTGGATGATGGGTTCGGCCACGCCCAGCTCGTTGACGCGCTTGGACAGGGTGGCGATGTTCTGCTTGACGCCTTCTTCGATGGTCTGCTTGAGGGCGGCCGGCTTGAGGGTGACAGTCAGCTTGAGCTCGCTACCGGCGCCGCCGTCCACCATGGACAGGTCGGCCATCGACGACGACAGCACTTCCCGCGCCTTGGCGCGGGTGTCTTCGTCGCGGAACTTGATCTCGATGACGTCGCCCACGCGGTCGATGCCGGCGTGGCGCACGCCCTTGTCGCGCAGCAGGCTGCGGGCCGAGGCCTGGATGCCTTGCACGCGCTTGGTCAGGGCCGCCTTCACATCCACCTGCATCAGGAAGTGCACGCCGCCGCGCAGGTCCAGGCCCAGATACATGGGCAGGGCGCGCAGGCTTTGCATCCATTTCGGGGTGTTGGGCTGCAGGTTCAGGGCCACCAGGTAGGTCGGATCGGCCGGATCGGCGTTCAAGTCCTTTTCCAGCACGGCCTTGGCCTTGAACTGGGTGTCGGTGTCGGCGAAGCGGGCGCGCACGGAGGCGTAGGTGCCGGTGCCGTCAAAGCTCACGCCTTCCACCGCCAGGTTTTCCTTCTGCAGCACGGCGGCCACCTGGGCTGCCATCTCGCTCGTCATCTTGACGGTGGACTTGCCGCTGGTGACTTGCACCGCCGGCGATTCGCCGAAGTAGTTAGGCGCCGTATACAGCGCGCCCAGCAGAATGGCGACGGCAATGAGGATGTATTTCCAGACAGGATAGCGATTCATAGTGTTCAACGTTCAATGTTAGGCGTCGGATGCAAGTCGGATGCAGGACGGCGCCGCGCTTCTGGCGCGGCGCCGTCCGAGGCCAGGGGCCAGTCTTACAGCGCCTTCAGCGTGCCTTTCGGCAGCAGCACGGTGACCGAGTTCTTCTGCACCACGATCTCGGTGCCGCTCGATACTTCCAGCGTCACGTAGGCGTCGGTAACCTTGGCCACTTTGCCCAGCATGCCGCCGGCCGTGATCACTTCGTCACCCTTGGCCAGCGCGTCCATCATGGCCTTCTGTTCCTTGGCCCGTTTTTGCTGAGGACGGATCATCAGGAAATACATGGCCACGAACATCAGGATCAGGGGCAGGAAGCTGGTGAGGTTGCCACCCAGGCCGAGAACGTCGCCGGCCGATTGTGCGTAAGCGTTGGAAATGAACACTGAGTACTCCGTTTATAAGTTTGAAAAAATAGCGCTGTATTCTAGCACTGGCCGGGAAGCGTCAGCCCCCCTGCCATATGGGTCGCATGCATCTTTTTACAAGATTGCAACAAACTGCGGCCCGTTTCAGATCCCGCGCGCCCGGTCCGCATGGAATTGCAGGGTCCACGCGTGGAAGCGGTCCTCGTCCAGGGCATCGCGCATCTGCTGCATGATGTCGAGGTAGTAATGCAGGTTGTGGATGGTGTTCAGGCGCGCGCCCAGGATTTCCTGCGAACGGTGCAGGTGGTGCAGGTAGGCGCGCGAGAAATTGCGGCAGGCGTAGCAGCCGCAGGTTTCATCCAGCGGCGCCTTGTCGTCCTTGTAACGGGCGTTCTTGATCTTGATGTCGCCGAAACGGGTGAACAGCCAGCCGTTGCGGGCGTTACGGGTCGGCATCACGCAATCGAACATGTCGACCCCGTTCGAGACGCCGGCCACCAGGTCTTCCGGCGTGCCCACGCCCATCAGGTAGTGCGGCTTGTTGGCCGGCAGGCGCGGGCCCACGTGGGCCAGCACGCGCATCATGTCTTCCTTCGGTTCGCCCACGGACAGGCCGCCGATGGCCAGGCCGGGAAAGTCGATCTCCTCCAGCTGGGCCAGCGATTCGTCGCGCAGGTTCTCGAACATGCCGCCCTGGACGATGCCGAACAGGGCGTTCGGGTTGCCGCCGCGGTGGAACTCGTCGTGCGAGCGCTGGGCCCAGCGCAGCGACATGCGCATCGACTTGGCCGCCTCGTCCAGCGTGGCGGGCCGGCCCGCGATTTCATAGGGCGTGCATTCGTCGAACTGCATCACGATGTCGGAATTGAGTACGCGCTGGATCTGCATCGAAATTTCAGGCGACAGGAACAGCTTGTCGCCGTTGATGGGCGAGTTGAAGTGCACGCCCTCTTCCGTGATCTTGCGCATCTCGCCCAGCGAGAACACCTGGAAGCCGCCCGAGTCGGTCAGGATGGGCTTGTCCCAGCCCATGAAGTCGTGCAGGCCGCCGAACTTGGCGATCACGTCGTTGCCGGGGCGCAGCCACAGGTGGAAGGTATTGCCCAGGATGATCTGGGCATTGATTTCCTTCAGTTCCAGCGGCGACATGGCCTTGACGGAGCCGTAGGTGCCGACTGGCATGAAGATCGGGGTCTGCACCACACCGTGGTTCAGTTTGACGGTGCCGCGGCGGGCCTTGGTCAGGCCGCTGCTGTCGGTCTTGATGAGTTTAAATTCCAGCATGGATAGGTTCTTTCTTTTAATTCTGGGGAGCACGCGCCTGCGTCGTCAGCAGCATGGCGTCGCCATAGCTGAAGAAGCGGTATTCGTGGGCGATGGCGTGGGCGTAAGCCGCGCGGATCTCGTCGTAACCGGCGAAGGCCGACACCAGCATCAGCAGGGTCGACTTGGGCAGGTGGAAATTGGTGATCAAACGGGTGACCGTCTTGAACAGGTAGCCGGGCGTGATGAACAGGGCCGTATCGGCGCTGCCCGCCTCCAGCGTCCCGCCTTGCGAAGCCGATTCCAGCGCGCGCAGGCTGGTGGTGCCCACGGCCACCACGTCGCGCCCGGCGGCGCGGGTGGCGCGCACGGCGTCCACCGTGGCCTGGGGCATGGTGTACCACTCGGTATGCATCTTGTGTTCGGACAGCACTTCGGTGCGCACCGGCTGGAAGGTGCCGGCGCCCACGTGCAGCGTGACGTAGGCGAAGTTGACGCCCTTGGCCTTCAACTGGGCCAGCAGCTGCTCGTCGAAGTGCAGGCCGGCCGTGGGCGCGGCCACGGCGCCGGGCACCTTGTTGAACACGGTCTGGTAGCGCGTCTCGTCGAAGGCGTCGGCCGTGTGCTCGATGTAAGGCGGCAGCGGCAGGCGGCCGTGGGCCTCGATCAGGTCGAACACGTCGGCCTCGAAATGCAGGGTGTAGAACTCGCCGGCCCGCTCGCCGACGGTGACGTCGAAGGCATCGGCCAGGCGGATCCTGACGCCGGGGCCGGGCGACTTGGAAGCGCGCACCTGGGCCAGCACGGTGCGGTTGTCGAGCACGCGCTCGACCAGCGCCTCGACCTTGCCGCCGCTGTCCTTGACGCCGAAGAAGCGGGCCTTGAGCACGCGGGTATCGTTCATCACCAGCAAATCGCCCGGCTGCAACAGGTTGACGATGTCGGCGAACTGGCGGTCCACCAGCTGCGCGCCGTCCACATGCAGCAGGCGGGACGCACTGCGGTCAGGCAACGGGAATTGAGCGATGCGCTCGGGCGGCAAGTTAAAATCGAAATCGGAAAGCGAATACATGTGCAAACTTTTATGAGTGGGGGTCAGTTCCGGCATGCGGACACGAGCTCGGCACTGCTGGCCTCTACGGATCAGACCGTGTCCGAATGCCGGATCTGACCCCGGGTTTTGGATCTGACCCCGGGTTTTCCGCGCAAGCCTTACAATACCGGCGTTGCTGCGCGACGGCCAACCCTCTATTTTACGCTAGTGCTCCCAGAAGCACCTGAATATGCCTGTTTCGAAGCCAAAAACCGCCAAAAAGACTGTCAGCCCGGAAGCCAGGCTGGCCAAGCTAGGCCTGCACACGGACATGGACCTGGTGTTGCACCTGCCCATGCGCTACGAGGACGAAACCCAGGTGGTGTCGATCCGCGAAGCGTGCCTGCATGGCGGCGAATCGTCCCAGGTCGAGGGGCTGGTGGTCAAGAATGAAATCGCCTACAAGCCGCGGCGCCAGCTGCTGGTCCATATCGCCGACGAGACGGGCGACCTGCAGCTGCGCTTCATGAACTTCTACGGCAGCCAGGTCAAGCAGCTGGCCGAGGGCACGCGCGTGCGCGCGCGGGGCGAACTCAAACACGGCTTCTTCGGCGCCGAGATGGTGCATCCCGCCTACAAGGTGGTCAACGAGGGCGCGCCCCTGCCCACTTCCCTCACCCCAGTCTATCCGTCCGGCGAGGGCCTGTCCCAGCCCGTGCTGCGGCGCGCCATCGGCGACGCCATGAAGCGCGTCGACTGGACCGACACCCTGCCGGCGGAACTGATCGACAGTATGCAGCTCACCAATTTCGAGCCGGCCGTCAAGCTGCTGCACTATCCGCCCCAGCAGGTGGACGAGCACGCGCTGGCCGACCGCTCCCACCCGGCCTGGGTGCGCATGAAGTTCGACGAGCTGCTGGCCCAGCAGCTGTCGCTGAAACGGGCCCAGCGCGCGCGCCGTGCCAAGGGCGCGGCGGCGCTCAAGGTGGTGGGCGACCTGTCCCAGCGCTTCCAGGCGGCCCTGCCGTTCAAGCTGACGGGCGCCCAGCAGCGCGTGCTGAACGAGATCCGCGCCGACCTGCGCCATCCCTACCCCATGCAGCGCCTGCTGCAGGGCGACGTGGGCAGCGGCAAGACGGTGGTGTCGGCGCTGGCCGCTACCCAGGCCATCGACAGCGGCTTCCAGGCGGCCCTGATGGCGCCCACGGAGATCCTGGCCGACCAGCACTTCCGCAAGATCGCGGCCTGGCTGGAGCCGCTGGGCGTGAAGGTGGCGTGGCTGACGGGCAGCCTGAAGAAAAAGGACAAGCTGGCCGCCACCGCCCTGATCGAATCGGGCGAGGCCCAGCTGGTGATCGGCACCCATGCCCTGATCCAGGATGGCGTCAACTTCGCCAACCTGGGCCTGGTGATCGTGGACGAGCAGCACCGCTTCGGCGTGGGCCAGCGCCTGACCTTGCGCAACAAGGGCAACGCGGGCGCCATCCCGCACCAGCTGATGATGTCGGCCACGCCCATCCCGCGCACGCTGGCCATGACCTACTACGCCGACCTGGAAGTGTCGGTGATCGACGAGCTGCCGCCCGGCCGCAGCCCCATCGTCACCCGCGCCGTGGACCAGAACCGGCGCGACGAGGTGATCGTCCGGGTGCACGCGGCCGCGCTGGAGGGACGCCAGGTGTACTGGGTCTGCCCCCTGATCGAAGAGTCGGAAGCGCTGCAGCTGCAGACCGCGACCGATACCCACGCCCTGCTGGCCGAAGCGCTGCCGGACCTGAACGTGGGCCTGGTGCACGGCCGCCTGAAACCGGCCGAAAAACAGGAGGTGATGGATGCCTTCAGCGCCGGCCAGATGCACGTGCTGGTGGCCACCACCGTGATCGAGGTGGGGGTGGACGTGCCCAACGCCTCGCTGATGGTGATCGAGCATGCCGAGCGTTTCGGCCTGTCGCAGCTGCACCAGTTGCGGGGACGGGTGGGACGGGGTTCGGCGGCCAGCGTCTGCCTGCTGCTGTATCAGGGCCCGCTGGGCGGCGTGGCGCGCCAGCGCCTGATGACGATGCGCGAGACGACGGACGGTTTCGAGATCGCCCGGCGCGACCTGGAGATACGGGGTCCCGGCGAATTCCTGGGCGCGCGCCAGTCCGGCCAGGCCATGCTGCGTTTTGCCGACCTGGAAACGGACGGCTGGCTGGTGGACCAGGCGCGCGACGTGGCGCACGAGCTGCTGCATGCGCCGGACAAGGCGGCCACGGTGGAAGCCCACCTGGCGCGCTGGCTGGGCGGGCGCGAGGAATTCCTCAAGGTCTGATCAGAAGCACATGTAGAGCCGCGTAGCCAGGTCCAGCATGAAGCCGGGCTTGAGGTAGGCCGCGAACACCAGCGCCAGCACCACGGCCAGCGCCAGCCGCATCAGCCAGGTTTTCATGCCGGCTGCAACTGGGCCCGCACCAGTGCGCGCTCGTTGATGGGCAGGTTGACCAGCGCCGCCATCAGGCCCAGCGCGATGGTGATGCCCCACACCACGTCGTAGCTGCCCAGCCGGGCGAACAGGTAGCCGCCCAGCCACACACCCAGGCAGCTGCCCACCTGATGCGAGAAGAACACCATGCCGGCCAGCATGGACATGTGCTTGACGCCGAAGATGCCGGCGATGATGCCGTTGGTGAGCGGCACGGTCGACAGCCAGGTCACACCCATCACGGCCGCAAACACATACACCGACCACGGCGACAACGGCGCCAGCAGGAACAAGCCGATGAACACCGCGCGCGAAAAGTAGATACCTGCCAGCAGCAGGCGCTTGGGCAAGCGCCCACCAAGCTTGCCCGCGTAGTAGGAACCGAAGATGTTGAACAGGCCGATCAGCGCCAGCGCCATCACCGCCACCTGCGGATCGGCGATGCCCTTGTCCTTCAGGTACACGGGCAGGTGTACGCCGAGGAACACCAGCTGGAAGCCGCACACGAAGTAGCCGGCCACCAGGAACAGGAAGGAGCGGTTGCCGAGCGCCTCGCCCATCGCTTCGCGGATGCTCTGCTGCGGGCCGTGGCTGTGCACCACCTCCGGCTCGCGCAGGAAGAACGCCATCGGGATCATGGCCACAACCACCAGCCCGGCCAGCAGGTAGAAGGCGTTCTGCCAGCCGGCCGCCGAGATGAGTTGCTGCTCGACGGGCATCATCAGGAACTGACCGAACGAGCTGCAGGCGCCGGAAATGCCGAAGGCCCACGAGCGCTTCTCGACCGGCGCGATGCGGCCGATGATGCCGCTGACCGCGCCGAACGCGGTGCACGCCAGCGCCAGCCCGACCAATACGCCGGAACCGAGCACGAACAAGGTGGCGTCGGTGGCCAGTGCCATCCACACCAGCCCCAGCATGTAGCTGACGGCGCCCACCAGCACCACGCGCATGGTGCCGAAACGGTCGGCCGCCATGCCGGCGAAGGGACCGAAGGCGCCCCACATCAGGTTCTGCAAGGCCATCGCCAGCGAGTAAGTTTCGCGGGTCCAGCCATGGGCTTGCGAGATGGGCTGCATCCAGAAGCCGAAGCCGTGGCGCACGCCCATGGCCAGGGTGAGGATGACGCCGCTGGCCAGCAGCACGGTTTTGAGCGACGGAGCGCGGGAGGCGGTAAGCATGTCGGGTATGTCCTTGTTATTGCGTTCTGATTTTTGGCGTCACAGGTCGGCGCCGTAGCGCAGGCCGATCTGGCCGCGTATCGTGTCGAGCACGCCCATGATGGCCAGCGTTTCCTCGTGCGGCATGACGGGACTTTCGATCAGCCCCGCGCGCATGCAGCGCACCACTTCCTGCGCCTCGTGGGTGTAGCCGTTGCCGCTGCGGGGAATGGTCAGCGTGCGCTCGCTGCGGGCGGCGCCGTCCACCAGCGTGACGGAGATTTTTTCCGTGCTGTGGAAGCGGTCGTGCAGGCGCACAAAGCCCTTGTCGCCGGAGATGGTCAGTTCGGTCGGGGTGCGCGCGCGCAGGCTGCAGCTGCAGGACGACATGCCGCCCCCTTCGTGGCGCAGGGTGAACATGGTCTGCAGGTCGACGCCGGTGGTGGCCATCTGCGCCTGCGCCTGCACGGCCGCCACTTCACCGAGGAAGAACGATGCCATCGACAGCGGATAGATGCCCAGGTCCAGCAGCGCGCCGCCGCCCAGCTCGGGGTTGAACAGGCGGTGCTGCGGGCCGACCGTGGCCGTGAAGCCGAAGTCCGCGCTGACGTGGGTAGGCGTGCCGATCTCGCCGCTGTCGACGATGCGCTTGGCCTCGAGCACGGCCGGCATGAAGCGGGTCCACATGGCCTCCATCACGAACAGCCGCTTGCGGCGGGCCAGCGCGATGATGTCCTCGGCCTGGTTGCGGTTCATGGCGAACGATTTCTCGACCAGCACGCCCTTGCCGCCATGCAGGCACATCATGGCGTTCTCGTGGTGCATGGTGTGGGGCGTGCCGATGTAGACCACGTCCACCTGGTCGTCGTCGGCCAGCGCCTGGTAGGAGGCGTGGCAGCGCTCCACACCGTAGCGGGCGCCGAAGCTGGTAGCGCTATCTGCGCTGCGCGAAGCGACGGCCACCAGTCTGGCGCCCGGCGTATCCTGCAAGGCGGCGGCGAACGCCGTGGAGATCTTGCCCGTGCCCAGTATGCCCCAGCGGATTACCTGACTCATGATCGTTGTGCGCTTTCTGCCGCCACGCGGCGTTATCTGGCCACCGTCCCCCGTTT
The DNA here is from genome assembly GCA_040389625.1 of Pseudomonadota bacterium. Lineage (GTDB taxonomy): Bacteria > Pseudomonadota > Gammaproteobacteria > Burkholderiales > Burkholderiaceae_D > Rugamonas. The sequence goes on along the minus strand of JAZJZQ010000076.1, from coordinate 1,126 downwards.
TGGCCGGAACACCGTGGCATCTGCATAAAAAGTCTCGTCCTGCTGCGGCCACCAGTCCGGCACACCCAGTACCGGCAGCGGCGTGAAACTGGCCGTCGTCAAGCCCTGCTCCGCCAGTTCCTGCGCCACGCGCCCGTCCAGCCAGGCGCGCCGGCCTTCGTGATCGAGCGCGAAGTAGTCGTCACCGGCCAGCACCACGCGGGTGTGCGCGGTGATCGCCTTGTATGGTGCAACCAGCTTCTCCATCAGCGCGTGGCCGAACAGCCAGACCTGCGCATCGGGACCGAAACCGGCGCGCTGCTCGAGGAACGCGGCGCGCCACTGGTGGCTGCGCAACTCCTCGGCCAGTGCATGGCCGGCGGCGTTGTCGCGCACCACCAGCAAGGCGGCGTTCTCGTCGAACAGCGTGGCCGCGTCGCGCGCCGGTCCGCGCGACTTGCCTACCCCGTCGCGCGCGATCTGCGCCGCCTGCAGCGCGTTCAGCTGCCGCTTGATGCGCGGGAAGCTGAGCCACACCAGGGCGTTGAAGAAATCGTGCAGGTTGTCGCGCGTGGGTACGCAGCCGGTGGCGCCGATGAATTCCTCGTAGGCGGTACCGTCGGGCAGCGTGCTTTGCGGCACGAACGACAGGGGCAAGCCACGATGATTACACAAATCGAGCGCGGCTGCCCGCGCGTTGAATTTTTCGATGACGCTGGCGCCGCCGGGCGCCAGCAAGGCCGCCGCCGCCCGTACCGATTCGTACCAGGGCCGCGACCAGTCTATGGTGCCGAACACGCCTTATACCATCTTCCAGTTGATGGTTTCGCCGGCGTTGAGCGGCACCACCTGCTGGTCGGCCAGCGGCAGCGTGGCCGGCAGCTCCCATGCTTCGCGCTTGAGGGTGATGGTGCCGGTGTTACGTGGCAGGCCGTAGAAGGCCGGGCCGTGGAAGCTGGCGAACGCTTCCAGCTTGTCGAGCGCGCCGGCGCGTTCGAACGCTTCGGCGTACAGCTCCATCGCGTGCAAGGCCGTGTAGCAGCCGGCGCAGCCGCAGGCCGCTTCCTTGGCGCCCTGCGCGTGCGGCGCCGAGTCGGTGCCGAGGAAGAAGCGCTCGTCGCCGCTGGTGGCGGCCGTCATCAGCGCC
>JAZJZQ010000075.1:0-2898 GCA_040389625.1 Pseudomonadota bacterium | reverse complement strand
TTGCTGGCGGCCTGCTTCTCGCTGCCGGGCGGCGTGCTGCGCGCGCTGGGCGGCTGGATCTCGGACCGCTACGGCGCCCACAAGGTCACCTGGGCCGTGATGTGGGTGTGCTGGGTGTGCTTCTTCCTGCTGTCGTACCCGCAGACCGACATGGTGGTCAAGACCATCAAGGGCGACCTGGTGCTGCACCTGGGCGTGTCGCCCTGGATGTTCACGGCCGTGCTGTTCATCGTCGGCACCGCCATGGCGATCGGCAAGGCTTCCGTCTTCAAGTTCATCGGCGACGAATTCAGCGACAACATCGGCGCCGTGTCCGGCGTGGTGGGCCTGGCCGGCGGCCTGGGCGGCTTCATCCTGCCCATCATGTTCGGCGCCCTGGTCGACCTGACGGGCGTACGTTCGAGCGCCTTCATGCTGCTGTACGGCACGGTCTGCGTATCGCTGGTGTGGATGCACTTCTCGTTCCGTCCAAGCGCCGCGGCGCCGGCCGCCAGCGGCGCCCGCCGCGGCGCGCAGGCAGCTGCCGCCTAACCCGTTTCCGACCCCAATATCAAAGTGAAATCAGGAGAATAGTATGAGCAAGTACATGATCAATACCTGGGAGCCGGAAACCCCGGCCTTCTGGCAAAACACGGGCCGAAGTACGGCCAACCGCAACCTGTGGATCTCCATCCCCGCGCTGGCCCTGGCATTCGCCGTGTGGATGGTGTGGAGCGTGGTGGTGGTCAAGCTGCCCGCCATCGGCTTCAAGTACAGCACCAACCAGCTGTTCTGGCTGACGGCCTTGCCCGGCCTGTCCGGCGCCACGCTACGCATCTTCTACTCGTTCATGGTGCCCATCTTCGGCGGGCGCAAGTGGACCACCATTTCCACCGCCTCGCTGCTGATCCCGGCCATCGGCATCGGCTTTGCCGTGCAGGACACCAGCACCGGCTACCCGACCATGCTGATCCTGGCCCTGCTGTGCGGCTTCGGCGGCGGCAACTTCGCCTCGTCCATGGCCAACATCAGCTTCTTCTTCCCCAAGGCGCAGAAGGGCTATGCGCTGGGCATGAACGCCGGCCTCGGTAACCTGGGCGTGTCGGCCGTGCAGTTCGTGGTGCCGCTGGTGATCACCATGGGCATCTTCGGCTCCATCGGCGGCGAAGCGCAGACCATCGGCAAGCTGGGCCAGACCAGCAACCTGTGGCTGCAGAACGCCGGCTTCATCTGGGTGCCGTTCATCGCCGTCAGCAGCCTGCTGGCCTGGTTCGGCATGAACGACCTGGCCTCGGCCAAGGCTTCGTTCGCGGAACAAGCCGTGATCTTCAAGCGCAAGCACAACTGGCTCATGTGCTGGCTGTACACGGGCACCTTCGGCTCGTTCATCGGCTACTCGGCCGGCTTCCCGCTGCTGATGAAGACCCAGTTCCCCGACGTGAACCCGCTGCAGTACGCCTTCCTCGGCCCTCTGGTCGGTGCGCTGGCGCGCGTGGTGGGCGGCATCATCTCCGACAAGCTGGGCGGCGCCCGCGTCACCTTCTGGACCTTCATCGGCATGATCCTGGCCGTCGTGGGTGTGCTGCACTTCGCACCGCATGACGGCATGGCCGGCAACTTCACGGGCTTCTTCTGGATGTTCATGCTGCTGTTCGCCGGCACCGGCGTGGGCAATGCCTCGACCTTCCGCATGATCCCCGTGATCTTCCTGACGGAGCGCCAGCGCGCCGCCGCCGGCAAGCCCAAGGCCGTGCAGGACCAGGCCATCGTCGACGCCAACAAGGAAGGCGCCGCCGTGCTGGGCTTCACTTCCGCCGTGGCGGCCTATGGCGCCTTCTTCATTCCGAAGAGCTATGGCACCTCGATCGCCATGACGGGCAGTCCCGACACGGCCCTGTGGTGCTTCATCGGTTTCTATGTGAGCTGCATTGCCATCACCTGGTGGTGCTACTCGCGCAAGGGTGCCGCCATGCCTTGCTAAGGCGGGCCGCGCCCACACTGGAGTTACAATATGTCTACCCCCAAAGTCATCCCGCTCACGCCGTCGGTGGAGTTCGATGCTGCGCTCGTGCGCAAGCTCAACCAGATGGGACCGCGCTACACGTCCTATCCGACGGCCGACCGTTTCGTCTCCGGCTACGGCCAGGAGCAGTACCAGGCCGCCGTGGAGCGGGTGCGGGCCCGGGGTACGCCGAGCGGGCTGTCGCTGTACATTCACATCCCGTTCTGCGAATCGCTGTGCTACTACTGCGCCTGCAACAAGATCATCACGCAGGACCACAGCAAGGCGGTGACCTACCTGGACTACCTGCGGCGCGAAATCGCCATGCAGGCCAGGCTGTTTGCCGGCATGAACCGGGTCGACCAGCTGCACTTCGGCGGCGGCACGCCGACCTACCTGACGGACCAGCAGATGGACAGCCTGCTGGCCTATCTGCGCCAGCAGTTCGATTTCGTGTCCGACGCCGAGGGTGAATTCTCGGTCGAGGTGGACCCCCGCACCGTCACCCCGCAACGCATCCACACCCTGCGCCGCCAGGGCTTCAACCGCATCAGCCTGGGCATCCAGGACTTCGATCCCGAAGTGCAGCAAGCCGTCAACCGCATCCAGCCCTACGAGCAGACCATCGCCGTGCTGGAAGCGGCCCGCGCGGCCGGCTTCCGTTCCATCAGCGTGGACCTGATCTACGGCCTGCCCAAGCAGACCGTGGCCAGCATGGGCCCCACGCTCGACAAGGTGATCGCGGCCCGTCCCGACCGCATCGCCATCTACAACTACGCCCACATGCCGCACCTGTTCAAGGCCCAGCGCCTGATCGACGCGGACACCTTGCCCGACGGCGAAACCAAGCTCGAAATGCTGGGCCTGTGCATCGCGCGCCTGACGGCGGCCGGCTACGTCTACATCGGCATGGACCA
>JAZJZQ010000074.1:0-5647 GCA_040389625.1 Pseudomonadota bacterium | reverse complement strand
TCAGCCGCCGTTGGTGCTGCCGCCGCCGCAGGCCGGCAGCGGCGCCGCGGCCGCGGCGGCGGCCGTGCCGGCGGCCGCGTTCTGGATGGTGGCCGGCTTGATGGGATTCGGTTCGATCAGCGGCATCAGGCTGGGCGCCAGCACCGTCAGCAGCTGCACCGGCAGCGCGCTGGTGAAGTCGTAATTCTTCGACTCCGGTCCCCGCACATAAGCCGTCATGCTGCCGAAGAAGCGCTCGCCGATGTTGAACACGAAGGTGGCCGAGCGGTTCACATAGCGCGACTCGATCAGCCGGCCGCCGGCCGCGAAGATGTCGAAGCGCTGGTCGCCCGTGCCCGTCTTGCCGCCGACGGGAATCACGGTGCCGTCCGACTTGACGAAGGCCATGCGGGCCCGCTTGGCCGTACCGTCGGACACCACGCCGCGGATGGCGTCGGCCACCACGCGCGCCACCTCCGGCGCCAGCACCTGTTCGCTCAGCGTGCTCTTGCCGGGCGCCACCTGGGTGTCGTATGGCGTACCGGCCGCGAAGTGCAGCGACGAGATGCGCTGGCTGGGCTTGCGCACGCCGCCGTTGATGATGATGCCCATCAGCTCGGCCAGCGCGGCCGGCCGGTCGGCCGAGGCGCCCAGCGTGGTGGCGTAGGACGGCACCAGCGAGTCGAACGGATAGCCCATCTTCTTCCACTGGGCGTGAATTTTCATGAAGCCTTCCATTTCCAGCAGGCCGACGATGCGCTTGTCCTGGGCGTGCTTGTGGTGGGTCTTGAACAGCCACTGGTACACTTCCTGGCGCTGCTGCTCGCTGGCGGCCGTCATCTCGCTCAGGGTGGCGCTGTCGTGGGTGCGCAGGTAGGCCGCCATCCACAGTTCCAGCGGGTGCACCGAAGCCAGGTAGCCGCGGTCGGCCAGCGACCATTTGTCGATCCCGTACTGCTCATAGAGCTTGGACACGCGTTCGGGCGGCACTTCGTTCTGCGACGGCAGCTTGTCCTTCAGGAAGGCGGCGAACTGCTCCTGGCTCGCTTCCGGATACAGCGTGCGGTGGATCACGGCCAGCCGCACCGGCGTGCCGCGGATGTTGGCCAGCAGCGTCTTTTCCAGCTCGTCGCCCTTCTTGCCCTTGTACTTGACGTAGAAGCGGTTCAGGAACTCGCGCCCTTCCTTGTCGGCGAAGCGGGCCAGGTACTGGGCCCGGCGCGGATCGTCCGCGTCCTGCAGCAGCGAGGCCGAGGAACCGGGCGACTGGAACATGTAGAACTTGGCCACGTCGCGCATCAGGCGCACGAACACCAGGTTGGTCGAGTGGCGCAGCGCTTCCGTCACGGTCAGGATCTTGCTGTTGTCTTCCTTGGAGAAGTTGCCGAAGTGGTGCAGGCCGCCGCCGGTGAAGAAGCCTTCGCCGGGATTGCCGGAATACTTGCGCTCCATGGCCGCGTTCAACATCGGCGTCAGTTCCCGTCCGCCCTTGTCCAGCGGCAGGCCCTTGAAGTAGTCGATGGCCCACTGCGACAGCTTGTCCTGGGGATCGACCACCACCTTGTTCAGGGCCGCCGTGTCCATGCCGCCGTAGCGGGTGTGCAGCTGGTCGACGATGTCGAGGTAGGTGACCAGCGTGCGCAGCTTGGCCGTGGAACCGAGGTCCAGCTTGGCGCCCTCGTTGATGTCGAGCGGCTGGTCGAAGTTATCGGTCTGCAGCCGCAGCAGGTTGGCCTGCTCGCCCTTTTCCAGCAAGGTGAAGCTGTAGACCACGTGCGCCGGGTCGCCGTTGCCCAGCATGCCCTTGCCCGTCAGCCCGGCCGCCTTGGCCATGTCCGGATCGCGCAGGTCGCGCAGCACCTGGGTGACGGCCTTCTGGGCCTGGGCGTCGAGCGTGCTGACCACGCTCAGGTCCAGCCGGTCCAGGTTGTACAGGCGATTGTCGCCCAGCAGGCTGGCCAGGTGGGTACGCACCGCGTTGGACGCCTTGCGGGTAACGTAGGTCATGGCCGGCGCCGCCTGCACGCCGGAGCCGGTCGATGGATGCAGGCGCTGCCTGAGGGCCGCGTCGCGCACGGCCGGCGTGATCACGCCTTCCTGGGCCAGCACGCGCAGGTGGGCGTTGGCCAGCGTTTCCAGGTCGGCCGCGCCCTCGCCCAGGTAGTAGCTGGGACGGCGCTGGGCGATCATCAGGCTCAGCGCTTCCTTGTAGGCCAGCGCGCTGTCGGGCTGCTCCAGCTTGCCGCCGAGCAGGCGGTTCACCTCGGCGAAATCGCGGCCGTACCAGACCCACATGCCGTCGCCGATGCCGTTCACTTCGCCATAGCCGGTCTTGGCCGACAGCGGCACCGTGTTGAGGTAATCGACCACGATCTGGCGCCGCACGGCCGACGTGTCCTCGCCCTGCTGGTAGGCGCGCAGGCTGGCCGACACCATCTGCTGCAGTTTGTCTTTGAGCGAGCTGGTGCGCCCTTCCGGCGAGTGGCGGTATTTCTCGATCTGGGTGGCCAGCGTGCTGCCGCCGGCCGGCCGGTGGCCGCCCGAGAAGGTGCTGGCCGTCTTCTCCAGCACGGCCTTGCTGAGGCGGTCCCATTCGACGGCCGGATTGCGCTTCGGATATTTACTGTCGAGCAGTTCACGGTTCTCGATGAACAGCAGGCTGCGCACCAGCACGGCGGGCGCCTCGTCGAACTTGCCGTACACCCGCTCCGGATAGCTGGCCGCGAACAGGGGCTGCGAACGGCAATCGTAGATGGCCAGGCCGGTGCGGGTCTTTTCGCGGTAGGTGGTAAATACGCCCATGTCGGTCAGCTCCACCATCTTGGGCGAGAAGCGCGACTGGGCCGTGACGGTATAGTCGCGCGTCTTGAGCTTGCCCAGGTAGTCGGGAATGTTGGCGTAGCCGAGCCGCTCGTCGTACGGGCTGTCCTTGGGGAAGCGGATGGCCGCGCTGGGGCCGGGCTCGACCCGGTAGGTGAGCTTGCCCACCAGGCCGGAGAAGAACTGGGCCTGCAAGGTCGAGGTGCGGATTTCCTGCAAGGTCCAGTACACGGCGCACGACAGCAGCACCAGCATGGCGACGATGAAGGCGTTGCGCGATCGCTTGCTCTTGACGGGCTCGGACGGCGGCGGCGAGGCCGGCTGGGTATGGGCCAGCAGCACGGCCTCGTCCTGGTCGGCGGGCACGGCCGCGGGAGTGGGAACGGCACGCAGGTGGCGGCGGCGGCCATAACCCATGGCGGCCGCGCCTGCGCGCAATTTGCGCACCGCGCGTACTACGATGCGGGGCCGGCGGAAACGTCGATTGCTTAACATATGATTCAAACCGGTCAGTCGTCTGTTCAGTAACACTGTGCGCCGCATTGCATCCACCAGCCGTGAACAGCAGACAGGCGCGGCGCGATATAGTCACCGCTGCTTGTCTTGTTCACCACTTTGTTGGCTGCCTTGCAAGCGCGCTCAAATAAGCACTTAACTCGCGTGGCGCACGCCCCGTTGACCGGGTCGTTCTTCACGCACAGCCTGCTATCCATTGCACCACATCGGCGCCGCGCCGATGGGCCGGCGCACAGAAAAATTATAGTTCACCGGGCCTTTTCGCAAAAAAACAACGGCGCTCGCCGGGGACGGGGAGCGCCGCTCGCGCCCGACGCGGTCGACCGTGAAAACGGTGCGCCGCGAGGCGTCATGGGAGATGCGAATACTCTACCTGCAGGCGCGTCAGTTCGGCGCACAGTTGCGCGAACGCGGCAGCGGTCGGCTGCGGCGCGCCCTTCACGCCCAGCTCGATGTGGCGGCGCGTGGTGGCGTCGCCCACGCTGGGCAGGCTGAAGACCTTCACGCCCGCGTACTGCGCTTCCAGCGCCTCCATCAGCGGCGTCAGCGCCGACTCGGCCGTGCCATACACCAGCACCGACTGCTCGCTGTGCGGGGCCTGGTGGAACAGGTGGGCGTAGTGGTGGTCCAGCACCCATTCGATCATGGGCCAGGCCATGACGGGGAAGCCGGGCACGAAATAATGCTGGCGCAGCGCGAAGCCGGCCACGTTGTTGTAGGGATTGGGAATGAGCTCGGCGCCCTCGGCGAATTCGGCCATCTTCAGGCGGTGCAGGTTCTCGGCCGACGCCAGGTCGGCCGGCTGGCCGCTCTCCTCGCCCATCTGGACGATGCGCTGCTGGATGTTGCGCTTGCCCTGCTCGTGCATGACCAGCGGCAGGCCCAGCGCGTCGGCCGCCGCCTGGCGCGTGTGGTCGTCCGGCGTGGCGCCGATGCCGCCGCAGCTGAACACGATGTCGCCACTGGCGAAGGTGCGGCGCAGCGTGGCCGTGATGCGGGCCGGGTCGTCGCCCAGCACTTCGGCCCAGTCCAGCTGCAGCCCGCGCGCCGCCAGCAGCTGCACTACTTTGGTGAAGTGCTGGTCGGTGCGCCGGCCGGACAGGATTTCGTCGCCGATGATGATCAATCCGATTGCCATGTCAGTCCTGTATAGAAAAGGGACGGGGCCGTGATACCAAAACGGTATCAGCCAGCCGCCGCGTTAATGTCCTGCATGGGGGGCGCCGCGCGCAGCTGGTGCAGCGCCTCCAGGCAGTACCAGGCGAACCACAGCCCGGTGAAGATGAAGATCACCACATACAGCCAGATCGAGGCCGCCGCCAGGAAGGGGAACAGCACCACCGACAGGGCCGTGCCGCCCAGCCACAGCATGCCCGGCACGGCGCCGGCCAGGCCGGAGACGACGCCGATGGTCAGCAGCGGCCAGCGGTGGCGCCGCAGCACTTCGGCCCGCTCCTCGGGCGTGGCATGGTCGGCCAGCGTGTCGTACACCATCACGCGGCAGGTGAGCCAACCCCACAGCATGGTCTGCACCACGACGGCCAGCGGCGGAAACGCGTACAGGGGCAGGGTCAGCAGCCACAGGCCGATGAACACGGCCATGCCGGCCAGCGCCGTCAGGGCGCTGCCCAGCAGGCTGCCGCCATGCTTGTGTTCGAGCTGGCCGTAGCGGCGCCGGGCCACATGGCGCACGATGGCCGGCATGGCCGCCACGCCGATGAACACCAGGGCCGTCAATATCATCAGCGGCAACAGCAGCAGCATGGCGATCATGGGCACCACCACCGTTTTCAGCATGCCCAGGCCCAGCGAGGTGAGCAGGCTGCTGCTGTAGGCGAAGCCGTCGTACTGGACGAACAGGGCGTGCAGGTAGTCGATCAGTGGCTGCAGGCCCGCGTACAGCAGCCCGGCCCACAGCACGACGGCCAGCACGAAGGGCAGCACGCTGAGCAACAGTATGCGGCCGTGCAGCTGCGACATCCAGGCGCGGCCATAGGACCGCATCAGCGCGCCCATCAGCGCGCCATCCCGCGCGGCGCGGGCATCAAGAGGTGTGACATGGTGTATGCGTTTCCATTCCAGGGTGGTGGCCGGCCCATGCCGGCGACGCCAGGCGATGATACCCCAGCATGGCCGTTTTTGGCGGGCCGCGGCCGCTTGTTCTACAATGCGGGATTATTGTCAACGACATCACCAAGGAAAACCATGTCCACCATCACCACCGCATCGGGCCTGCAATACATCGAACTGACCGTCGGCGAAGGCGCCGAAGCCAAGGCCGGCCAGAACGTCACCGTGCACTACACCGGCTGGCTGCGCAACGACGACGGCA
>JAZJZQ010000073.1:0-20579 GCA_040389625.1 Pseudomonadota bacterium | reverse complement strand
TGCTGACCATGGTGAAGGAGCAGGCGCCCCGGTTGCGCATCGGCGTGCAGATGGAACAGAGCAATGTGCTGCTCGAACAGCTGGAGCGGGGCCGGCTCGACTTCATGATCGGCCGGATCCCGGAGCGGGTGTCCGCGGCCGGGCTCAAATACGAGGAGTTGACGGACGAACCGGCCTGCGTGGTGGTGCGGGTGGGCCATCCGCTGCTCGCCGTCGATGGCCTGCAGCTGAGCGACATCGCCGACCGGCCATGGATCTTGCCGCCCCAGGGCAGCATCCTGCGCTCGCGCTGCGACCTGATGTTCCGCCGCGCCGGCCTGACGCCGCCCTTGAACGTCATCGATACCACGGCGCTGCTGGTGGTGACGGCGCTGCTGCAGCAGACCGATTCGCTGCACGTGATGCCGATCGCCGTGGCCAGGTACTACGAGTCGCAGAACGTGCTCAGCGTGCTGCCCATCGATTTGCCGTGCCGGATGGACGCCTACGGCATCGTGTCGCTCGATGGGCATCTGCCGTCGCCCGGCGCGGAGCTGCTGTTGCGGGCCTTGCGTTCGGTGGCTGCGGAGATTTTCTAAGGCGCCTGTTTAGAGTCATGAGTGTAGCGGGCGATGAGCTGGACTTTTGTGCATGCTCATGACCACCTCCCCCTGTCGCTGCTAGCGTTGAGCTTCGATCAACGGCTTGCCAAATCGCGAACAGGAGGAAAATCATGGCCACTTCTGCATCTCGCGCGGAGCGCGGGAGACTTTTCAACGCGTTGATCGTGGCGATATGCGGGGGGCTGCAAACACGATAATGAGCAACACCTATTCGAGGCAGGGCGCACGCCGTGTTTTCATGCCAGGCTTGGTTACACGTCGGCGCGAAGAAAGCGCGCCGTTCCGGGCGGCGCAATAAATCATGGTGCGCAAATTACTCTTCGTTGGTGTGCTTGCCCTTAGTGCCGCAGCCTTTGCGGATGGCAGCGACGCGCACCCACCCTTGATGGGGCATTGGACAGTGACTGGCACCGCCGACGCACAAGAATCCACTTCGCTTTCAAGCGATGACGTCGATAAGTTGGCCGGTACGGAACTCGTCTTCACGCCTGAATCTGTGCAATTTTCAAACGAAATTTGCGATAAGCCTAAATTCAAACAGGCCCGGCATAGTACGGCTAGCTTTTTTCGGCGTGAGTACAAGATCGTCCCTAAGCATTTACGTTTGCCTGATCAGGTCACCGAGATTGAGGTAAGCTGTCAAACGCCTTCTCCAATCAGCTTCGTCTATCTTAGAGACATGCAACATATCGTCTTCTACTGGAAGGGATTCTTCCTGAACGCGGAAAGGCGAATTGATAGCAAGCCATAGACTTAGTCACGCAGTGGAATATGTTCGATTGCCGGGGCCGCCTTGGCTGCCAGCAGCCTAGCTGCTTAATTGTAAATAGGGACGTAAATGGGGGACGTACCCTGACCCTTCCCCTCGTAAGTGGGGACGTACCCCTTTTCGAGATCGCCCGGTAAGGCCTTCGCATAGTGGAATGCTATGCTCACCGTTGCCCTCGCAGTCGGGGCCTCGGCAGAGGCGGACGTGAATCAAGCGAGAGCGGACCTCGGAGACGGTCGATCTTTACCTGTCTTTACAGTTACCAGCCTCATGGATACATGGTTTAGTTCGTTAACAGGTACAACAGTGCTCTTTAATACGGAGAAAAACCATGACCTCAGCAACCGGTAGTGTAAGCAGTAATCTTGCCAATAGTGCCACGTCGTTCGACCCTGCGAAAGGCGCGGCGCGGCTTGCGTCCAAAGTCTTCAACGATCTGGACAGTGACAAGGACGGCAAAGTCACCAAGGATGAATTCGTCAAGGGACTTGGGTCCAAAGGCGTTTCTGCGGCTGATGCGACCAAGCAGTTCGACGCCATCGATACGCAGAAGAGCGGCTCGATCAGTAAGGACGATCTGGCGTCGGCGATCAAGAGCGGCACCCTTCGACCGCCGCGTCCCCAAGGCGGCGCGGGTGGTCCACAAGGCGGCCGCCCTCCCGAAGGGGCCGCCGGGCCGCGCGGTGCTGGCGGCGGTGGCGGCGCGAGCGGCGTCAGCTCCAGCAGTTCGGCCAAGACTTACGATCCCGCCGATGCCAACCAGGACGGCTCGGTCTCGCAGCAGGAGCAATTGATCTATGACTTTTCTCATCAGACGGACGCCACTGATTCCAGCAAGGTCGGCATCAATATCAACGCGGTAGCGTAAGTGCTGCATGGCGTGGACGGTGGTTCTGGTTGATGGTCGCGATCAAGGCGACGCATGTGCAGACCGGAGAGACCAATGGACCGTTGCGCATGCAGTCGGAACTACTCGGCCAAGGGTTTGAGGCGGGGCGTAGCTAGGCCATGGCATCCGCCCTCGTAGTAGTCCGGGATTGGGAAATCCGGCCATATGGCGAAGGGGGCTGCTTAAGTGCTTTGCTTGGTCGATTAACCGACAGCAATGAAGTGAAGGCCTTTGATCGTCAGTGAAATGCACAGCAAACTGGCGACATGGTCGAGGGAGAATATTGAACGCAAGTTCGATCGTCTCCCGAGGTCCGTCGCGGCCAGAACCTGGCTTAGTGAAGCGCGTCCAGCGAGATTAGAAATTCCGGCGTGGAAAATCTAATCGACGCCAGACTGAAGTGATTTTCGAAATAGCTTATCCATTAATTTCTCTCTCATCAGGCAAGCCCAATGCAGGGCTGGCCTCGCTCCTCGTCCACTTTCCATTTCTGATGTCTCTATGCGTTGGCTAAATGCACCGACCGGTGCAATTGGCCTGCCGGCAAACCTGAATGTTTTTTCATGCAGCCTTCAGGCTGGCTTTACCTTCGGTATCTACCATGAAAGGGAAAAGAAGGGGCCGCCGTTGCGGCGCCAAACAATACGAGACAAGGCGTTCAAGAATGAGGCAATTTTTTGCAGGGGAATCGGAATCCCTCGTTGCGCGGATCGCGCTGCTTGCCGTTTCCGTAGCAGCCATTGCGGCGGGGCCGGCGCGGGCCGTTGAGGATACTGGGACGCCGGGCAACGGAAAATGGGAAGTCAATTTCGGTGCGAGCGGCATTCGCACGTCCAACCGGTGGGAAGCAGCCGTACCGGAATCGGAATTTAATTATGGCCTGGGAGACACGGTTCAACTTCAGCTCAACGTTCCGTTTGCTGTGGTGCATCGCGATGGCGAGTTCAGCAAATCCGGACTGGGTGCCGCGATTATTGGCGCCAAATGGCGCTTTGTTGAACAGGACGCGGCGGGGTTTTCAATGTCGACTTTCCCACAATACACTTGGAATTTACTGCCTTCCTCTGTGCGGCGCGGCATCGTCGGGCCTGGCCGGCAAGTCTTGCTGCCAATCCAGTTTGGGATCGAACGCAATGGTAGCGGCGTATTTGCGGAGGCTGCGCACAATTTCGTTGAGATGGGACCGGACGAATGGTCGCTGGGTATGAAGGTCAAGCATCCTTGCGCTTCCCATGCCGTGTGCCACATCGCTGTCGAACGCACCTTCGTCCCACATGAGCCGCAGCAAACCATGGTGGGCCTGGGCGTGCAGCTGGCGTTGAATGACACGTTTTCGCTAAAGGGGGCAAGCGGGCGCGACTTCGGTAAGCGCACCGGGGATCAACGCCGGCTGATCCTGAGCGTCGGATTGCAGATGGCGTTTTAAGGCGGTGCATTTTTTCCTGGTTTAAGGCCGGGCTCGACACCGAACTTCATTGCGCCGTCGCGGCCAGGAAAAAATGGTAGCTTAAGCAACGCTCCGGCTCATTTCCTTCTTTAGGGAGATTCCGTGAAAATCATTCCTTCAGTCCTGTTCGCGCCATGTGTACTCCTGTCTAAAGGGAGAGACCAGCGCTGTCTTCGAGGTTGATGCCGCCAAACGTGGGCTCAAGCGCGGCGATGATGTCAACCTGCTGGTCGGGACCGGATGCATCGATTTCGATATCGAATGCATCATGAGCTTGCCTGGCCAGACAGCGTGAAAGGGAACATGGGCGTCCTTCAGATGCCACCCGTGTCGACAGCCATAGCGACAATTATCACGCTCGCCAATTCTGGAACACAATCTTACGGCCTCGGCAGCTTTCGCCGCTAAAAATGAAATCATGCTAAAAAATTATAGCATGGGCGATAAATATTGATTGTCAAAATATTATTGACAAATGCAATCAAGGAACTAGACTAAAAATGCATTCAAAATCTTCATGGCTATGAATTAGAATTATTGGATGTCAAGCTAATTTGCTACCTGCCGATAATAATATGTTCTAATTAATTGATGAGTGAGGTGCGCAATTCAATATGTTGCCATTCTAATTATGTCCCTAATTATTTCTCGCTGTCCGCTGGCATGTGGCATGGATGTTATAGTTTCCATGAAATTTAGAACAGTTACTTTTGATTTTCATCAATTGTTGAATTCTGAAAAGAATTCTTCATTGCGTAGAAATGTGTCGCATTTAATCTTATGGCCGATTGGGGCTGTTATTCTGGCGGTGACCGGATGGGGGCTGCTATTTTCATCGTTAAATTATGAGCGAAATAAAATTGACATTGTCTCCTTAAGGGAAATTATGGAGTTGTCAAAAGCATATTCAGATCATTTAAGTCAAACGCTGAATGCTATAGACCAGATTATTCTACACGTTCGATATGAGTGGGGCCTCAGCGATGGGCGACTTCAACTGGAAACCTTGAAAGAAAAAGGATTGTTTGCTTCTGATACGGTTTTCCGGGTTGCGATAGCAGACAAAAATGGTGAAATATTGACACGCACGTACAAGGCCACAGCCATGCGTGAAAGCAATTTAAATGAGAAAAAATATTTTCTGGTCCAAAAAAACTCCAGCACTGATTCTCTCTATATTGATGCCCCCGTCTTCGAGAACAGCAGTGGAACGAACAGGGTTCGTTTTTCGCGCAGGTTATCGCGAAGCGATGGAGCGTTTAATGGTGTGATATTGGTAAATATCCCTTCCGACTACCTTGCTGAAAATTATGATAATTCGATTTTTGGCGTCAATGGTTTTTTGGGTGTGGTTGGCGATGATAACCTTATCAGGGTGGCGCGCATAGGTGGGGTGGTGCGGCCTCCACTATCTCCAGCACTGACCGCTGTTCCTGATTTCTCGCGGAAAAGCGGGAGCGCCATTTTTAGCGGAGCAAAATGGTTCTCGGACGGACGCACCCGTTATGTTGGCTGGCATCCGGTAAAAGGCTATCCGCTTGTCGCTTTAACTGGCATGGATGGAGAAGACGCATTGGCGTCATATTACGCCAATCGTGAGATTGTCATCCGGGATGCGATTATAGTCACGGCCGCCCTGTTCATTTTTACTTTCGCTTCCATGGCAGTTGGTTTGCATTTTGCATTTAAAAGACACCAGCTTTCCTTAAGGCAAGTTGCGTACCGACGTGCAACCGAAGAGGGGAATGAAGGATTTTATATTAATCAACCTGTATTCGACGGGCAAGGCAACCTGGTGGACTTCGTAATAATGGATTGCAACACCAAAGGTGCTGCCTTCTTTTATTTATCGAGAGATGAATTAATTGGTAAGAATATCTCCTCTTTTTATGAGGCCGGGGAATTCATACGTATGATGAAAATATCACGCCAGGCCATGGAGCTGGGATTTTATGAAAGCGAGGTGGAGTTGTCTGCTGAGGGCCGATTTTCGGCCCGATGGATAAATCTGAAAATGGTACGATCGGATGGAGATTTGGCTTTAACAATTTCCGATATCACCGAGACGAAAACGCACGCAGAAGAGCTCGAGCGGCACATAAATCAGGATGAGTTAACCGGATTTCCCAATCGCCATTGGCTTCTGGCAATTCTCCCCCAGGAAGTCATACAGGCCGAACGAGACAGGATGTTACTTGCGTTGCTTATAGTAGACGTGGATGGGTTCAAGTCGGTCAATGATATGTTTGATCGAAAAACGGGCGACGAGTTATTATGCAATATCGCGGACAGGTTAAAAAATATAATACGTAAGAATGGTCATGTTGTTAGATTGAGTAGTGATGAATTTGCAATTGTTATTGCTAATATCGAGAATCAGGATTGTGTGGGGCAGCTTGCTCAAAGTATTATTGATTCATTTAAAGAAGGCTTCAGACTTTCAAAAAATACTATTAAAATTGGCGCTTCGGTAGGAGTCAGCATCTTCCCGGGTGACGCTGAAAACGCCGAAACGTTATTGAAAAATGCAAGTATTGCGATGTATATAGCAAAGACCACCGAAAATGGAAGCTATCGATTCTTTAAGCCGCATTTCCATGAGGCATTGCGTGCCCGCTTTGAAATGGAAGCAGAGCTTAAGCATGCAATCGAGCATGATGAATTTGTTATGTACTACCAGCCGCGGATTGACATTTTGACGGGACTTATATGCAGCATGGAGGCATTGATCCGTTGGCGGCATCCATCGAGGGGGTTATTGGGTCCGCAAGATTTTATTCCCCTGGCAGAAGAGACCGGGCTGGTTGTTGGAATAGGGGAGTTAGTGATTGAAAAGGTCTGTTCTCAAGTGGCGGATTGGGCGCGAGAAAGGCGGGAAATTATACCGGTTTCGATTAACGTTTCAGCACGTCAATTTAACCAGACTGATGTCATAGGAATTTTTGCGGCGGCTCTTTTGCGATACAATATTACCGCGGAAATGGTCGAAATTGAAGTTACTGAATCTTCGATGATGGGACAGGATCGGGATTTCCCCGAGACGTTCGCCATGATTCAGAAAATGGGGATCAAGCTTCTCGTTGATGATTTTGGAACCGGCTATTCTTCTCTGTCTCAGCTCCAGCAATTGGATTTTGATATACTTAAAGTCGACATTGCATTTACGTCGAGACTGGAGAGTTCGGAAGAGGGAAAGGTATTTTTCAACGCGATTATAACAATGGCGCACGCGCTCGGGATGCGCGTTGTAGCGGAAGGAGTCGAAAATGAAAATCAATTAAATATTCTGAAATCCCTGCAATGTGATGAAGTACAGGGTTTCTATTTTTCCAAACCTTTGCCACCTTCGGTAATCTTCCCAATTTTATCCAAGCGGTTTCTCCCGATTCCTGCATAAATATCAATGCACGACAGGCCCAGGTCTGTTTAGTTGCACGCGCTCATATCGCTGGCCGTCACGGCCGCGGTACGGCCCGCCGCACTGCGGCCGGCAATTCAATCACCATATCCAGTCCGGAGCGCAGGTTGCTGTTACGGGCGAAAATCGTCCCGCCATGCAGATTGACGATGCTGCGGCAGATCGCCAGACCGAGGCCATTGCCGCGATCGTCGCCTTCATACTGCCTGACGCGGGCGAAGCGCTGGAAGATGCGTTCCAGTTCACTTTCCGGCAACCCGCCGCCATGGTCTTCCATGACCAGCCGCCAGTTGCCGTTTTCCATGGTGGAGCGCAAGGTGATGTGGGCACCCGGCGGCGATACCTTGATCGCGTTGGTGAGCAGGTTGAGTAACACCTGACGCAAGCGTTTTTGATCCACTGCGGCACGGCCCTCGCCATCGTGGGCATGGGCGAAATGCAGCCGGTGGTGTTCGGCCAGCGCCTGGGCATCCTGGGCGAACCACTGCAGGAACGCCTCAGGGAGGACGTCCTCGAGCTTGAGTGAAATAGCATTCGCTTCGGCGCGCGACAGGAACAGCAGTTCTTCGATGATCTGGTCGAGCCGGGCGATCTCTTCCAGTTGCACTATCAGCGCTTCCTCCTGCTGTGGCGTGGCGCCGTCGCGCAGCATCTTTTCGGCGTGCAGACGGATCAGCGACAGCGGCGTCTTCAGCTCGTGCGACGCTTCGGCTGAAAAACGGCGCACTTCCTTGAACGAAACCTGCAGGCGGTCGAACATCAGATTGAGCATGCGTGCCAGGTCGGACACCTCATCCTGCACGGGACCGACCGGAATGCGCGCGTCGAGCTTGTCCGAGCTGATGCGGTTGGCCGTGTCGCTGATCAGCCGGATCGGCCGCAGTGCGGCGCGGCTCAGGACAGTGCCGAGCACCGCGCTGGCGGCCATCATACCCAGCAGCAGCACTGCGCACACGCGTATGTAATCGTGCAGCTGTGCGCGGGCGGCAACCGTGGGCGTGGCCACCGTGACCAGCAGCGGTTGGAGTGCGAAAGCGCCGGCCCGGTATTCGCCGATGGCCGGCAGCTGCGCAGTAAACGTGCCCGCGTCGCGGCCCGCGCCCAGCTCGCGACCGAGCAGGTTGTTGGAGGTGAATACCAGGCCGCTACGCGCGTCGCGCACTGAGACGTAGAACAGGCCTTGTGCCCGTTCGACGGCCTTGCGCAGGCGTTGCTCGACGAAGTGGGGATCGTCCGGCCGGTAGTCGCGCATCAGGTGCGCGCGCAGCTCGCCGAATTCGGATGCGTTCAACATGTCAAGGCCGTGCATCAGCTGTGCCTCCAGCATGACATAACCAGCGGCGAACAGGCAGAACAGGGTGGCACTGGCCGCCATCGCATACCACAGGGCGAGACGGGTGCTGATGGATTGTCGCCTTAGCACGATATCACAGCAACTGGTAGCCGACGCCGCGCACGGTCTTGAACAAGGGCTTGCCTGGTTCGCATTCGAACTTGGCACGCAGCCGGCTCATGTACACGTCCAGCAGATTGGTGTCGATGTCATACGAGGCTGCCCAGATCTTCTCGGCGATCAGCGTGCGTGGCAGGATGCGGCCTGCGTTTTGCATGAAGATTTCCAGCAGCGCATATTCGCGGCTGGTCAGTTCCACCGGCCCGCCGTGGTACTGCGCGGTATGGGCCAGCAGGTCCAGGCGGATGCCGCGATGCTCCAGCAACGTGTCCTTGGCGGTGGAGTGGCGCCGGAGCAGGGAGCGCATGCGCGCCTGCAGTTCTTCCAGGCTGAAGGGCTTGGGCAGATAATCGTCGGCCCCGATATCGAGCCCGCGGATGCGGTCTTCGACGGTGTCGCGCGCGCTCAGAATCAGCACCGGTTCGTTAAAGCCGCTGCGGCGCCATTCGCGCAGCAGATCCAGGCCGTCGCCATCGGGCAGGCCAAGATCGAGCACGATGGCATCGTAGTGGGTTTCGCATAAGGCATCGCGCGCTTGGGCACAGGTATGGGCCAGACCTACCGTGTAGGAATGCTCGGTCATGCCCTGTTTCAGAAATTGAGCGAGGCGGAATTCATCCTCGACGACGAGTACTTTCATAGATTCAGCGCTCCCGCGTCAGTCGCGCGTGAAAAGACGTTTATCAAGACTTCAGGTTCGGTTCAGGTTTCGCTCGCATTATCGATGGCAAGCTGCATGCAGGAGCAGTGGAGCGGTGGGTGAACAGCGCAAGCATATACCGAATTTAACCACTTCAACAAAAAAATCTGACTGCCGGATTGCGCCGGACGGTCACATATAAAACGGAGACAAACATGAGACGCTATCTCTATCGCGGCCTGCGGCCGCTGCATCGCTGGACCGGCCTGACCGTCGGCCTGGTCATCCTTTTCATGGCCATCACCGGTGCTGCGATGGTGTTCCGGTCCCAGCTCGATCCGCTCGTTTCGTCCGACCTGCTGACGGTGCCGGCGTGCGACGGCCGTGCCTCCTTGGAAGCCTTGACCAGCAACGCCGCCGCCGCCCGCCCTCAGGCCCCCCTGGACTACATCCGGCTGTTGGCGCCGGTCATATCCTACGGCCGCGTACCGTCGGCGATGGTGCGTTTCACCGACCAGTACTTCGTCTACCTGAACCCTTGCACCGGTGCGGTGCTGGGGCAGCGCTACCGCTACGGCGGCCTGTTCGGCTCGCTGGAACAATTGCACCGCTTCCGCTTCCTGGCCGATGGCAGCGTAGTGACCGGTACCAGCGTGCTGGCCTTCGCGTCGCTGTTGGTTGGCGGCGGCCTGGTGCTGTGGTGGCCCGCCACACGGCGCGCATGGCGCGGCGCCTGGCGGCTTGATCCGACTTTGAGCGGGCGCGCACGCACCATGAACCGGCACCAGGTGATCGCCCTGTTTGCTACGCCGATCCTGCTGGCCAGCGCGCTGAGCGGCCTGCCGCAGGCGCTCGATTGGTACCGTTCTGGCCTCTACACCTTGACCGGCTCGGCCCAGCCGGCCAAGCTGCCGATGTCTGCGACGCCGGCCAAGGGCGCCGTCCGGCTGCCGATGGAGCAACTGTGGAAGCAGGCGCAAACAATCGTGCCCAATCCGGACGACATGCTGATGCACTATCCGCGCAAGCTGCGGGCGCCGGTCGACATGTACCTGATCGCGCATGACGCCCCCCATCCGAATGCGCGCAGCTACCTCAATTTCGACGCCTACAGCGGTGCGGTGCTGAGCTACACGCCCTACGAATCAAACAGCGCAGGCCACAAGCTATATTTCTGGTTGCTGTCGCTGCACACCGGTCATGCCGGTGGCCTGGTCGCGCAGTTGCTGCTGCTGCTGGGGGCGTTGTGCGTTCCGGTGCTGGCGTGGACCGGGCTAAGCAGCTACCTGAGCCGGCGTGCACTCACGCGCCAGCTGGCAGCCGCGCAGCCTGCGCTTGAAGCGGGAGGGGCCTGAGCATGCGTCCATCCCTGCACTCGGTGATGTTGCGGCTGCACCGCTGGACCGGCCTGAGCGCTGGCATCGTATTGGTCATGCTGGCCGTCACCGGCGCCACCATGCTGTTCCGGCCGCAGTTAGAGCCGGCACTTGAACGCGATCTGCTGACGGTGCCGTCCTGCCTTGGGCGCGCCTCAATCGACACGCTCACCGCCGCCGCGCGCGGCGCCTACCCACGGGGCAAGCTCGACTTTATCCGCCTGGAGACGGCGGCGCCGACGGCCGAGCGTATGCCGGCCGCCTTCGTCCGCTTCGAGGACAAGAACACGGTGTATCTGAATCCCTGCACGGCAGCGGTGCTGGGGCAGCGAAACCGCTATGCTGGCCCGTTCGGCAGCGTGGAATCTTTGCACCGGCTGTGGTTCATGGAGGGCGGAGGCGTGATAGTCGGTACCACGGCGCTGCTGACGGTGTTGCTGCTGGTGGGGGGCGGATTCTATCTGTGGTGGCCCGCGACCCGGCACGGCCTGGCCGGCGCACTGCGTCATGATCGCTCGTTGCCTGGCCGGGCGCGCATGCTGAGCCTGCACCGCACAGTCGGTATCTACGTGGGGCTGATCGTGCTGGCCAGCGCACTCACCGGCCTGCCGCAAGCGTTCAAGTGGTATAAGCAAGGGCTGTATGCCGCCACCGGTTCGTCCGCACCGGGCAAGGCTCCGCGCTCGCTGGCGGCGGGCCGGTTCATGGCGTTGGAATCGGCATGGCAGACAGGCCAGCGGCTGGTGCCCGGCGCCAGCGCGACGCAGTTGCGCTACCCGGCCAAGGTCGAGGATGCGATTGAAATGTTCTTCATCGAGGCGGGGGCGGCCCATCCAAATGCCCGTACCTATCTGTACCTGGACGCCGTCAGCGGATCGCTTCTGAGCCTGCGGCCTTATGCGGCCAGCAGTGCGGGCAACCGGCTGTATTTCTGGATGCTGTCGGTACACAATGGCCTGATCGGCGGTATGGCCGTCAAATGGCTTATGCTGTTCGGCCTGCTCGGGGTGCCGGTGCTGGGTTATACCGGGATATCGAGTTTCCTGCGCCGTACCTTGCGGCGCATACCGGCGGGGCGGCTGAGCGTGCGCGTGGCCGCGCGCACCCAGGAGACAGCCGATATCGTGCGTTTCGAACTGGTAGCGGCCGACGGCGGCCTGCTGCCGGCATTTACCGCCGGCGCGCACATCGAACTGTTCCTGCAGCGCGGCATGGTGCGTCGCTACTCGCTGTGCAACAACCCGTGCGAGACGCAGCGTTATGTGATTGCCGTGCTGCGTACCGCGCAATCGCGCGGCGGCTCGTCGCTGATGCACCGGCAGGTGAAAGTGGGCGATCTGCTGGAAATCAGCGTACCCCAGAACCACTTCCCGATGCATTGCGGCGAAGGTGAAGCGCTGCTGCTGGCCGGCGGCATCGGCATCACACCACTGCTGGCGATGGCCGAATACCTGGCCGACCAGGGCGCGCCATTCCAGCTCCATTACCGGGCGCGCTCGCGTGCTGCCATGGCGTTCGCGGACTATATCGAACGGGCCCGTTTCGCCGGCCATTGCACGCTGCACCTGAGCGATGGTCCGCCCGCACAGCTGCTCGATTTACGCGCGCTGCTGCGCGATCCGGAACCCAGCCGGCACCTGTACGTTTGCGGCCCGAAAGGGTTCATGGATACCGTGCTCGAAACGGCTGCGGCGCTGGGCTGGAACCGAGACAACCTGCATCGCGAATATTTCGCCGGCGAGGTAATCACTGCGCCGACCGACGAATGCTTCGAAGTGCACGCGGTGCGCAGCAACAAGGTAATTGCGATCGCCAGTGACCAGACGGTGTTGCAGGGGCTGGCGGCGGCAGGTATCGAGGTGCCCCGCTCGTGCGAACAAGGCGTTTGCGGCACTTGCCTGACCCGCGTGCTGGGCGGCGAGCCCTTGCACCGCGATCTGTTCCTGAGCGCGGCCCAACAGGCGAGCAATGCCTGGATGCTACCGTGCTGCTCGCGCGCACGTACGCCGGTGCTGGTGCTCGACGTGTGAACCTGAACGGCTGTTCAGGAGGGCTTCAGAAATCGTTCATGTAGACATGCCAAGATGCATCACCGTCCGGCCGTGCAACGGCGTGCGGCAACCACCATCATAATGATACACAGACCGCCGAAAATGGCGGCAGAGGAGACAGTAAGTGAAACCCCAACTCACCCGCATCCAGGCGGCGCTTTGCATCGCCTTTGGCATGGCCACAGTGCTGGCCGCGCCAACATCCCTGGCCCAGACTGGCGCCGACGAAGCGTCCCGTCAGGCGCCCGAAGCGAGCACCATGCCGATGACGAAAAACGTGGTCAACCGCGCCGCCATGGACGCGATGGATACCCAGGACGGCTACGCTGACGCGATCAAGAATGTGGCCGGTGTCTCCAGCAGCAACGCCAAGGGCAGCGCCAACGACGCGGTGCGCGTGCGCGGCATCCAGCTCAATTTATTTACCGACTACCGGCTCAACGGCGGTTTGCCGATCACCGGGGTGATGTCGTTCCCGACCGAAGACAAGGAGCGCATTGAGGCGCTCAAGGGCGCCAATGCGCTGATGTTCGGCATCGCCAGCCCGGCAGGTATCATCGATCTGGTGACCAAGCGCGCCGGTGCGCGCGACGTGACTTCCGTAGGGCTGTCCGGCAATGCCTTCGGCCAGTACGGCGCCACGGTGGACATCGGCCGGCGCTTCGGCGAGCAGCGCCAATTCGGCGCGCGCGTGAACCTGTCCGCCACCCACCTGGAAAACGGCATCGAGGACGCTTCCGGCAGCGGCCGCTTTGCCAGCGCAGCGCTGGACTGGCGCGTCAGCCGTGCGCTCGCGCTGATGCTCGATCTGGAGGATTACCGCAAGGACGTGGTCGAGCAGGCCAGCGTCAGCCTGTCGCCACCCGATCCGAAGACCGGCAGGATACCCGTGCCGCGGGTGCCGGATCCGCGCCAGCTGCTGTCGGGTAGCTGGGATGTTTACCATCCGCGCACCCGTAATATCCAGTTGCGGGCCCGTTACACCATCACGCCCGACTGGTTTGCCACGTTCGAAGTGGCGCGCTCCGATTCGGAGCGGACCAGGCTACAGGACCGGATCGATATCGGCACCAATCTGTTGCTCGGGCAGGGCGCCAATAACGTGACTTACATCGCCAATGACTACGTCACCAAGTTTTCCCGTGCCGAAGCGACCGGCCACTTCGATACTTGGGGCCTCGGTCACGAGGTGACGCTGGGCCTGTCGCGCACCGACCGGCTGAGCCGGACCTCGACCAACACGAACGTGCAGCCGCGCGGGCAGACGCAGAACATCTATAACCCGGTTGTGCTGGCACCGCCCGTGCTGCCGGCCGGTCCACTGGTCTTTGGCGATTCGACCAGCCTGAATACCGGGTTATATGCCTACGATACGATACGCCTGGGCGATAAATGGAAGGTGCTGCTGGGCCTGCGTGAGACGCGCTTCGATTTCGCCAACGCCAAGGGGCATACCGAAGGCAGCACCCTGTCACCGGCCCTGGGCCTGCTGTATGACGTTCTGCCGTCAACCACGCTCTACACCAGCTTCATGCGCGGCCTGGAGGAGGGCGCCGTGGCGCCGACCAACAAGCAGACCCTGAACCCCGGCGAGATCTTGCCGCCGGCGGTGGCCACGCAATCGGAACTGGGCGTGCGCTCGACCTGGTTCAAGGGCGTCAACTTCAGCCTGGCCTATTTCGACATCAAACGGCCCAATGCCATCACCGAACCGCAGACTGGCCTTTTTTCTGCGGTCGGCATCAACCGCTTTCGCGGGGTGGAGACCACCATCAATGCGGAGCTCACGCGCAACCTTAGTCTGGATGCGTCGGGCCAGCTGATGCACGCGGTGCAGGTGTCCGATACTGACATCAACGGCAAACACCCGGAAAACACGCCGCGCCTGGTGGCCAGCCTTGGCCTGAACTACAAGCTGGCGGCGGTGCCCGGGCTTCGCCTGCGCGCCGGCGCCTCGTATGTTTCCGAGCGCAACGTCAATCCGCAAAATCAGGGCGTGATCCCGTCGGTTGTGTTGTACTCGGCCGGCGCCGGTTATGCGACCAAGCTGGCGGGCCATAAAGTCACGCTGCAGGTCAATATCGACAACCTGGCCAACCGCCGCTACTGGAATTCGGTTACCACCGGCACCTATGGGGCCGGCATGGACCGCAGCTATAAGTTCAGCGCGAAATTCGACTTTTGATTGGAGAACCTATGAAACGCAACTGCCTCGCCGGCGCTCTGCTGCTGGCCTGCGCCGCAGCCGGCGCACAAGTACCTGCCGGTTACCCGGCCGATTACGCGCGCATCGTCGATGCCGCCCGCACCGAGGGCAAGCTCGTGGTCTACAGCGTCCTCAGCAACAAGGCCGCTGCGCCACTGGTGCAGGACTTCATGCGGCTCTATCCCGGTATCGCGGTCGATTACGACGGCGAAAAGGGATCGAACGAGATGGATGCCTGGTTCCGCAGCGCGGATGCGGACGGCGCCGGTGCCGACGTCGTCTGGAGCTCGTCCATGGACTTGCAGATGGAGCTGGTGAAGCAGGGGTATGCACAGGCTTACCATTCGCCGGAGGCGGCCACAGTCCCGGCATGGGCGAACTACCGCGATCTGGCCATCGGCACCACGTATGAACCGGTGGCCTTCGTGTACAACAGGGAACTGCTGCGCGGGGCCGACGTGCCGCAAACGCATGCCGAGTTCGAGCGCATCATCCGTGCACCGCGCTTTCGCGGCAAGGTGGCTGCGTTCGACATCGAAAAGAGCGGGGTGGGCTTCATGTTCGCGGCGCAGGACATGGCGTACTACCGCGGCATGCCAACCCTGCTGCGCAGCCTGGGTGCGGCCGATTACCAGCGCTCCGCCGGTACCGGCACCATGCTCAGCAAGATTAACGCGGGCGATTATTTGATCGGCTACAACGTCATGGGGGCTTATGCGATGAGCCGTTCCCAGGCCGACCTGCCCAAGCTTGCCGTGGTGCTGCCGAAGGATTACACGCTGGTCCTGACACGGGTGTCTTTCATCGCGGCGCGGGCCCGCCATCCGAACGCGGCGCGTCTGTGGACCGACTATCTGTTGTCCGTGCGAGGGCAGAAGGTGCTGGGCGACGCCGTCAGGCTAGCCCCGGTACGTGCGGACGTCGACGCCGAGGTGTCACAGGCGAGACTGCGCAGCGATATCGGCACGCACGCCCACCCCATCGCCGTCGACCTGACCCTGACCCAGGCGCTGGAACCAGCGCGCCATGCCGCGCTGGTGCACAGTTGGGATGACGGCGTGGCGGCGGGGCGCCAGTAACCGTTCCCCGCCGGCAGCTGCGACCGCGCCTGTTGGCGCGGTTTTTTTTTGCGAAGGAGAAGCTGAACAATTTTTCAGAGTTGGTTCAGGTTCGCTCAAGAATGCGCGCTTAAGGTAGCGCCTATCCCTAAAACGAATCTGGAGACATCATGCAGTTGTACATCACTGCGCCGCGATTGCTGCGTGCGCTCCCCCCTCTCGCCCTGGCCGCCGCGGCCCTGCTGGCGGCACCGTCGGCCCATGCGCTGCGGCCATTTGATGGCACCGATGCCGCCGTCGTCGATGAGGGCATGTCCGAACTCGAACTGGGCGCAGGCTATCTGCGCCAGACCGGCGGCCGTGTACGGACGCTGCCGGCCGCCGTGCTCAATTTCGGACTCGGATACGACACGGAATTGGCAGTGGAAGGCCGGCTGCAAAGCGAGATCGACCATACCGGTACGCCGTATCGAACCGGCTTTAACGACACCCAGCTGACACTCAAGCATGTGCTGCGCAAGGGGAGTTTGCAAGACGGCGGCAGCGGCGTCAGCGTGGCGCTTGAATGCGCGGCATTGCTGCCGAACTACCATGGCGACACTGGCGGCGGCGCTTCCTGTGCGGGGATCGCATCCCAGCGTTGGGACGGTGGGGTGGTGCACTTCAACGTCGGAGTCCAGCGCGACCGCTCCCACCGACCCGGCCAGTTCTACAGCGTGATCGCAGATGGTCCCGAGGACTGGACCGTGCGGCCGGTGCTGGAGCTGACCCATGAACACAATGCCGACGAGCCGCGCGCCCACGGCGCCCTGCTTGGCCTGGTATGGAAGGCTGCCGAGGAACTTGCCATCGATGCCGCCGTGCGTCACGTGCACAGCGATGGCGCCAGCCTCACCGAGTTCCGCTTTGGCCTCACCTGGGGCTTCAAGATGGGCCACTGAGCTGTTTGACTTCACCACCAACGACAACGAGGAAGACCATGAAAAATCCAACCATCAAGTATCTGCCTGCCACCATCTGCGCCATGTTGCTGGCGGCCATGCTGCCGGCCGGCGCCGCCGAAGATCACAGCTATCACCTGGAAAAGGTGGTGACTATCCCCGGCAGCGACACGGGCTGGGACTACAACGTGCTGGACGCACAGCGCGGCCGGCTGTTCATCGCACACCGTGCCGATGGCCTGCATGTGTACGACACCCGCGCCGGCCGCCTGCTCAAGACGCTGGCGCAAAGCAAGGGCAGCAATACCGCTACGCTGGCGGCCGAATTCGACATGGGCATCGCCGGCACCACGGAGGGCGATGTGGTGCTGTTCCATCCGTCTACGCTCAAGACTATCAAGCGCTTCAAGAGCAGCACCGACGGTTTCGACGGCGCGACCTACGATGCGGTGAGCAAGCGATTCGTGATGGTGGGCGAGACGGACGAGAAAGCCGGCACCACGCCGGTGCTGTTCTTCGACGCCCGTACCGGCGCGGAGGTGGGCAGCGTGATCCTGACGAGCAAGAAGGTCGATGCCCCCCGCCCCGACGGCAAGGGCAACATCTACCTGCCTCTGCGCGACCGCTCGCTGGTGGCCCGTATCGATGCCCGTACCATGAAGGAAGCTGGCGTGTTGGCGCTGGGCGACTGCCAGTCTCCATCCGCGCTGGAGCTAGACCAGGCGCACCAGCGCCTGTTCGTCGGCTGCCGTGGCAGCGCCCCGCAGCTGGCCGTGCTGGACGCGCAGGAAGGACGCCTGGTGGCCCACCTGCCGATCGGGCGTGGCGTGGATGAAGTGATGTTCAATCCCGTCAATGGCACCGTCCTGACCGCCGACGGCCAGGACGCGACCATGACTGTCATCGTACAAAACGGCGCGGACGCTTACCGCGTGCTGCAGACCGTGGGCACGCGGCCGATGGCGCGCACCGGCGTGCTCGATGAGACGACGGGCAAGGTGTACCTGGTCAACGCCCAGTATGTCGAAAACTACAACGAGACCGGAATCCGCACTACGCGCTTCCTGCCCAATACCTTCAGTGTGCTGACCTTCAGCCGCTGATTTTCGCAATCGCACAAATAACGGAGACCGACATGGACACTCTTACCGTAGCCAAAGCCGCAGTGGCGCCCGATGCCTCATCCCGACCACATGGTGCCGTCTGGCCCGCTGCCTGGTGGCGCGTGATAGATGCGCGCATCGGCGTGGTGCCGCTGCCGATCTACTTGCTGCTGCTAGTGCTGATCGCCGGCTTCGCGGTGCTCGGTAAGATGCCGACCGATATCTCGGTGTCGATCGCCGTGCTGGCTGTGGGTGGCTTTACCTGCGCGGAGATCGGCAAGCGCCTGCCAGTGTTCCGCCATGTCGGCGCGGCGGCAATCGTTGCCACCTTCGTGCCCTCCCTGCTGGTGTATTGGCACGCGATACCAGCGACGCTGCTGAAAAATGTAGTCGAATTCACCAAGGTCTCGAACTTCCTGTACCTGTTCATCGCCTCCATCATCGTCGGCAGCATTTTCAGCATGGACCGCAATGTGCTGGTGAAGGGCTTCGTTCGCATTTTCGCACCGCTGGCCGCAGGCACCGTGGTGGCCGCCATTATCGGCACCCTGGTCGGCACTGCGCTGGGCCTGGGCTGGCAGCATACGCTGTTCTTCATCGTGGTACCGATCATGGCCGGCGGGGTAGGCGAGGGTGCGATTCCGTTGTCGATCGGCTATGCCGGCTTGCTGGGCCAGGCCCAGGGCGAGGTATTCGCCCAGGTGTTGCCGCCGGTGATGCTGGGCAGCCTGACTGCGATCCTGTTGTCGGGCATGCTCAATCACATCGGCAAGCGCTATCCGGCGCTGACTGGCGAAGGCCGCTTGCAGCCGGGTGTACGTGACGAGCTGCCGGCTGCCGAGCAGGTGCCCACCGGATTTGACGTGACCGACGTCGCCGCGGCCGGCATCACGGCCATCGCGCTGTACATGATGGGCCTGATGTGTTTCCGGCTGTTCGACTTTCCTGCGCCTGTGGCGATGCTGTTCGTCGCCGTCGTGTTTAAGGTGTGGCGTATGGTGTCGCCCCGGTTGCAGCAAGGCTCGCATGTGGTCTACAAATTCTTTTCGACAGCCGTCACCTATCCGCTGCTGTTTGCCATCGGCGCGGCCATGACGCCGTGGGAAAAGTTGATCGCCTCGTTCACGATGGTGAACCTGGTCACCATCGTGTCGACGGTGGCGACGCTGATGGCGACCGGCTATGTGGTGGGTCGCCGCATCGGTATGTACCCGATCGAGGCGGCGATCATTAATGCCTGCCACAGCGGTCAGGGCGGCACCGGCGACGTTGCGATCTTGACTGCGGCCAACCGCATGCAGATGATGCCGTTCGCCCAGATCGCCACCCGCATCGGCGGTGCGATCGTGGTCACGCTGGCCCTGTTCGCAATGTCGCGGGTAGCCTGAACCGGCGGGCTTCTGCCGGCTATTCAATAAGAGGTCGATGATGAAAAATATCCTGTTGGCGGTACTGGCCACGGCCCTGGTTGCGGCGCCCATGGCGCTCGCGGAGCCTGCCCTGGCGCCCGCGACAAAACCCGTTGAAGTCGCCCAGCGTGCCGTGTTGCTGGTGGACGAGGTGCGCGCCATCCGCAATTTTCCGGTGCTGGTGGCTGAAAGCCTGGGCTACTTGCGCGACGGGCCGCTGGCGGTAACGGTGGTCAATACGCGCAACGAAGTCTGGCATGGCGACCAATTGCGCGACGGCCGAATCGACGCCGTTCTCGCCTACTACCATCACAATATCGCCAACCAGGCGCAGGGGTTCGCCACGCAGGCTGTGGTGACGCTCGGCGTGACACCCGGCATGCAGGTGCTGATGTCCGAACAGGCCAGGGCGCGCCTTCATACTGTGGCCGATCTCAAGGGGGCGCGTATCATCGCCGGTGGCGACGGCTCATCCAAGACCTCGGTGGCGAACAGCCTGGTGGCGGCGGGCGGATTGCAGCTGTCCGACTATGTGCGCCTCGGCACCGCGGGCAAGGAGAAGAACGCCGCCTTGCTGGCCGCTGGCGATGCGGACCTGATCGTCGCGCCGGTACCGGATGGCGATTACTATGTGCAGCACGGCGTGGCCAGCATGTTTGCCGACCTGAGCACGGTGCAGGGTACCCGCGCGGCGCTAGGCACAGTGTTCCCGACCAGTACCGTGTATATGTCCAAAGAGCGCATTCAGGCGCACCCGGAGATCGCTCGCCTGCTGGCGCGCGCCTTCGTGCGTACGCTTGCATACATCAACAGTCACACGCCGGAACAGATCGCGACCTTGATCCCGGCCGACGTGAGGGGTAAGGACGAGGCGGCATACCTGCGCATGCTGCGCTTGCAGATTGGAATGTTCGCAACCGACGGACGCATGCCGGCGGACGCCGCGCGGCATGAGTGGTCGGTGCTGGCTGCGTTCGTGCCGGCCTACCGCAAGGTGGAGGTAACGGACACCTATACCAACCGCTTCGTCGACGAGGCTGCAGCGCAGCGTTAGGTACCGAGCGGTACGCCGCCATGGGTGCTCACGCATAGTTCCCGCGCGGTCGGGAATTCATGGGCCACCCGGCAAGTTGGTGCTTGCCGGGCCAGCCGCCTGACTTACTTGTTCTTGTGGTAGACGTCCACAAACACCGCCGCCAGCAGCACCAGTCCCTTGA
>JAZJZQ010000072.1:0-5466 GCA_040389625.1 Pseudomonadota bacterium | reverse complement strand
CCAGCGT
Organism: Pseudomonadota bacterium; assembly: GCA_040389625.1. Classification (GTDB taxonomy): domain Bacteria; phylum Pseudomonadota; class Gammaproteobacteria; order Burkholderiales; family Burkholderiaceae_D; genus Rugamonas. The sequence continues at coordinate 5,459 of JAZJZQ010000072.1, read as the reverse complement.
GTAGCGGTGGCCGTGCAGGTTGCGGCACTGGCTCTTGTGGTCGGGGATACGGTGGCCTGCGTCGAATTCGAGCTTGCGGGTAATGGTCAGCATTGTTATGGTATTTGTAAGAGTTTATGGGTTTGCAGGCTCAGTTTCCATTTCGGACGGCGCTTGCAGGTATCGATCGCCAGCTTGGTGTTGAACTCGGCCAGCGGGCCATCCATGGGCTGCACGAAGAAGTGGTCGAACGCCAATCCTTCGTAAGCCGCCAGGTCCTGGTCCGTCTGCGGTATCACCACCTTGATTTCATTGCCCCGTTGCACGGCCAGCTGCGAGCCCATCTTGGGGCTGACGCAGATCCAGTCCACGCCCGGCGGCACGGCGATCGTGCCGTTGGTTTCGATGGCGATCTCGAACCCGGCCGCATGCATGGCGGCAATCAGCGGTCCGTCGAGCTGCAGCAGCGGTTCGCCGCCCGTGAACACGACGTATTTGCTGGCCGGATAGCTTGCCGGCCACAGGGCATCGATGGCGTCGGCCAGAGCCGCCGGGGTGGCGAACTTGCCACCGCCCTCGCCGTCCGTGCCCACGAAGTCCGTGTCGCAGAACTGGCACACGGCGCTGGCCCGGTCGCTTTCGCGGCCCGTCCACAGGTTGCAGCCCGAAAAGCGGCAGAAGACGGCAGGCCGCCCCGCATGGGCGCCCTCGCCCTGCAGGGTATAAAAGATTTCTTTGATGCTGTAAGTCACAACGTTTCCTCGACTGACCGGCTGCGTACGGCGCGCAAACTCCGGTTGACAACCCTCCATTATAAGCGAGCCTGAGGCCGCGCAGGAATTTACCGGCACCACCCCTGATTTCGCTTTCCTCCCCGCAAGAATTTGACTTTTCACAACGCCCGCCCGCGTCAGCCGCGATATGTTGTAGCGGTGCACCAGCCAAATCCCCGCTGCTACACCCGCATGGAGAATTGCACCCTATGAAATACGCTGCACAGTCCCTGCATGTAGACCTGATCGCCGCCGGCGCGGTCATGCTCACCCTTATCGCGCTGGCCCTGTTATGGCGCCAGCACCGCCTGCGCGCCACGCTGACCCGGCTGGAACAGGCCCTGGCGGCCGAACAGGGGGCGCGGGCCAGGGCCGAACAGGCCACCAGCGAACAGCGCTCCCGCGTATGCCAGCTGCTGGCCCAGCAGGACAGCGCACTGGAAACGGAACGCCAGCGCATCGCACGCGACATCCACGACGACCTGGGCCAGAACCTGCTGGCCCTGAAAATGGACATCGCCGTGCTCAGCCGCGGCCAGCCCCGCCTGCAAGCCCAGTTGCACCAGATCGAAGCCCACATCGGCGCCAGCATCCGCTCGCTGCGCGCCATCATCCACGACTTGCGGCCCGAAGCGCTCGACGACGGCCTGCGCAGCGCCGTCGAAAGCCAGGTGACCCAGTTTTCGCGCCTGAGCGGCATCCAGTGCCGGCTCGACGCCGACCAGCAAGTCTACAACGCCGCGCCCGGCACCAAGGTGGACGCCGTGCTGTACCGCGTCCTGCAGGAATCGCTGAGCAACATCGCCCGCCACGCCAACGCCACCCGGGTCGATATCGCCCTGTGCCGCCACCCCAGCAGCCTGACCCTGACCGTGTGCGACAACGGCATCGGCCTGCCCGCCAAGCCGCCACGGGGCAGCAACGGCCTGAGCGGCATCGCCGACCGCGTGGCGCGCGCCGGCGGCAAGTTCCACGTGGCCAGCCGGCCCGGCCAGGGCACGGCGCTGTCCATGTCATTCCCGCTCGCCCTTGTGCAGCATCAAACGGAAGACGCCGTACACGAAGCAAAATGACAACCCTCTTCCCCGCGCCAGCCACCATGACAACATTACAGGCACACCCCGCAAAAGGATCGCCCATGAACAACATCCAGAAAATCCAGCACGTCATGGAATTCCCGCAAGCCGACCAGCAGCACGGCTTTGCGCTCAAGCTAATGGAATTGCTGGTCATCCCCACCTTCGTGATCGATGCCAACTGCAAGGTGCTGATCTGGAACCGGGCCTGCGAACGGCTGACGGGCGTGCCGGCCTACGAAGTGCTGGGCACGTCCGACCACTGGCGCAGCTTCTACAACGAGCGCCGCCCCACGCTGGCCGACCTGGTGATCCAGGGCCGCACGGGCGAAGTGCACACGCTGTACGACCAGCACGCCCACCGCAGCGAGGGTGGCGACAACCTGTGCGCGGAAAATTGGTGCGAAATGCCGCGCGTGGGCAAGCGGCGCTACCTGGCCGTGGACGCCAGCCCCATCTACGACGCGGAAGGCCGGCTGGTGGCCGTGGTGGAAACGTTGCGCGACATGACGGATGAAAAACGGGCCCAGGTGGCGCTGGAACAGCTGGCCACGCGCGACGGCCTGACGGGCCTGGCCAACCGCCGCTGCTTCGACGATACGCTGGCGGCCGAGTGGCAGCGCGCCCTGCGCCAGCAGCAACCCTTGTCGCTGCTGATGGTCGATGTCGACAACTTCAAGCAATACAACGATGCCTACGGCCACCTGGGCGGCGACGAATGCCTGCAGCGCATCGCCAACGCCGTGGCCAGCGAAATGCGGGCCAACGACCTGGTGGCCCGCTACGGCGGCGAGGAATTCGCCGTGATCCTGCCCAACCAGGCCCTGAAGGGCGCGGCCATCGTGGCCGAGCGCATCCGCTGCCGGGTCGAGCAGCTGCACTTGCCCAACCTGGGCAGCGATGCCCACGTGGTCACCGTCAGCATCGGCGCGGCCACCGCCCTGCCCTCGGTGGACACCGACCCCAGCCAGCTGGTGGCGACGGCCGACTCGGCCCTGTACCGGGCCAAGCACATGGGCCGCAACCGCATCAGCCTGCCGCTGCAGGAGCAACAGGACCCGGCCGTGGACCGGGCCTGATCAACCGAAGGGGTTGGCGACGGTTTTCACATCCGGCGGCGGCAAGCTGACGGGCAAGTCCTGCGCCTCCAGCCGTGCCACGATGTCGCCCAGCAACTGGTGCAGGGCGCGAGCGTCGCGCAGGCCGGCCTGGTCGGCCGTCAGGTCCACGTCACCGCTGAGGGTGATGCGGTCGAGCCGGTTTTCTATGCAGAGGTGGCCGATGTGCAGCACATCGGCTTCGTTGGCGTAGGGAACAAATTTAGGCATCACAGGCTCCAGTCTTCACGTTTATCCTTGCGCGGCTTGACCTTGGGCAGGCGCAGCATGGCTTCCTTCTCGCTGGCCGACAGCGACGGCAGCAGGTTGATCCCCACCCGCTTCTCCAGTTCGGCAATGGTCAGCGTCTCATACTCGTTGGTTGACGCGTTGGCGATGAAATAGGCCGCGCCGGCCCGCTGGCGCGGGCTGTAGACTAGCTTGTACAAGTGCGTAGGCACCAGCACGTTGCCGATCTTTTGCAGGTTACCACCGAGGAAGGCCGGGCCCGTAATCACGTACAGGTCGCCTTCCTTTTTCGCCATCTTGCGCACGGCGCCTTCGATACCGGCCCACACATGACGGTTATTGTCGCCGTTTTGCGGCACCATGTTCGCCAGCGTGAAGCTTTCGTGCTGGGTTTCGCGGTCCGGCATGTCGCCGTTGGGGGACATGTGGCCACGGTCGTAGCCGCTGCGCGCGTAGTCCGACAACTCGGCCCGCTGACTGACGGGCAATTGCGGCTCGGCGTGGAAGGAATTCTCGCGCGACAGGCTTTGGGCGGCCGCGATATTGTCGGCCGTCAGGTGCTCGGCCGACCACAGCGGCGTACGCGTGAGGCCAGAATGCATGACGCCGAACACGCCGTAGCACAGCTCGCGGGTGGCGGCGCCCATCTTTTCGTTGCGGATTTCCGGCAGCCGGCCATCGACATAATGGGCGGGACAGGCGCCGGCCAAGGCGAAGCTGGCGGCAAAGGTGCCGCAAGCCAAAATGGCGACGGCCAGGGTTTTCTGGAGCAGACTAGGGTGTTGCATGGTTCCTTCTGGAATGGGCGAAAAAGTTCAAGTTGCCGCATTCTATAAGACGGTGGCCATTTGCAACAAACGCCTGGCGTGCGCGGCCAATTCGTCGCGCAGCCGGGGCGGGTCGACGATCTCCAGGCCGAACGGCACGCCGGCCAGCTGACGGGCCAGCCAGGCCAGGTCGTCGGACTGGTTATGCAGCAGCACGCCATCGGCACGCTGCTCGAAGACGCCTATGGTTTCCATCAAGGCGCGGCGGGCCGTTGCCAGGTCCGTCTTCAACAACACGGTGGCCGAAAAGGCACGCGGCAAGGAAGCGACGGACAGGCGCAAATGGGCCAGCGCATCGAAATCGGCGGGACGCTCGAACCTGCCCGGCGCCGGCGCCGCCGCCAGGATGCGGTCAAGGCGGAAAGTGCGCATGCCGCCGCGCAGATGGCACCAGCCCACGGCATACCAGAAACCCAGGTAATAGGCCAGGCCGTAGGTATCGACATCGCGCGCCGAGTCCGCGTCGCCGGACCGGTAGTGCAGGTGGACGCGCTGGCCGCGCTGGGCCGCTGCGCTCAGCACAACAAGCGCGCCGTTGTCGCGCGGGGCCATGCCGTTGGCCAGGTCGAGCCGGACCGTTTCATCCAGCGCACTGACGCGCTGCTTGAGTCCGTCGGGCATGATGCGGGCCAGCTTGGCCTGGGCGCTGGCCACGGCAGGTGCCGCTTCGGCCAGGCCCAGGCTGCGGGCCGCGAGCAGGCCCAGCGACAGGGCCAGGGCCTCGTCTTCCGTGAACATCATCGGCGGCAGCTTGAAACCGGGCACCAGCGCATAACCGCCATGCCGGCCTCGTTCGCTGGTGATGGGGATGCTTATCTGCTCCAGCATCACGATGTAACGGCGCAAGGTGCGGCCATCGACCTGCAGCCGGCGCGCCATGTCGGCGCCGCTGAGGCGGCCATGGGTTTGCAGCAGTTCCAGCACTGCCAGGACGCGGGTGGTGGGATGGTACATTTCGCAAAGATAACAGATTATCAGGGCGGAATCTGTCCTTTATGAGAATTACAGTGCCGTATCGCCGTAGCGGACGGCAGAAAAATCTTTCATCGGGAGCGAAGACATGACGCAAACTGGCTATCTCTGGCTGTATTTTCTGGTGGTATTCGGCGTGGTCCTGTTGCCGGGGCTGGACATGGCCTTCGTCATGGGCAGCTCGCTGCTGGGCGGCAGGCGCAGCGGGATGGCGGCCGTGGGCGGCATCATCGCCGGCGGATTCTGCCATCTGTTGATGGGCGCGCTGGGCGTCGCCGTTGTCCTGCAGTGGTGGCCCGGCCTGTTCCGCGCCATGCTGCTGGGCGGCGCCGTCTACATCGCCTGGATAGGCTGGACTTTACTGGGCAGCACCAGCATCCTGCTGCCGGCGGCGAGCCAGGAGCGGGCGCCGGAACGCATCATATTCCGCCGCGCCATGGTCACCAGCCTGCTCAATCCCAAGGCTTACCTGTTCATGCTGGCCAT
>JAZJZQ010000071.1:0-1884 GCA_040389625.1 Pseudomonadota bacterium | reverse complement strand
CACCCGAATTCGTCAAGGGGGTGGTCAACCTGCGCGGCATCATCGTGCCCATCGTGGACATGCGCATCAAGTTCAAGCTGGGCACGCCGTCCTATGACCAGTTTACCGTCGTGATCATCCTCAATATCGGCCATCGCGTGGTGGGCATGGTGGTGGACCGCGTGTCGGACGTGACCACGCTCACACCGGACCAGCTCAAGCCGGCGCCGGACATCGGTTCGGCGCTCGATACGGACTACATCATCGGCCTGGGCACGATCGACGAACGCATGCTGATCCTGGTCGATATCGACAAGCTGATGTCGAGCGCCGACATGGGCCTGCTCGAAGCCGCCGCCGCCTGATCGCGCGCCCGGCGCCGCGCAAGGACGGGCCAGGCCCGCCTGCCGCCTATGCCCGTGCCGTCCCGGATGCGGGGCGGCGCCCGTGCTCACTCCCGTCCGGCGCCCATCCTCAGTCCGGGCCGTGCGTCTCGTGCGTCATCCATGTGGCGATGGCCCGCTGCGACAGGCTGTCGGCCTCGCCGTTGCGGTGGCGCGGCACCCAGCGCACGCTGACCTGACCGCCTTGCGCCAGCTGCCGCAACAGCTCATGCACCCGGCTGCGGTGCGCCTCCAATCCCTTGGCCCCCGTTGCCGGCGCCAGGTTCACATCGTCGATCACCACCTTGCTGTCGCCATACACCACCAGTTGCGCCATCTGCAGCGGCGCGGCCGCTTCCAGCAGCGCGATCAGCGCCAGATATTCTGCCTCGCCGCTGTTGCCGAGACCGGCCCGGCGGCTGATCTCGACCCGTTCCCCGGCGGGGCCGCACAGCAGGGCACCTATGCCCAGCCGGCCCGGATTGGGATGGGCCGACCCGTCGAACCAGGCGCGCCATGCGCCGGCGGGCGGCTGCGCTGCCGTGCGCCTGAGCGCCTGGCGGACCTGCTGCGCGTGCAGGCGGTCGGCGCGCCGGGCCAGTTCATGCGCGCGCAGCTGGGCCCGCGCCGCCAGCAAGGCGGGCAGGCCCTGGGCGCCGGCCGCCTGGTTCAATGTCTGGCGTAGCGCGTCCAGCTCAGACATGCCGGTGCGTGTTGCCAGACGGCGGCTGGCCACGCGTTCGCCCTTGTAGGCAGCGGTGGCCAGCTGGTCAAATTCGGAACTGCTCATGCGGGAAGGTCAGAGTGGCGAAAGGCGCCAGCATAACCGATGTGGCCGATGAGGCATCAATCACGATAGGGATTATCCGGGTGGCGGTCGTAGCGGTTTGGGACACCGTCGCCGTCGCGGTCGTGGTCGTAACGGTTGGGAATGCCGTCATGATCGCGGTCGCGGTGGCCGTGATGGTGTTCCCAGCGGCCTTCCTCGCGATACCAGCGCCCCTCCCGTTCAATCCAGCGCGGCTGGGCGTACACATAGCCGGGCCGCTCGGCCACCCAGCCGCCCGCGATCCATTCATGGCGATGGCCGCGCCACTCCCAATAACCGGGGGCCCAGAAATAGCCGGGACGCGCATGGGGCACATATTCATAGCGGGGCGGCGGCGGTGCCACGGTCACGTAGTCGTAACCCACTTGCGCCGGCTGCACCATCACCCAGCCGCCGGGATCGAGGCGCCAGCCGTCGGCGTCGCGCATCCAGACGGCGCCACGGTACTGGTAACCGCTGCGCTCCAGTTCCCAGTGGCCGGCCGCCCACACGTGGCGGTAGCCGTCCCAGTTCCAGTAGCCGGGCGCCCAGACGTAACCGCGGCGCGGCACGGGCACGCTCTCGAAACGGGGCGGTGGCGGGGGATTGCCGATCACGACGCTGACGCCCACCTGTGCCGATGCGGCCGGGGGCAGGAAGGCTGCGGCGCTGATGGCGATCATCGCGGCGGCGTAAAAGGTAGGCTTGATCATG
>JAZJZQ010000070.1:5553-6743 GCA_040389625.1 Pseudomonadota bacterium | reverse complement strand
GTGCCAACCACCTTGACTCCCGCGCGCGAGCGCATCGTGCTGTGGCTGCTCGCCCTCACGCAATTTACCGTCATCATGGACTACATGGTGATGATGCCGCTGGCGCCCCAGCTGATGCGGGCCTTTGCCATCTCGCCGGCGGCCGTGTCGGGCGCCGTGTCGGCCTATGCCTGGTGCGCCGGGCTGTCGGGCCTGCTGGCGGCCACCTATATCGACCGCTTCGACCGCAAGCGCCTGCTGTTGACGGTGTTCCTGCTGTTCACCCTGTCTAACCTGGCGTGCGCGCTGGCGCCGGACTTTGCCACCCTGGTCTGGTCGCGCGCCTTCGCCGGCCTCACGGGCGGCGTGCTGGGCGCCATCGGCCAGGCCATCATCGGCGACCTGATCCCGCCCCAGCGGCGCGGCGCGGCCATGGGCATCGTGATGACCTCGTTCAGCCTGGCGGCCGTGGCCGGCGTCCCCACCGGCATCATGCTGGCGGCCCATTTCGGCTGGGCTTCGCCGTTCTACCTGCTGGTGGTGCTGTCGCTGCTCGTGTGGCTGGCCGGCTGGGCCGTGCTGCCGGCGCTGCGGGGCCATCTTGGCCACAAGGTGCCGCTGGCCGACGTGCTGCCCAACCTCGTCGGCCTGTTCCGCGTGCCGCGCCATTTGCGGGCCTTCCTGCTGTCCGTGCTGAACATGATGGCGGGCATGCTGATCATTCCCTTCATCTCGCCCATGCTGGTGGGTAACCTGGGCATACAGCCGGCGCAGATCACCTACGTCTACCTGGCCGGCGGCTGCGCCACGCTGTTCAGCGCGCGCCTGATCGGGGTGTGGTCGGACCGGGCCGGCAAGCAGCAGGTGTACCGCTATGTGGCCCTGTTCTCCGTGCTGTGCTTCCTGTTCATGACGCACATGCCGCAGCTGCCGCTGTTGGCCGTGATGGCGTTCTTCCCGTTCTTCATGATGTCCGTTTCGGGCCGCAACATCCCCTTGCAGGCGCTGATGACGACGATACCGGAACCGGCCAGCCGTGGCGCCTTCCTCAGCGTCAACGCGGCCTTGCAGCAGCTGGGCAGCGGCCTGGGCGCCTTGCTGGGCGGGTTGACCTTGCAGACGGATAGTGCCGGCCACATCGCCGGCTATGGCATCAACGGCTGGATCGCGGCCGGCATCACGCTGCTGACGGTAACGTGGATAGGGCAGGT
>JAZJZQ010000070.1:0-5453 GCA_040389625.1 Pseudomonadota bacterium | reverse complement strand
GGCCGGCAACAGCCAGTAAGCGCCCACGCCTGCGGCCAGCGCACCCGCCAGGGCGGCGACAACAGCGGAACGGCGGGAGGGCAGGGCGCGTAAGACCATGGGCAGGGAGCGGCGTGGCGTGGTGGTGGAAAGCGGCCATACTAATGCAAAGCCTGCCCTGGGGCAATGCGCCACGCTCAGGCCGGTGGCTGTTTCACCAGCAGGCAGGAAATGTGCTGGGCCAGTAAGCCCGGCCCCACGCCCAGCGTGGCGGCCGTCCATAGCAACGGCCCCAGCAGGCGTCGCGGCGTGCCCATGCTGCGCCGCGAACGGGTGAAGTAGTTGGCCGGATCGGCTGTATCGAGGTTGCGGTAGTGGGGACCGAAGCCATGGCGCGCCGTCCATGGCCACACCCCGCGCTGCAGCGGCTTGCCCCACAGCCGATCCCACGCGCGTGGCAGGTAGTTGACCAGCCAGCGCCCCGTGTGCGCTTCGCGCGGCCACAGGCGGTTGCTGGTGCCCGTCAGCAGGATGGCACCGCCGGGCGCCAGCACACGGTCCAGCTCGCGCTGCACGGCGCCCTGCTGGCCGGCGGCCACATATTCGAGCACGCTGTTGCAGGCGATCAGCTGGAACTGCCCGTCCGCGAACGGCAGCCGGCAGGAATCGGGCACGTGGATGAAATCGATGCCCTCCATGCCGTAGCGCTGCGCGTTCAGCTGCGCCAGCTCCACCCAGTCGGCCGCGATATCGATGGCGCATACCCGCGCCCCCAGGTAGGCGAACAGGATGGCCGAGGCCCCCACATTGCAGCCGAACTCCAGCATGGGCAAGCCTTCCAGCCGCAGCGGCAGATGATCGAGCACCAGCCGCAAGTGATCCCATTCGTAATCGACATAGCCGCCCACCCACAGGTCGTGCGGCTGCAGGCCCAGCTTGCGCGCCTGCGTTTCGAACGCCAGCTGCTTGTGCTGGCAGGCGACGGCCGGCCGTTCCGCATCGAAGTTTCCCATGGTTCCTCCGTGCGGCGCCTATGTGCCGCAGTGGTCCACTATACGGGCGCGCCGCCGCGGCGCTTTTGTGGCGACGCAAAGGGGAAGTGCCGCCGTCAGCCAAAAGTAAAGGCAAAGGCACCCACGCCCGCATCGAGGAAACGGATTTCAAACGTACATTCCCTCACCTTGCCGGACTGGCGCACCAGCTGGTACAGGCGCGCTTCGGTGACGATGCCGTTGCCTTGCGCATCGGTATCGGAGCCGTGATCGGCACCCGGCGCGTGGCCGTCGATCCTGACTTGAAAACGCACCGGCCTGCCATCCGTGCGCGGCGCCAGGACCAGATGCAGATCGCGCGCATTGAAACGATAGGTAATACCGCCGCCCGCCAGATTCAGGCGTGCATGTTCCGCGCCGACGGTCCAGTTACCCGCCAGTCCCCATTCGTTCACATGCGCCACATCGCTGGCGTAGTCAGATGCCACGTCCCGCTTCAAGCCGCCGCGCGAGGCGAAGTTGGACGCCTGCTCGTAGCCGACGTAGGTTTCGCCGGAGCGCAGATGGGCGATATCGGGCGCCGCCTGTTCGGCGCCGGCCTGGAGCGTCGCTGGCGCGCCCGTGGCAGCGGACTTGCCGGCTTCGGCCAATAACGACAGGATTATCGTCTCCGCCTTGTCGTAGTTGCCTTCGCCCACCAGGCGTGCCCGCACCCGGCCCTGCGCATCGGCGAAGTAGAACACCGGCCAGCCATTGTTGCGGAAGGTGTTCCAGATCCGGTGTTCGCTGTCGACCGCGATCGGATAATCGAGCTTGAAACGGGCGATCGCCTTGCTGATATTGGCCGTGTCCTTTTCGAAGTCGAATTCCGGCGTGTGCACGCCGACCACGACCAGCCCCTGCTCGCGGTACTTCTCGGCCCACGCGCGCACGTGGGGCAGGGTGCGGATGCAGTTAATGCAGGAGTAGGTCCAGAAATCGACCAGCACCACCTTGCCGCGCAGCTGCGCGACATCGAGCGGCGGCGAATTCAGCCACGCCGACGCGCCGCCGAGCGAGGGCAGGTTGCCCAGCACCGGCAGCGCGCCGTCATGCGCTGTCCATGGCTTGTCGCCGGCCACGGCGGCCGACAGGTTGGTGGACACGGCAACGCCAAGGCCGAGCGTAACAAGCGCGCCCCAGGCGTACCAGCGACGCCAGTGCCCGCGCAACAGGCTGGTGAAAAAACGCAGCATAACAATTCCCTTCCATTGAAACGGGTAACAACGATGGCTTGCGATAGCGGGGCCGTGACGGGACCGGCCTTGCGGCCTTTTCCGCCTTGCCCGGCCGCCCGCAACCGCAGCAGGCGCAGGCAACAGGAGGCGTGGCGTGACGGACGAACTACCTGTTGCCGGCCGCTTCCTCGATGACACTGGCCACGGCGTCGGGCCGGGAGACCATCAGCACATGCGATGCGCCTTGCAATTCGACCACATCCTTCGCATGGGCGCGCTTGGCCATGAAGCGCAAGGCTTCGACGGGGATGTTCCTGTCCGCCGTGCCGTACACGAAATAGGATGGCAGCTGCTTCCACGCAGTACCGTCCGACACTTCGTTGAGCGTGGCGACCGACACTGGACGCTGGCCTGCCGCCATCAGCGCAGCCTGCGGCGGCGCCACATCCGCCGCGAATTGCTGGGCGAATTTGTCCTGGCGGATGTACAGATCCTTGCCGCCATCGGCCAACACGACGGGATCGGCCAGCGCCTCGCCCAGCGTCCCGCCGGGGAATTTGCCTGCCAGGCCAGCCACCGTTTCCCCCTGTTCGGGCGCGAAGGCGGCCACGTAGACCAGTGCCTTCACATCGGGGTTGCCCTCGGCAGCCTTGGAGATGACCATGCCGCCGTAGGAGTGACCGACCAGGACCAGCGGACCCTTGATGGCGCCGATGACGCTGGCGGCATATTGCGCGTCGTTTGCTATGCCGCGCAGCGGATTGGCAACGCTGAGCACCGGATAGCCCTTGGCCATGAGCGACTTCGCCACCCCGTCCCAGCTGCTCGAGTCGGCGAAGGCGCCATGGATCAGCACTATGGTCGGCTTGGCGGCCGTGCCCTGGAGCGCGGTGATGGGCACTGCTGCCAGCGCCGGCGGCAGGGCGGTGACAAACGACAGAGAGGCGGCGATGACGGCCAGCAGTTTCTTGGCGTGCATGTTGGTTTCCTTTTCGGTTGGGTTGGCTGCCTCAGGCGAGGCTGGTACATATTGCGATGTTGGTGCTCACAGGTGATCGACAGCGATCACGGCGTTGGCAAAGGCGCGCGGCGCTTCCTGCGGCAGGTTGTGGCCGATCCCGCCGCTGATGAGTTCATGCCGGTACTTGCCCGTGAAACGCCTGGCGTACGCGGCCGGCTCGGGGTGGGGCGCGCCGTTGGCGTCGCCTTCCATGGTGATGGTCGGCACGGTGATGGACGGGAAGCCGGCCAGCCGCGCTTCCAGTGCCGCGTATTGGGCTTCGCCATCGGCCAGGCCGAGGCGCCAGCGATAGTTGTGGATGGTGATGGCGACATGGTCCGGATTGTCCAGGGCCGCCGCGCTGCGCTCGAACGTGGCATCGTCGAAGCGCCACTGGGGCGACGCAGTCTTCCAGATCAACTTGGCGAAATCGTGGTGGTACTTCTGGTAACCGGCGCGGCCTCGTTCGGTGGCGAAATAGAACTGATACCACCATTGCAGCTCGGCGCCCGGCGGCAAGGCTTGCTGGCCCGCTTGCTGGCTGCCGATCAGATAGCCGCTGACGGACACCAGGCCCTTGACCCGTTGCGGCCACAGGGCGGCCACGATATCGGCGGTACGGGCGCCCCAGTCGTAGCCGGCGAGGATGGCGCGGTCTATCTTCAGCGCATCCATCAGCGCCACCACGTCGGCGGCCAGCGCCGCCGGCTCGCCGTTGCGCAAGGCCTTGGCGTCGAGGAAGCGGGTCGTGCCGTAGCCGCGCAGGTGCGGCACGATCACGCGGTAGCCGGCCTTGGTCAGCATGGGCACCACGTCGACGTAGCTGTTGATGTCGTACGGCCAGCCGTGCAGCAGGATGACGGCCGGGCCGTCGGCCGGGCCTGCGTCCACATAGCCCACGTTGAGCACGCCGGCGTCGATCTGGCGGATGGCCCGGAAGCCGGCCGGTTCCGCGCTCGCCGTCGCGGTTGCCATGGGCGCGGTGCTTGCCGATTGGGCCAGCGCAGCCCCCGACACGACGAACTGCGCCCCGGCCAGGGCGAAGGTGGCGGTGGCAAGGACGCGGCGGCGATGGTTGCTGAGGTATTGGTGCATGAACTTTCTCCAGTGGTGGTGGGGTGGTTGTCCGGCGTTTGCAAGCAAGTATTTACTTATTGCAATAATCATTATGAAGCGAAGTGTAGATGAGTTTTTGGTTGCGTTCAAGTACGATAATCATTATCGTGATAAATAAATTTGTAAGGGATGCCGGATGAACAATAAAACAGAGGCCAGCAAGGAAATCGCCAGGCTCGGCGACTTCATGTGCTTTGCCGTCTATTCGACCAACCTGGCCTATTCGCGCGTCTACAAGCCCGTGCTGGAGCAGCTGGGCCTGACCTATCCGCAATACGTCACCATCGTCTGCTTGTGGGAAGAGGACAGCCAGACCGTCAAGGGCCTGAGCGAAAAGTTGTTTCTGGAACCGAGTACGATGACGCCCATGTTGAAGCGCCTGGAAGCGATGGGCTATGTGCGTCGCGAGCGCGACAGCGAGGACGAGCGCAGCGTGCGCGTCTCGCTCACGGCCACGGGACGGGAACTGCGGGAAAGGGCCTTCGCATTTCGCGAAGTGACGGCCAAGGCGTCCGGCCTGGCGCCGGAGGAATTTCGCGTGCTGCAAAAAGCCATCGTCAACTTGCGCACCAACCTGATGCACGCGGCCGGCCGGAACGATGATGCCGCGTAGCGGCGTGCCGCGCTAGGCCCGTAGTTCGTCCAGGATCGCGGACGCGGCCCGTTCCGCCTCCGCTTCGGCGGCGTGCTGGTCCGCCAGTTTCAGGTCGGCCGAGACGCGCCGCTTGGGATAGATGTTGTTCAAATGCATGGGGTTATTGGACGGGGCATAGATCGACACATACGCGCCCCACAACCCTGTGCCCTCCAGCAATTCGCCCGTGAACTCGACTTCGTAGCCATCAATGTTTTTGGTAGGCATCGTCCTGCTCCAGGTGGGGAAATGGGGTACCGGTCCGTTGGCGGCCGGCAGCGGCGCCAGGACGACTCTACCCCATCTGGCCGTCGTTGTCAGTTCAACCCTGAACCGGCTCGGCCTATTTCGGCCGCACAAAAGAAAAGGCCAGCTTCCGGAGAAGCTGGCCTTGCGTGCAGCGGGCTGCGGCGCCCCCGGCAAGCCGGGGGCTGGAAATTACATCATGCCGTCCATGCCACCCATGCCGCCCATACCACCCATGCCGCCCATGCCGCCGGCTGGCTTGTCTTCGG
>JAZJZQ010000069.1:0-3056 GCA_040389625.1 Pseudomonadota bacterium | reverse complement strand
CCGGCGGCAGCCCGCGGCTGATGCTGAAAATTGCGCGGGTCGGCTCCGCCCCCGCCGCCGCGCCTGCGCCGTCGGCTCCTTCGCAGTCTGCGCTGTCGTCTTCGCAACCGCATCCGCAATCGTCATCGTCATCGCAATATTCGTCGCTGTCGCCAGCTTCATCTCGGAACAGCATCAAGCCGGCCGTCTGGCACAACCGCTCCACCTCGCGGCCTGCGCCGGCCGGCGACGACCTGACAGCGCTGCCCGCCAGCCACAAGGCCGCCTATCGACCAGCCGAGAGCGAGGCGACCTACGCGCCCGCGGCCCAGCAACGCGTAAGCCTGGTGGCGCTGGCCTTACCCCGCCTGAGCCGCTACCGCGACACGGGCGCCAGCGCGCTGGAACTGCCGTTCGACGCCGCGCTGGCCGTCGCGCACGACAGCCCGGCGGCCATCACCTTCGGCGTCACGGCCGCTGACGAGCTGTATGCCTGCACGGCGGCGGGCCGCCAGCGCATCGCCGCGCCGGCCACCTTCTGCCCGGTCGAAGGCCGCAGCATGGCACTGCTGGCCGTGGCGCCGGAGATGGCCGAACGCTATTGCGCCCTGCTGTCTTTGGCCCAACCGCTGGCGGCGCCGGTGGCCGGCGGCGCACGCTTCACCTTCGGTCGCAGCAGCGCCATGCTGGCCGCGCTGCGGGTGCTCGATTCGCCCCGCTTCCTGCGGCGTGCCGCCGGCACCGATAGCGCCAGCGCCGACCGCATCGGCCTGTCGCGCACCGCGTTCAGCTTCGAGGCCACGCCGCAGGGCTACCAGATCGGCCGCCTGGCCGCGACCCAGGCCCTGTTCCACCTGGACAACAAGCTGGCCTTCGTCGCCAGCATAGGCGAGGCGAGCGCCGAGGCGCCCTACCTGCTGCCGCCCGGCCACCACCTGGCGGCCGGCCACTACGTACTGCGCTTCGACGCGTGACGGCAGGAGGCGGCATGGACATGGCTAAACTGTACGGGGCCAGCGCCTTCCTCGCCGGGCTGGTGCTGACGCTGTTCCTGGCGTCGTGCCTGACGCCGCGCCATTGGTGGCGCCGGCCGAACGCGCGCGCGCTGCTGATCCTCGTCGCCGGCGCGTGGGGCTTCGGCAGTATCATCCTCAGCCTCGCGCCCGCACCGCACTCCTTGGCACAGGCAGCTGCGCTTGGCGGCGGCAACGGCAGCGGCGGCAGCGACGGCGGCCTGCCCGCCCCCGCCATTGCCATCGCCGGCCAGCCGTTCCAGGTCCACCGGGCGCTGCACTTGCGGGCCGCCGCCGGCGTGGCCGCGCCGCTGTTGGCCACCGTCCCTCCCGGCGCCACCGTCACCCCGACCGGCGCCCGCGACGGCGACTGGTGGCAGGTGCGGGCCACCACGGCCGACGGCAGCGATGTCGGTTGGGTCAGCAGCCTGTGGCTGCGCCGGAGCGGCGAATGACGCCGCTGCGCGCGCTGCGCTCTGCACCGGCCGCCGCGCCCGATCCGATGACATGCCTGGCCGCCGGGCTGGACTTCGGCCCCGGCCTGGAAGTGGCCGCCCGCAGCGCCGCCAGCGCCAGCAAGCTGGTGGTGCCGGAAAACCAGGACAACGTGGTGCTGATCGACGCCACCGGTCACGCCGTCTGCCTGCGCGGCGAAGCGCCGTTCCGTACCCGCATCGCCGGCTGGCCCGCCGGCCATGTGCGGCTGGCCGTGCTGGACGGCATGGGCGGCCATGGCGACGGCAGGCAGGCGGCGGAGGCCGTGGCCTCGGCCTTGCTGGACGTGCCGGCCTGCGACACGCTGGCGCAGCTGTCATCCCGCCTCGACGCGCTGCACGCGACGCTGCAGGCCCGCTTCCGCCAGCCGGGCGACCACGACCACTTTCGCCGTCCCGGCACCACGCTCACACTGCTGGAAATCGCACCGGGCCTGGCGCCGCTGCTGTACCACGTGGGCGATTCGCGCCTGTACGAAGTGACGGCCGACGCGGCCCATCCCCTCACCATCGACCACGTGCCGGCGACCGGCTACGCCATGCACGGCATGCTGGGGCCGCAGGAGTGGTGGCAGCAGGTGCACGGCGAACACCGCTCGCAGATTGCCCAGGCCTTCATCCTTGGCAACGCGTTCGCCAATCCGCAAGTGCTGGACGATGGCCTGCAGCCGCTGGACCGGCACACGCTGCCGCCCTTCCTGCACCGGCTGGCGGACCGCCGCGCGCTGAGACTGCGCCCCGGCGCGCTGTACCTGCTGGCCACGGACGGGCTGTGGGCATGCGGCCAGCCGCTGCCCTGGACGGCGCGCTGGCCGCCGCTGCTGGCCCACCATCCCGACGGCATAGACGCCGCCCTGGCCAACCTGTTCCTGACGTGGAGCGGCGATCCACCACCTCAGTTATATATCGACAACATGAGCGCCATCGCCATGCGCTTCCCGGCAGAAAACATTGACGAGACGGCACTGCTCGATACCAATTTGACCACCTTTTTCTGACCGATGTTGTTACGAAAACAGCAATCCGGCGCTGGCAGGCCACAAATCATGCCCGCCCTGGCCACGCCGATTGCCAAACGCAGCTAAAAGCGCATAAACTCATGGTTATCCCGTCGGTCTGAATGCCATGAAAAAATGCAGTAACCCGCAGCACCCGCACTGCACGTACTGGGTCATGCCCGGGGAAGACGCTTGCGCGGGCGGACACGCCCAAGCCGCGCCCCAACCCACCAGCTACGACCTGCTCAGTGCCGTGCGCCATGGCCGTGCCGAGATTCCGGCCGCGGCGCAGGCGGCTGCCCCCGGCCCGGACCATCCCGACGACAATACCACCGCAATCCCGGCCACAATTCCGGGCACAAGCACGGCAGCCGCCCTGGCACCGGCCTACGCCCGCACGCTGGTGCGGGCCCAGGCCGAACGGCCCCAGCTCCACATCAGCGGCTTCGACCCGCGTGCCGCCGGCGGCCGCCAGACCCTGAAGATGGAATTGCGCGGCATGCCGCAAGGCTGCGCGCCGCAACTGGCGCTGCAACTGCAATCGGACCTGATTCCCCACGGCGCCGCGCGCC
>JAZJZQ010000068.1:7143-11505 GCA_040389625.1 Pseudomonadota bacterium | reverse complement strand
GGCGGCACCACCACCATCGCCGGTCCCGGGCGGGTCCTGACGGTATGGCTGTCGAAATAGTGCCAGCCGTACCAGCCGCCGGCCATCAACGCCCCGACGGTCACGGCCGCAACGCCCAGCAGCACGGGCCGCATCTGCCGCTGCGGCACGGCCACCGGACGCACTGCCTGCTGGCCAGCCGCCGCACCGGGCTTGCCGCCGCGCGCGTCCAGGTCTTGCAGCATTTTGTTAATCAGGCTCATTTGGTCAGCGCCCACGTCAAGCCACAGGCGGCGGCCAGCAGGCCGGTGCCGACCAGGACCAGCCACGGCCAGCGCATGCGGCGCACGCCTATCGTATCGGCGGCGGCCAGCTGCACATGGCGCCGCGCCACCTGCTGCTTGCCCTGGCCGTAGCACAACATCAGCGACTTGTGCGCCATGATGTTGATCAGCCGGGGAATGCCGCCGCTGGCGCGGAACAGCCCCCGGATGGCGCCGCGGCTGAACAGGCGGCTGCCGGTAAAGCCGGCCACCCGCAAACGGTGCGCCAGATAGTATTCCATGTCGTCGCGCGTGAGCGGCCCCAGGTGGTAGTGGAACGTGATGCGCTGCGCCAGCTGACGGATCGAATCGCGTTCCAGATGCTTGTTCAATTCCGGCTGACCAAACAACACGATCTGCAGCAGCTTGCGCTTTTCCGTCTCCAGGTTGGTCAGCAGGCGCAAGGCCTCCAGGCTTTCCAGCGGAATCGCCTGCGCCTCGTCCAGGCACAGCAGCACGCGCTTATCCTGCGCCGCCAGCTCCATCAGGCGCGACGTGATCGCCTTGAGCAGCTGGTGCTGATCCACATCGCGCGCCAGCGTCAGCGACAGTTCGTCGGCCAGGGCCAGCATCAGCGAACGCGGTTCGAGATAGGGATTGGGAATATAGGCCGTGACGAAATCGTCGCCCAGCGTCGTGATGAACTTACGGCACAGCAGCGTCTTGCCCGTACCGACTTCGCCCGTGATCTTGATGAACCCTTCCCCGCTCTGGGCTGCCACCAACAAGGTGTTGAGCGCCTCCTGCGAATGGGGGCTGGTGAAGAAGAAGCTGGTGTCGGGCGTGATGCCGAACGGCGCCTCCTTCAAGCCGAAATGCTGCAGGTACATCATCGGCTCCGCTCCTTCAGGCCGCGCGGGTCGAGCTCCTTGATGCGGCGGCCCGTTTCCAGCAAGTCCTCGTTCCAGTCGCTGCCCTCGGCCACGATGGTGGGCTTGATCAGCACCACCAGCTCGCGCTTCTGCATCACGTCGCTGGTGTTGCGGAACAGCGCGCCCAGCACGGGCACATTGCCCACGCCCGGCACCTGCGAACGGTCCATGGTGGTGGCCTGGCGCATCAGGCCGCCAATGGCCACCACGCGCCCGTCCTGGCCGCGCACCATGCTGTCCATCTCCGACGTGGATGAGGCCGCCAGCGGCAGGCTCAGGTTGCCCGCCGTGCCCAGGTTGATGCCCTTGTTCACGGTCGACACCTGGCTGACGGAGGGGTGCACGTGCAGCGTCACGTTGCCGTGGTCGTCGATCTGCGGCGTCACGTCCAGCACCACGCCGGAGAAGAACGGTTGCAGCGTCACGCTGGGCGACACCACACCGCTGCCCGTGCCGTTGGTGGTAGTAGTGGTGCTGACGCCGGTGACGAAAAATTCATCGGTGCCGATCTTCAGCACGGCCTTCTGGTTGTTCAGGGTGGCGATGCGGGGGCTGGACAGCACATGCACCGTCCCTTGCGATTCCAGGAAGGAAATCAGGGCCGCGAAATTACTGGTCTGGAACGCCAGGCCGAACAGGGAGCCGGCCGCGTCGGCCGCGCTGCCCAGCGATACGCCGGTGGTGGCCGTAATGCCGCCCTTGCCATTGCTGGAAATGCCCGTCTGCGGCGAATTGAGCGGATTGAGCGAGGTGCCCGGCGTCAGGAAGCCGCCCGACAGCTTGTTGTTGCCATGCCCGTCACGGAAGTTGGCGAAGCCGGCCCAGTTGATGCCGGTCTGGAAGCCACTGTTCAGTTCCACTTCCAGGATCTTCGCTTCCAGGATCACCTGGCGGTCGACGGATAGCTGGGTCGCCTTCAGGTACAGGTCCACATTGCGCAACTCTTCCGGCATGGCCCGGATCACCAGCACACCCGATTGCGGACTGATGACGACGTTACGGCCGTCCTTGCCCACGGGGATGATGGCTTCCAGCGCCGCCTTCAGGTCGCCCCAGAAATCGTTCGCGGTCGAGGTGCTGACGTTGCTCGCGTCGCGCTGGCGTTGGCTGCCGCCGGACGGATTGGACGGATCGTTGGAGTTGTTGTTGTCGTTGCCCTGGTTATTCTGGTTGCTCTGGTTGTTCTGGCCACCGCTGTTGCTGGTGCCGGCGTTGGCGACCGAGGTCGATGTCACGCGCAGGTTGGAACTGCCCTTGCGCTTGACGTCCAGGTATTGCACGCGAAACATGCGGGTCTGCATCGTCAGCGGACGGATGTAGATGCGGCTGCCATCGACCTTGTAGTCGTAGCCATACAGCTCGCGCACGGCGTCGAGCGCCTCGAACAGGGTCACGTCCTTCAGGTTGGCCGTGATGGTGCCGCTCACGTTAGGGTCGATCAGCATGTTGTAGCGGGTGCCCGCCACCAGCGAGTTGAAGAACTGCTGCACCGGCACGTTGTTGAACGCCACGTTGAAGCGCTCCTCGAGCACCGGGCGCGACTTGGGCAGCTGCTCGGCCAGTTGCGCCGCGGGCGGCAGCAAGGCGCTGGCTACCGCGTCGTTCTGGGCCGGCGCAGCCGGCCTGGCTGCGGCGGCCGCCACTTCGGCGCCGATCTTGTCGTAAGTGTCGCGGGTGGACTGGGTGGCGCAGCCGGCCAGGGCCAGCGCTACGGTCGGCACGATCAATAATTTATGCATAGTCAATCTCGGTCATCATTCGCTGGCTGTTTGGTCGGGTGCTGCATGTCGGCCTGGCGCGCTTTCGTCGGGCGCGGCATCTGCGCCTGGTCCGTCTTGTCTTGCGTACGGGTCTGCGTACCGGTCTGCGTACGCTCCTGCGCACTGTCGGGGTACAGCTTCAGCACCTGGGTCTGGCCGCCGCGCCGCAGCACCGCGTGGTTCTTGTCGACCTTGACCAGCAAGGCGCCGTTCACCTTCTCGCCGCGCCGCACGGTCTGGCCGTCGATCACGGCCACTTGCCGGCCGTTGCTGCCCACCAGCACCGATTGCAGTTGGGGCCCCTTGCTCACGGGCGCAGGCGCCATGCCCTGCGCCTGCCGCGCCTCCGGCGGCGGCATGGTAGGATCGGCCAGCACCTGGGCACCCACGGGCAGCGCCGCCAGCATGGCCGCCGCCAGGCCCCACAGGGCGAGGCGCGCCAAGGACGGGCGCATCACAATGTCATCCATTTCGTATCCAGGCTCAGGGTGTACAGGGTCAGGGTCAGGCGTGAATCGGGATACTGGCCGGCGTCCAGCCTGGCCTTGCCCCAGAACAGCTGGTTAGGCAAGGCTTGCAGCGCATCCATGTACTGGATCATGTCGAGATAGCTCCCTTGCAGTACGATTTCCACGCCGTGCCGGTACAGCAGTTCGCGCGGCTTGGGCAAAGGCGACGGCGAACCTGCCGCGCCGGCCGGCGCGCCGCCAGCTTGCGCCGCAGCGCCGCCGGCAGTGACGGAAGTGGCTGGCACAGCGGAAGTAGCGGCAGCATTGGCAACGGCGGCGGCGACACCAGCGGCGGCGGCAGGTCCGACGCCGGTGGCGGCAGCTCCTGGACCGCTCGCGGCGCCGGTCGCAGCACCGGTCGCTGCACCGGTCGCGGCAGGTCCGGCCACGACGGTCAGCGGTGCCCCGGCAACCGCCCCCTGTCCCAGCCCGCCCCCGTCCAGCCTGGACTCGCTCAGTCCGCTTACCGGCAAGGTCTTCATGGAAAGCAGGCGCAGTTTGCCGTTACCGCGCAGGATATGTTCCAGCAGCGGCGCCACCTTCTCCGGCGCCACCAGGCCCTTCTGCATGTTCTGCAAGGCGGCGCCGCCGTTGATGATCTGCTTTTGCAGCGCCGCCAGGTGCACGCGGGCCTCCGCATCGGGATCGACGACGAAGGCGGCCGCCATCTGCGCGATCTCGCGGTCGATGCCGGATATCTGGTTCTGCTGCTGGTGTATCTGCGACAGCAACACCTTCTGCCGCGCCAGCAGCGGCTCCAGCACCATCGTATAAGCAAGGAAAACGATGCCGGCGGCAACGGCCGCGAACACCATCCCCCGCTCGCGCAAGGTCATGGCGTCGAGGCGGGTACACAGCCGGGTCCACAATTGCTTCATTTGGTGGCCTCCGGCATGGCCGATTGCAAACTGAATTCCAC
>JAZJZQ010000068.1:2486-7043 GCA_040389625.1 Pseudomonadota bacterium | reverse complement strand
CACAATTGCTTCATTTGGTGGCCTCCGGCATGGCCGATTGCAAACTGAATTCCACGTAGGGCGACATGGCGCCCGCCTGGCTACCAGCCGGGGCCGCCGTGCCGGAACCGGCTGCCGGCGCCGGCGCGCCAGCACCAGCACCAGCACCAGCGCCAGCGCCGGCCGCCGCCGCACCTCCCGGCCGTGCAATCTGCAGGCTGGCAAAGGTACGGCCGTGCATGATCTTTTCCGTCGTCAGGCGCGCGATGTAGTTGGGGATCAGCGTCGGCTGCATGGCCTTGCCTTGCAGCCCGATGCCATTGCCGGCACCGTCTATCGTCAGCCCCGTCAGCCACAGGCCGTTCACGTTCTGGCGCGCGAAGGCGCGGAAATATTCCGCATAGCCGCTGCGGTCGCCCAGCGCGCCGTTGCGCAGCACGCCTTCCACTTCATGCAGGGACAGCAGCCGCGCATCCGCCTCGGCGATGCCGGCGGCCACGGCCGCGCTTTTCGGGCGGGGCGCGAACTGTGCCACGGCCTTGGTCAGCATCACCTCGCGCGCGGCCAACACGGCCTTGCCGGCGGCGGCGCTGCGCTCGAGCTGGCCGACCTTGTAGGAGGCGTACCACGTCAACGCCACCGTGCCGGCCAGGATCAGGGCCAGCGATTCAAGCATGGGAACGGCGCCGAACACCTTCTTCTGTTTCAGGAAGATGGGGTTGAACAGATTGATCTGCTGGCTCACAGGGCCACCTCCTCAAAGCGCAGGGCGGCGCCCAGCGTCAGGAAGAAGCGCTGCTGTTGGGCCGCGTCCTGCAATTCCGGCACCTTGCCCAGGTCGAACACGTCGCCCAACTCCATCGCCTCGACCGGCATGTACAGGTTGCTGGCCAGATGTTCATGCAAGCCCTCCGCCCCGGTGGGCGCCAGCAGCAGCTTGGAGACGCTCACATAGTTGTACTGGCGGTCGAAATGGTCAAGCGAGCGTTGCAGTTCCAGCGTGATCTTGTCGAAGCAGGCGTGCTGCTTGTCCGTATCCGGTTCCAGCAGCTGCGGCAAGGTCACTTCGATCCGGCGCGCCAGGTACAGCTCGCCCTTGAAGGTGATGGTCAGCAGGCCGCCGTCGTCATGGAAGGACAGCATGGCCAGCCCGCGCCCGGGCGGTTCCAGCAAGGCGGAAATATTTCGCTGCGCCATTTCGGGAATGTCGATCACGGTCAACGGGATTTTCGCCGCGCTGAACAGCTCCTGGCATGACTGGATCAGGCTGTTGCGGGCGGCAATGGCAAACATGGAGTGGCCGCGCGAGGCACCGGCAGTGTCGACGGGAATGTCGAGCACGTCGATGGTGGCGTCGTCGATATGGAAATCGAGCATATCCTTCAGGCGCCAGCGCACGGCCGTTTTCAATTCCTCCGGCGGGACGTTGGGCGCCTCCACCGTCAGCAGCTGGTATTCGCCGCCGCCCAGCAAGGTACCGCATTGCATGCGGCTCGCGTGCAATTCGCGCCCTGCCCGTTCCAGCACTTCGACCGAACGGCTGGGCTGGGCGGGAAAGAATGCCGCCACCTCCACCGCCGCCTTGCCATCGCGCACGCGCTTGACGCTGCCCGCGCAAATGCCGTCGCTGAGGAAAGACAGCGTCAGCCAGCCATCATTTTTTTTTGCTTTAGAAAAGAAACCCATGCCGGCAATCTATGTGTTTAGCAAGCCGCAGAATGCACGCGCTAATTGTTTGATTATATTCAAGTCACATCGAAAAATTGGGGGATTGTTGCATTCCATCCCAAAAAACATCCGCTTTTTGACACTGGCCATCATTAAAGCTGCGCCTCCACCACGCGCTGGGCGTAATCGGGCCCCTTGCTGGCGTTGGGACAACCGCTGGCGCCCGGTTCGTTGCAGGCCGTGGCCCGTATCCAGAAGTGTTCGACCCCGCCCGCCAGGCCCGCGTTGGCGCCGCAGGTGATCGTCACACTGAAGGCCGACAGGGTGGTATTGGCTGGAAAAGTAAAGGTGTAATCCAAGCCTGCAGCCTTTGGGCAGCCGAGGCTGGCAGATGGCCCGACACCAGCGCCGCTGCGCAAGGCCCGCCACAGCGCCCATTCCATGCCGGCCCGCGCCGCCTGGTAGGCCCGCGCGCCCTGCTGGTCCTGGGTGGCGCTGGCCTGCTGCGACGTCACCACTGACACGATGGCCACGCCCAGTCCAGCCAGCGCCACCAGCAGGAAAATGGCCGTGACGATGCCGATGCCGGCCGCCCGCCGCATGGCCCGGATACGCGGATAGTTTGGATGGATCAAGGTGTGTTCTCCACGCTGGCCTGGTGCGCCAGCGTCACCGTTTCCGTGCTGTCGGCGCGGCCCACGATCAGGGTGATCCCGACCAGCCCGCTATGCACGTTCTGCAGCTCGGTGTACGAGAAATTGCAGCCGGCCACGTTGCTGGCCAGGATGGCGTGCTGGATGGCCTGTCCCGGCGGATCGGCCATGGTGGCCGGATCGGTCTGGCTGGCATTGAATTGATAGTTCCAGTAACGGGTCAGCTGCATGCCGCCGCCGGCCGGCGCGCAGCGGAACGTGACGGGCTGCGTGGCCACGCTGAAGCGCTGCGTGGGCGATGTGTTCGGGATGCCGTTACTGGGGTTGGCGAACGGATTGGTTTTCAGCATCACCACATTGGCCGGCGGCGTGACACTCACTTGCGCGCGGTTGCTGCCGGCGTAGGCGTCGGCCGTCACGTAATCCTGGCCCAGGTTATAGACCACGATATAGTCATCGGCCACGATGTTGTACGGGAAGGCCGGCATCTCGCCCACCACGGTAAAGCTCAGCTTGGACGGGTCCTGGAAATCGAGCGCCGGGCCGCCCGCGTTGTCGTCCACCGACAGGTAGGTGCCGGCCGCCTTGGTGGGGATGAATTCCAGCAGCACCACGCTGCCCGTCACCAGCACGCGCACGCTGTTGGGCAAGGCGCTGTGCAGTTCGCGCGTGATGCGGCGCAGTGCCAGGTCGGCCACGTCGCTCATTTCCGCGCGCCCCGCTGCGTCCACATAATTCTGCACGGGACGGCGGATGAACAGCACCATCACCCCGGCCAGGATGCTCGTGATCACCATGACGACGATCATTTCCACCAGCGTAAAGCCGCGCGAGCGCGATGTGGCGAGGCGGGTCATCATCAGTCTATCGTCCTCGGCGCATAGCGCGTGCGATAGCCATCCAGCGTCACCTTGCCGTTGCCATAGTCGATGTCGATGGTGATGTGCAGCGCTTCCATGCCGGCCGGGCCCACGCCGGCCGCGACCGCCATGCCGGCCGGGCCCAGCGTGGCCGGTTCCATGAGAACCGTGGCCTTGAAGCCGGTCAGCGGCGTGCCCGTCCCACCCATCGGCTGGCCGGCCGCGTCGGCCAGCACGCCGCCGCTCAGGAACGATTCCTGGGGAACATTGGGCGCCGTCACGTAATCGTTGACGTTGTTGTAGGGCCGCTTTTCGCCGGCTTCCGGGCCAAAGTCTTCCACCGTGGTGGCGCAGCCGGTCGCGCCGATGGTGGCGCTGGTGGCGGTGGCGGCGTTGGCATCGGACGGGTCGCAGAACGTGAAGCGGGCTTGCTGCACCTCTTCCATCAGCGCCTCTGCCAGCAGCAGCGCCTGCTTGCGGCGGGCCGGCTCGGCGCTGGCCTTGGTCGACAAATTCAGCAGCTGCAACACGGTGACGGCGGCCACGCCCATGATGACCATGAACATCACCAGTTCGATCAGGCTCAGACCCCGCTGGCGGATGGGCGGCTTAGTGAACATAACCCGTTTCCGCTTCCACCGTGACGTTGACGGTGGTGGCGCCGGCGCTGAACGTAACGGTCAGCGGCGTGGTGAAGGTGGAAGCCGTCCCCAGCGGGTTGGCGGCGTCGGCCGCGTTGTAGGGACGGCCCATGGCATCGAAGAAGAACATGCCGTTCGCGCCCACTTCGGTGACGCGGCTGCTGGCCACGGTGAGGCCGTCCGGCTTGCCTTCGCACATCCAGGTCGAAACGTAACTGCCGCCGGTCTGGCACTGGGCCTTGGTGACGGTCGTGCCGCTGTTGTTGCCCGCCGGCGCAGTTACGAGACTGCCCGCCGCGCACGCGGGCTGCGTGCACAACGCGAAACGGCTGCCGGTGGCGCTGACATAGATGGGGCGGTTCTGGGCGATGGCCAGCTTTTGCCCGTAACGGATGACGGCCTTGGCCTGGTCGGCAAACTCGCGCGCCTGGATCGGGCCGTTGTCGAAGAATCGGGCGATGGCGACGGCACCGAGGATGCCCATCACCACCAGCACCGTGATCAGTTCAACGATGGTGAAACCGGCCGCTGTCCGGCGCACCCCGGTGCTGGGAACGGACCTAGATGGAGCGGAGTGCACGCTCAACGGCCAATGCCAAGCGAACAGTTACTGGCAACCGGTATCGACTTTCTGAATCACCGCCGGGGTGTTTGCGTCGACAGCCTGCTTATATGAAATGTAGCAAGCCAACGCTGCCGCGGTATTGTGGACACCATTCGGTATAACAATAAAGCCATTGGCCGGTATCAAAGGAA
>JAZJZQ010000068.1:0-2386 GCA_040389625.1 Pseudomonadota bacterium | reverse complement strand
GTATTGTGGACACCATTCGGTATAACAATAAAGCCATTGGCCGGTATCAAAGGAACATTACCAGCGACAGGAATGTCGCTAGCGGTAGCGTTATCCGTCATCGTGTAGTCGGCTGTCGTCAGGCCGGAGGCGGCACCTGTCGTTCCACTTTTGCCTTCCGGATAGCTGAAGACAATACCGACCGTAATGCCTTCGTTCGTCACACTGGTGTTAGATGGTTTCAACAACGACTGGCCATGCACCATCGCCACTTCCGTCGCCAGCGCGCCTTGCGCTGCACTCAGCGCCGCCTTGCGGGCATCGCCGCCCAGACTGGCAAATTTCGGCAAGGCCGTCGCCGCCAAAATGCCCAGGATAACAATCACCACAATCAGTTCGATCAAGGTGAAACCAGCCTGTGCCGATTGACGTGCGGTGTGCATTGCTTGCTTGTTCATTGACTTCTCCAAATCGCCATACAAATCAGAATATACGCAAGGGACCGTGCGCGGCAACGGGTTGGGCGGCGCTAGTCATTCACTTGCTCAAAGGTCACACCTGCAGTTTCAGATGCTCCTGACGGCTTGGCGACACTTGTGGGCAAGCGCAACAATTTTACCTTGAATTTCAAGGGTTTCATGGGAGCATTTCTAAAACTTTCGCGATTATTTAACAAATAAATCAATGTCTTGTCGTGTCGATCAAAGTACCAGTTTCCATGCGGCAACTCCACCTCATTGGGCAGGAAATATTCGCCCAGATAATTGGCCGGTTTGCGCTCCAATAACGCGACCGGATTCTGCTCCGCCAGCGCGGCCAGATCCACGCCACGCCCCGGCAATTGCGCCTGCGACGTCTTGACTTCCAGGGCGGTGCGGATATTGGCCACCACCTGCTGCACCGCGACCATCTCCGCCTGGTCCTGATAAAACGCCACCCGCTCCAGCAACACGGCGGCCAGGATGGCCAGGATGGCCACCGCCACGGCGAACTCGAAGCGGCTGGCGCCGCCCTGCCGCCACCGTTGCATGCGCCCCACAGGCGGCAGTGTCTTCATTTATGCAAGGCCACCTTGCCCAGGTCCCAGATCGGCAGGAAGATGCCCAGCGCCAGCACCAGCACCAGCGCGCCGAGAAAGGTGATGAGGATGGGCTCGATCTGGGCCGACAGCGTCTTCAATTCATAATCGACTTCGCGCTCGTACATCTGGGCGATCTCGTCCATCAGGTCGTCCAGCGAGCCCGTCTCCTCGCCCACGGCGATCATCTGCAGCACCACGGGCGTGAACACGCCGGCCGCCGCCGCCGTGCGCAGGATACTGTCGCCCCGCTCCACGCCGTCGCGCATCTGCTCCACGCGCGCCGCCAGGTAGGCGTTGTCCACCGTCTGCGCCACCACTGTCAAGCCCTGCACGATGGGTACGCCGCTGCGGGCCGACAGCGCAAAGCTGCGGGCAAAGCGGGCCATGGTGCCCTTGAGGATGATCTTGCCGGCCACCGGCACCCGCAGCTTGAACTTGTCCCACTGGTAACGCCCCTTGGCCGTGGCGATCCATGACCGGAAGCCGAAGGCGGCGCCCACCACGGCCGCCAGCAACAGCGGCCAGTAGTGCACCGTGAAATTGGAACTGCCGATCAGGATGCGCGTCATCAAAGGCAATTCGGCGTGGAACGACTCGAACACCTTGATGAAGGCGGGAATGACGAAAATGTTCACGATCGTCATGGCCGCCACCATGGCCACCACCACGAAGGTCGGGTAGCGCATGGCCGTCTTGACCCGCTCGCGCATGTCGCGGTCGAATTCCATGTGGTCGAACAGGCGCAGGAACACTTCCTCCAGCCGGCCCGTCATCTCCCCCACCCGCACCATGGACAGGTAGAACGGCGAAAACACGGTAGGATGGCGGCGCATGGCGGCCGACAGCTCGCGGCCCGAATCGAGCGATTCGCGCATGTCCTTGATGACGCGCCCGAACGCCTTGCTGACGGCCGATTCCTGCAAGCCGGCCAGCCCGCGCATGATGGGCACGCCGGCCTTGAGCAGCGTGTACAGCTGGCGACTGAACAGCTGCACATCCATCGGCGCCACCTTCTTTTCCAGCAGCTTGAGCCACCAGGCGTCGCCGTTCTCGCCCGCCGCGGCGGCCTTCTTGGTGACGCTGATGTCGATCGGCGTCACACCCGTATTGAACAGCTGGTCGGCCACGGCGCCGCTGTCGGCGCCCTCCAGCACGCCCTGCATCAGCTCGCCGCGCGCGTTGCGGCCCTTGTAGGCATAAAGCGGCACGTCAATCCTCGAACTGGTTGCTGATGCGCATGGCTTCGGCTACCGTGGTGCGGCCCTGCACCACCAGCTGCACGGCGTGGCGGCGCAAGGTATTGCCGGCCATCTGGGCCGTGGCCGC
>JAZJZQ010000067.1:2793-9228 GCA_040389625.1 Pseudomonadota bacterium | reverse complement strand
GACTTAGAAAGTGTGGCGTAGGCCCAGGTTATACGCCTTGTCGCCAGTACCGGCATCGGTATTGTTGGCTACGGTGTAGCCGGCATCGTTCTTGTTGTCGATGGCGCCGTAGGCCGCGTACAGGTTGGTGCGCTTGGACAGCGGATACAGGTAGCCTATGCCCCACGCATGCGCGTCCTGGTTGAAGCTCGTCCTGTCGTCCTTGCGCATCACCGACGCCAGCAGCGTGCCGGTGCCGAGCGGCGCGGAGAGACCAAGCAGGATCTCGTTGCCGTCGGTGGAGGCGGTCGGGCGAACCCCGCCGAAGGGGTTGTTCGCGTTGCCCAAGGGCGCACTGTTGTAGCCCTTGTCGACACCGTAGGCGAAGTACGCCTTCACGACCTTGAAGTCGTAGTTGGCGACCAACAGCTTGTTGATGCCCCCGCTGCGCGTGACCGGCGTGACGCCGGGCGCGGCCGCGATATCGGAGTTCTTGTTGTTGTAGGCGAGGCGTACATTGAGCGGGCCGGCCGAGTAGCCGATAGCGGCGCCCATCTGCCGGCCCGCCGTGCTGCTGCCGGCCTGTTCGCCCATGCTGTAGGCCAGGTCGGCGCTAAAGCCTTGCAGTGCCGGCGCCGAGTAGACGACAGTATTGCTGGTGCGGACATTGGTACCAGAATCGGGGAACTGGTTCTTGGACGAGCCGGCATAGCCGGTGCCGAAAGGATCGCCCACCTGCGCCAGCGCCTGGTGCCACGGCGTGTACTGGCGGCCCAGCGTCACCGTGCCTGCGCGGCTCTGGAGGCCCACGAACGATTGCCGATTGAAGATCGTGCCGGCGCTATCGACCTCGCCGGTGTCGATCTTGGTGCCGGTCTCCAGTACGTACAGCGCCGACATGCCGCCGCCCAGGTCTTCGGTGCCGCGAAAGCCGATGCGCGAGGCCGAACCGATGCCGCTGCCGATCTTGGTGACTGCGCCGGCGGCGCCGCCGCTCTCGCGCAGCACGCCTGCGTCGACGATGCCATAAATGGTGACGTTGCTTTGCGCCGAAGCCAGTTGCGCAAAGCCAGCCAGCATAGCGGCTGTGACGAGTTTCTTGTTCATGTGATGCCGTCCTTGTGAGGTGGGGTGTCAGCCCATTGTTAGAATAGGTGTTGTTACTGCCCGGCGTCAGGCTTGCGCCAGTTCGCCGTCACGCACCCGCCACAACTGCAGCGGGTTATTGTCCTGTAGCGCCTCCGGCAGCAGGTATGCCGGAACGTCCTGGTAGCAAACGGGACGCAGGAAGCGCTCGATGGCGCCCGCGCCCACCGAGGTGCTGCGGCTGTCCGAGGTCGCGGGGAATGGCCCGCCATGCACCATCGCGTGCGAGACCTCGACACCAGTTGGATAGCCGTTCACGAGGATGCGCCCGGCCTTGCGTTCCAGTGTGCGCAGCAAGGTCCGTGCTTCCACCTGGTCATCCTGGTCGAGAAACAGCGTCGCGGTCAGTTGGCCGTCGAGGTGCGCGGCGACCTGGTACAGCTGGCTGATGTCGGCGCACCGCACGACCAGGGCGGCGGCGCCGAAAATCTCCTGTTCCAGATCGGGATTGGACAGGAAATGGGCGGCATCGGTCATGAACAATGCCGGCTGGCCGGCGCAGGCGGTGTCGCCGCGCTTGCCGCGCGCCAGCCCGGTCACGCCGGGGATGGCTGCCAGGCGCTCGACGCCTTCATTGAATGCGGCATGGATGCCGCTGGTAAGCATGGTGGCGCCGGTCCTGGCCTGCAAGGCGTCCGCGGCGGCGGCGCAGAAGCTATCGAGCGCGCTGCCTTCAAGGGCGATGACCAGGCCGGGGTTGGTGCAGAACTGGCCGGCGCCCAGGGTCAGCGAGTCGACAAAGCCCGTGGCGATGGCCGCGGCACGCCGGGAAAAAGCGCCTGGCAGCATGAACATCGGATTGATGCTGCTCATTTCGGCATACACGGGAATCGGCTCGTCGCGCTGCGCGGCGGCGCGCACCAATGCCATGCCGCCCTGGCGCGACCCGGTGAATCCGACGGCCTTGATGGCGGGGTTGGAGACCAGGGCGGTCCCGATCGTGCGGCCATCGCCATGCAGCACGGAGAACACGCCTTCCGGCAGGCCGCAGCTGGCCACTGCCGACTGGATCGCCTTGCCGACCAGCTCAGACGTGCCGGGATGGGCGCCGTGGGCCTTGATGACGACCGGGCAGCCGGCCGCCAGGGCGGACGCGGTATCGCCGCCGCCCACCGAAAACGCCAGCGGGAAGTTACTTGCGCCGAATACGGCCACCGGTCCCAGCGCGATCTTGCGCAGGCGCAGGTCGGAACGGGGAGGGCTGCGTTCCGGCAGCGCCGAGTCGAGCGTGGCGCCCTGCCAGCGGCCGTCGCGCACCACTTGCGCAAACAGGCGCAGCTGGCCGACGGTTCGCCCGCGCTCGCCTTCCAGGCGTGCCTGCGGCAGCCCCGATTCGAGCATGGCCCGTTCGATCAGCGCCGGGCCCAGGTCCAGGATGTTCTGCGCCGCCTGCTCCAGGAAGCGCGCCCGCTGTTCCGGCGTCGTTTCGCGGTATTGGTCGAAGGCGCGCGCGGCCAGCTCGCAAGCCAGTTCCACATCCTGCACTGTCGCGGTGCCGAACGGCGGTTCGATTTCAAGGCCTGTGGCCGGGTTGTATGCCCGGAATGAAGAGGCCAGCCCCGGCAGCGCACGCGCGCCGATCAGCAGTTTGCCGTCGATGAATTGGTTCACGTCGATTCCTTTGACTGCGCTTACTGTGGGCCGAGCGATTTGATCAGCGCGTCGAGCTGTTCGCACTCTTGCGCATCGAGGTCGGTCAGCGGCGTGCGGACCGGGCCTGCGGTGCGGCCGACCAGGGTGGCGCCGGCCTTGACGATGCTGACTGCGTAGCCGGCCTTGCGGTTGCGGATGTCGAGGTAGGGCAGGAAGAAATCGTCGATCAGGCGCTCCGTCGTGGCGAAGTCGTCGGTGCGTACGGCTTCATAGAACTCGATGGCCGTTTTGGGAATGAAATTGAACACGGCCGACGAATAGACAGGCACGCCGAGCGCCTTGTAGGCCGATGCGTAGACTTCGGCCGTGGGCAGGCCGCCCAGGTAGGTGAAGCGGTCGCCCAGCTTGCGCCGTATGGTCACCATGGTTTCGATGTCGCCCACGCCGTCCTTGAAGCCGATCAGGTTGGGGCAGCGCGCGGCCAGGCGCAGCAGCGACTGCGCGTTCAGCTTGCAGACGTTGCGGTTATAGATCACCACGCCGATGTCGACCGCATTGCACACAGCGGCGACGTGTTCGACCAGGCCGTCCTGGCTCGCTTCGGTCAGGTAATGGGGCATCAGCAGGATGCCGTGGGCGCCCAGGCGTTGCGCTTCCTGGGCATAGGCGATCGCGGTGCGGGTCGGGCCGCCGGCGCCGGCCAGGATGGGAACCTTGCCGCGGCAGGTTTCCACGGCCACCTTGACCACGCGGGTGTAATCGTCCGGCGTGAGGGAGAAGAACTCGCCGGTGCCGCCGGCGACAAACAGGGCGGTCGCGCCGTACGGCGCCAGCCACTCCAGCCGTTCGGCGTAGGTGCGCGAGACGAAGTCGCCGTTGGCATCGAAATCAGTGATGGGGAAGGACAGCAGTCCGGACGACAGGATCTGTTTCAGGTCTTGAGCAGTGAACATGGTGGGCACCGATGAAAGGTTGAGAAGGACAACTGGATCAGTTGTTATCAGTCATCGTACAACACAACATGGCCTGTCGCAAGAAATATTCACCGGCCGCGCAAATAAAAACAGCGCCGGGCTCACGCGCGGCGCTGTGGTGACGGGGGCGGGCAGGGCGTCAGGCGCTCGCCTCGAACTGCTCCTGGGCGCGGCGCAACCGTTCGCGGCTGTTGCTCAGGTGGGTGCGCATGGCCGCCCGCGCCGATTCGGGGTCCTGGCGCGCGATGGCGTTGAAGATGTCTTCGTGCTCGTTGATCACCCGTTCCATATAGACAGCCGGATCGTCCTTGCCCAGCTTGGCCGAATTGAGGCGCGCGCGGGGGATGATATTGGTGCCCAGGTGGCTGAGGATGTCGTGGAAATAGCGGTTCGCCGAGGCCTGCGCAATCAGCAGGTGGAACTGGACGTCGGAGGCGACGGTGGGCTTGCCTTCGCGCGCGCAGCTTTGGAAGTTGTCGAGCGCCGCCCGCAGCTGCTGCAACTGGCTGTCGGTGCGGCGGCCCGCGGCCAGGCCGGCCGCTTCCGTCTCCAGGCTGATGCGCAGTTCCAGCACGGCCAGCACGTCGCGCATGGTGACGATGGTGTTGGGATCGATGCCCAGCATGTCGGCAGGGGCGGGGGCCAGGACGAACGTCCCCACGCCGTGCCGCGTTTCGACCAGGCCGCCGGCCTGCAGGTGGGAAATGGCCTCCCGCACCACCGTCCGGCTGACGCCCAGGATGCGCATGATTTCCGATTCGGTGGGCAGCTTGTCGCCGGGATTGAGGTTGCCGTCCCGGATGCTGTCCGTGATATGGGCGACCACGCCCTGGGCCAGGTTGCGGTGTTTCTTGGGTGGTGCCGAGGGAAAGGGTGTGCTGTTCATGCGTGTGCGCCGGGACGAAAAGTGTGGTGTCGAAAATTCGATTGCTATTTCCAGATGTGCTGATTATACTACGACATCGGTTGTCTGATGACTGATAACTAACTTCGTCTTATGACGTTCTAAACTGCAAAAAGAAAAAACATGGACGCACGCCACGGCGCTCGTCGAAGTTCTTGCGGTGCCATCTGCGCTATCCTAGGAGACAGTATGAAAGCCCAAACACTCACGCAGCCAGGCGGCGGCGCCAAGGCGACCCGCGTCCGCTGGTCCATCCTGGCCGTCTTGTTCCTGGTCACGACGATTAACTATGCCGACCGCGCGACGATCTCCATCGCCGGCCCGGAGCTCAAGAAGCTGCTGGGCCTGTCGCCGGTGGAAATGGGCTTCATCTTTTCCGCCTTCGCCTGGTCTTATGTGCTGGCGCAGCTGCCCGGCGGCTGGCTGCTCGACCGTTTCGGTTCGAAAGTTACTTATTTCTTCAGCATCTTCCTGTGGTCCGTGTTCACCCTGATGATGGGGTGGGTCGGCTTCTTTACCGGTGCCAGTGCCGTGGCCGTGCTGTTCGCCCTGCGGCTGCTGGTGGGTGCGGCCGAGTCCCCCTCGTTTCCCGGCAACAGCCGCATCACGTCGGCCTGGTTTCCTGCCGATGAACGTGGCACCGCGGCGGCCATTTTCAATTCCGCCCAATATTTCGCCACCGTCGCCTTTGCCCCGCTGATGGGATGGCTGGTCCACAGCCATGGCTGGGAGAGTGTGTTCTATGTGATGGGCGGGCTGGGACTCGCCATGGCGCTGGTCTGGCGCAAGACGATCTATGCGCCCAAGGACCACCCGCGCATCAACGGCGCCGAACTGGCCTATATCGAAGCGGGCGGCGCACTGGTGGACCTGGACGGGGCCGCGCGCGCAGACCGTCCCAAGCTCGACACCGTGGCCATCATCAAGCAGCTGCTGGGCAACCGCATGCTGGTTGGTATCTACATCGGCCAGTACTGCATCACGACCCTGACCTATTTCTTCCTCACCTGGTTCCCCGTGTACCTGGTCACGGAACGTCACATGACAATCCTGAAGGCCGGCTTCGTCGCGGCCCTGCCGGCCATTGCCGGTTTCCTCGGCGGCATCCTGGGCGGTGTGGTGTCGGATCGCATGATCAAGGCCGGCTATTCGCTGTCGGCGGCGCGCAAGACGCCCATCGTGGCCGGCATGCTGCTGGCAATGAGCATGATCGCCTGTAACTATGTGGCTGCCGACTGGGCAGTGGTGGCCTTCATGTCGCTGGCCTTCTTCGGCAAGGGTGTGGGCGCGCTGGGCTGGGCCGTGGTATCGGACACCTCGCCCAAGGAGGCGGGCGGCCTCAGTGGCGGCCTGTTCAATACCTTCGGCAATACCGCAGGGATTACGACGCCCATCGTGATCGGCTACATCCTGCAGGCCACCGGCTCGTTCGCCGGCGCGCTAGTGTTCGTCGGCGCCAACGCCGCCGTCGCCATCTTCTGCTACCTGGTGATCGTGGGCGACATCAAGCGCGTCGAGTTCACGCAATCTTCCAATGGCGACGAGGCACGGTTGCCTTCCGCCCACCTGAGCGCCACCGGCAAGTAAGGAGTTTTACAATGAATGCACCCGTCACGCTCGCCGCCGCCGGCAAGCCCTTATACATCCGCATGCACGCCAATGACAACGTGGCCATCGTGGTCAACGACGGCGGCCTGCCGGCGGGAACGGAATTTCCGGGCGAGTTCGTCCTGAAAACCCGGGTGCCCCAGGGGCACAAGATCGCGCTGACCGACATCGCCGAAGGTGAAGCGATCCGCCGTTACGACGTGGTGATCGGTTATGCCGCCGCCGCCATCG
>JAZJZQ010000067.1:0-2693 GCA_040389625.1 Pseudomonadota bacterium | reverse complement strand
GGCGTGGCCATCGATGCGCCCAATGCCGACATCCCGATACGCACGCTGCGCAACATCAGCCTCAATCCGAATTTCGGCGGGCAGGCCATGGTCGTCAGCCTGGGCTGCGAAAAGCTGCAGCCGGCCCGCTTGCTGCCGGAAGGCGCGATTCCGATCCAGAACGGACCTTACATCGTGGTGTTGCAGGATGAGGCGCATGTCGGTTTCGAATCGATGATCAGTTCGATCATGGCCATGGCCCGGGTGCGCCTGGCCGCGCTCAACCAGCGCCGGCGCGTCACCTGCAGCGCGGCGGACCTGATCGTCGGCGTCCAGTGCGGCGGCAGCGATGCCTTCTCCGGCGTGACGGCCAACCCTGCCGTCGGTTACGCGACCGACCTGCTGGTGCGCGCCGGCGCCACCGTGATGTTCTCGGAAACGACCGAGGTGCGCGACGGCATCGACCAGCTCACCGCACGCGCCGTCAACCCCGATGTCGCCAACGCCATGATCCGCGAAATGGCGTGGTACGACGATTACCTGAAGCAGGGCGGGGTGGACCGCAGTGCCAACACCACGCCCGGCAACAAGAAGGGCGGCCTGGCCAACATCGTGGAAAAGGCCATGGGCTCGATCGTCAAGTCCGGCAGCAGCCCCATTTCGGGCGTGCTGGCGCCGGGCGACAAGGTCCAGCAAAAGGGGCTGATCTATGCGGCCACGCCAGCCAGCGACTTCATTTGCGGCACGCTGCAACTGGCGGCGGGGATGAACCTGCACATCTTTACCACGGGACGCGGCACGCCCTACGGCCTGGCGGCGGTGCCCGTGATCAAGGTCGCCACCCGCTCCGACCTGGCGCGCCGCTGGCATGACCTGATGGATATCGACGCGGGCCGCATCGCAACGGGCGAGGCGACCATCGAACAGCTGGGCTGGGAACTGTTCCGGCTGATGCTGGACGTGGCCAGCGGCAAGGAAACCTGGGCCGAGCACTGGGGACTGCACAACGCGCTGACGCTGTTCAATCCCGCGCCGGTGACCTGATACCGGCGGCGCGCGACGCCCCGCCGCGCAACCAGCTGCGGCGCCCGGCATGGCGGCGCATGGCCACCTGGGCCATGGTCCGCCAGCCCGCTTGCACCGTCGTCTGCCGCCCGCCGTCCTGGCCGGGCGGGCTGAAAAACATGGAGATGCAGTGAACAATTTGACGGTTCGATCCAGTCTGCTGGCCGCGCTCGGCCTGTTTTTCCTGATGCTGGCCACCGGCGCCGCCAGCGGCATCGTCGCGCTGACGCGGGCCAATGACACGACGTTGCAGGTGCATCAGGTGGAGCTGCGTGTGATCGGCATCAATGACGCCTACAAGGATACAACCCGCACCCGCTCGGCGCTGGTGCGGGCGCAAGCGGCGCTGCTCAAGAACGACAAGGGCACCCGCGACGCGGCGCTCAAGAGTGCCCAGGCCAGCTACGACCGGACCATGCGCCAGCTGTCCGCCTTTCGCGCCACCCCGGCGTCCGACGGCGAGGAAGCCCAACTCAAGTCGGCCTTGCTGGACGCAGGCCAGCGTCTGTCCGCATCGTTGGCGCGCGCCATGGGGGCGTTGCGTAACGATGATGCCGACGCCTACTCGGCCATTAACATCAATGTGCTGACGCCTGAAGGGGCGGCCTTTTCGGCCCAGCTGGAAAAGTTCCAGCAGCTCGCCGCCGGACTGGCCGACAGTCTCGTGGCGCAGCGCCAGCTGGAGTACCGGTTGGTGGTGTGGTTCGTCATCGGCGGCCTGGGACTGGCGGGCGCCGGGATGGTTGCCGTGCACCTGCTGCTCAAGCGGATCGTGACGGCGCCGCTGGACGACGCCGTCAACGTCCTGAACCGGGTCGCGCGGGGCGACCTGACGGTGGCCATCGCGCCGCAGGGGCGCAGCGAAATTGGCGGGCTGTTCGCGGCCATCCACGGCATGCAGCAAGGCTTGAAGCGGACCGTGTCCGAGGTGCGGGCCGGCGCCGACGCCGTCACCGGCGGTGCGCAGGAGATCGCCTGCGGTAACATGGACTTGTCGTCGCGCACGGAATTGCAGGCCAGCGCGCTGGAGCAGACGGCCGCCTCGCTGGAACAGTTGACCAGCACCGTGCGGCAGAACGCCGACAACGCGCTGCAGGCCAGCCAGTTGGCGGGCACGGCGTCGGCCACCGCGCTGCAGGGCGGGGCGGCGATGGCGCAGGTGGTCGAGACGATGGCGGCCATCAGCGCCTCGTCGCGCAAGGTGGTCGATATCATCGGCGTCATCGATGCCATCGCCTTCCAGACCAACATCCTGGCGTTGAACGCGGCCGTTGAAGCGGCGCGCGCCGGCGAGCAGGGCCGCGGATTCGCGGTGGTGGCCAGCGAAGTGCGCAATCTGGCGCAGCGCAGCGCCGCCGCAGCCAGGGAGATCAAGGGCCTGATCGACGACTCGGCCGACAAGGTCGCCTCCGGCAGCAAACAGGTTGAGCAGGCCGGTGCGACGATGGGCGCGGTGGTCGCCAGTGTCGGGCGGGTCACCGATATCGTGCGCGATATCGCCGAGGCCAGCAGGGAGCAAAGCGAGGGGATCGCCCAAATCAACAGCGCCATCGTCCAGATGGACGGCGGTACGCAGCAGAATGCGGCGCTGGTGGAACAGGCGGCGGCCGCCGCCCACGCGCTGCAGCGCCAGGCGCAGGCGCTGGCCG
>JAZJZQ010000066.1:0-1586 GCA_040389625.1 Pseudomonadota bacterium | reverse complement strand
GCCGGCCAGAACTGGATCAGGTCGGGGAAGCCGCTGCGGTTGGCCTTGACGTCCTGCAGGATGCGCTCGAACGCGTGCCGCAGATGGCGGGGCGGGATGCAATCAAGCGCCAATGCCAGCAGCGGTTCGTCGATCGCTTCCCAGAAAACAAACGGCGACTGGATGCCGTACTTGGCGGCGAAGTTGCGCATGATGGTGGCGCGGTAGCTGCCGTCGTCCAGCTGCGCCAGGCAGGCCGCGAACTGGGGCGCGCGGCGGCGCTGGAAGTCGGCGCTGTGCAGGTCGGCCGGGCCGCGATGGAACGGGTGGAAGAAGGCGCCGGGAATGGCGCTGAAGACGGCGTCCCAGCACAGCAGGCCGAACAGGGAGTTGATCAGCGCGTTTTCCACGTAGTAGACGGGGGCGTCGTCGCGCGTCAGGTGGTCGCGCACGACCAGCTCCACGTAGCTGGGCTGGTCCGGCGGCGGCAGGCTCAGGTCGATGCGCCGGGGCTGGACGGGTGCGGTGGCGGCAGGCTTGGCGTGACCCAGGCTGCGCGCCAGGCGCGGCGCCATGCGCAGCAGCTGCAAGCGTTCCGCCTCGCTCTCCGGCTGGGCCCAGGCCGTTTGCAGCAGGGCGTAGGCCGCCTCCGGCCGGCCATCCTTTTCCAGCACGCGGATGGCGCGGGCGCGGGCGCCAGGATAGGCGCAGTCCGCATACAGCGCATGGGCGGCGGCCCAGTCCTGCTGCTTTTCCAGCTGCTGGGCGATCTGGAACAGCAGGCGGTCGCGCCGGCTGTGCAGCCATTCGTTGTCGGGCGCGCAGGGCGGCAGGCCGGCCAGCACCTCGGCCACGTCCTCGCCGGCCAGGAAGCGTTCGCGGCACTGGTGCAGCTGCAGGTAGTCGTCGATGTCGCGCCGGGTGCGGAAACCGCGCGCGGCCGGCGAGAACGCCACCTTCTCGTACTGGTAGATGCCCAGGTCCGACAGCACGAACTCGGTCCAGTCCTGGTGGTAATTGCCGAAGAAGATGAGGCGCAGCCGGTCGCACAGGGGCTGGGTGACGATGTGGTAGACCTGGTCGCCCGCATCCGGATACCAGGCCGAAAAGCGGTGCGCACCCTCGTGGCGGGGGCGCAGCGCGTCCAGCTGTTCCGCCTTGCGCAGCGATTTTTCCTGGGGCGAGAGCTGGAACAGGTGGCCGATCTCCGGTTTTTGCAGCAACTCGAACAGCTGGTCCAGCGTCAGCACGGGATCGGCCGCGATCCAGCCCTGTTCGACCAGCGGGGCGGCGGCGGCCATGGCATTGCCGATTTCCGCGTAGGCCAGCTTACTGGCACGAAACAGCTCCCCCTTGCGCATCACCATGCGCACGAACAGGGCGCGGGCCGTCTGGGGCAGGGCGGGGAAACCGTGGATGAAGGCGCGCTCGTCGGCCGTCAGCAGGTCGTCGTAGCGTTCGCCTATCCACGCCAGGACCTGATGGAAGTTATCCAGATAGTAAAACGGGTTT
Source organism: Pseudomonadota bacterium (assembly GCA_040389625.1). Classification (GTDB taxonomy): domain Bacteria; phylum Pseudomonadota; class Gammaproteobacteria; order Burkholderiales; family Burkholderiaceae_D; genus Rugamonas. The sequence continues at coordinate 95 of JAZJZQ010000066.1, read as the reverse complement.
TCCAGGACTTTGATCATTGCGGCGGGCGGACGGCGGGATAACTGTATCTATGTACAGTCTATCGTGTCCGGCGCCGCTTGCCCAGCACATTCGGA
>JAZJZQ010000065.1:0-4954 GCA_040389625.1 Pseudomonadota bacterium | reverse complement strand
CAACGGGGCAGTCCGGCGCCGACCTGGTGGGCCGCATGCCGGGCCTGCTGCCGCAGCTGCTGCAAAGCCTGCGCAGTCCCGACTTTTCCGGCGCCGACGTGGCCCGCAAGATCTCCGGCGACGTGGTGCTGGTATCGGCCGTACTGCGGCTGGCCAACTGCGCCAGCCTGCAACACGAGCGGGGCAAGGCCATCGCCAGCGTCGAACATGCCGTGATCGTGATCGGCCAGGAAGGCCTGCGCCAGCTGGTCACCGCCGTCGCATTCCGGCCCATCATCAACCTGCAGTCCGGCCAGTACACGCGGCAACTGGCGCCGCGCCTGGGCGAACTGTCCGAACGCGGCGCGCTGGCCGCCCGCCTGCTGGCGGCCGATGGCGGCGCCGACCCGTTCGATGCCTTCCTGGCCGGCTTGCTGCTCGACGTGGGCCTGCTGGTCTCGCTGCGCATGATGGACCAGGCCAGCGCGCCCGGCGCTCTGGGCTCGCCCATGTTCTGCGCCCGGCTGCGGCAACAGGCGCTCGCCCTGTCGCACCGCATCGCCCAGGAATGGCACTTTGCGCCTGCCGTGATCGATGCCATCGGCCAGCAGCGCCAGCCGGCCCAGCGCGGCGCGGCCACGCAGTCGGACTTGGGCCGGCTGTTGTCCTGGGCCGACTACCTGGGCAAGGCCAGCGTGCTGGCCGCCCATGGCGCCATCGACGGCAACGACCCGGACTTGACCGGCGCGCTGCCACCGCCGGCGCAAGCCTGCTACGCGGCGCTGCTGGGTGCCACGGCGGCGCCATGAACCACACGCCATCGGTCGCCGTCAATCCGCTGGAAGTGGACCTGATCGCCATCCGCGCCCAGGGGCCGGGCGGGCAGAACGTCAACAAGGTGTCGAGCGCCGTCCACCTGCGCTTCGACATCGGCGCATCGTCGCTGCCGGCGCACATCAAGGAAAGGTTGCTGGCCTTGCGCGACCACCGCATCACGCGCGAGGGCGTGGTGGTGATCAAGGCGCAGCAGTCGCGCAGCCAGGAGGCGAACCGGGAAGATGCCCTGCGCCGCCTGCAGGAACTGGTGGACAGCGTGGCCGTGCTGCCGCCGCCGCGCCGCGCCACCCGCCCTACCCGCAGCAGCCAGCGCAAGCGCCTCGACAGCAAGAGCCTGGCCGGCGAGCGCAAACAGCTGCGCGGCAAGGTCGTGCTGTAAGGCGGGGCGCCGCGCCGCCAGGTCCGCTACTCGTCCAGCGCCCAGTCGACCGAGCCGCTGGCGCCCGAGAACAGCACCGGCAAACGGCTGCCGGCCGTGCGCAGCATGGTCTTGATGACCTTGGGCGAGCTGTCGTACAGTGGCCCCATGTCCGGATTGAACACCATCGAGCGCACCGTCACGTCGCCGTCCACCAGCCGCACGATGCAGCGCGAACCGCGCACCACCATCTGCTTCTGGCGCCGCACCAGCGCCAGCTGCTCGCGCACCTGCTCCTGGCGCACCTGCTCGGCCTTGATTGCCAGCGACAGCTTGGCCACCGCCTTCAGCGTCGGCCCCACGGCACCGGCCATCTTGTGGAACAGCTGTTCCTGTTCCGGCGTGAGCACCACTTCATGCTTGCGCACGCGGGTGGCCAGGGTCAGGTAGTTGCGCACCTCGGGCTGTCCCGTCAGGCCGTCCATCTCGTGCTTGCGCTGGCCGGCCTCGCGCTCGTGGCGGGCCAGCTGCGCCTCCAGTTCGGCCAGCTTGAAGTCGTACTTGGCCGTATCCGGCACCAGGGCGAACAGCACCATCTCGGCCTGCTTGCGCGGGCCGGCGCTGCCCACTTCTATCCGGCGCGCGGCCACGGCGCAGCCCACGGCCAGCTTGATGACCGCCTCGTCGGCGATGATCTCGCAGTTGACGGCCTCGCCGATCATGACCCGGGTGCCGGAGATGACGCAGTTCTCGGCCCGCGCCAGCGCGATCTCGCCCTTCTTGGTCTGCAGCACGGCGCCCGAGGCCACGCCCTTCATGCGGATGTCGCCGTCGGCGTTGATGGCGCTGCCGCCCACCAGGTTGCGGTGCAGGGCGATGGTGCCCCCGCGCGAGCTGATGTTGCCGAACACGTCGCCGTGGATGGTGATGCTGCCCCCTTCCACCACGCGCTGCTCCTGCACCTCGCCGAACTCCTCGTACTCGCCGCTCAGCTGCAGGTTGCCCGTGGTGCGGGCGCTCACCCCTTCCCGGCTGACGATCTTGGGCCCGATCGAGATGCGCTTGCTGGACGAATCCACGTTCAGGAAGCCCTCCACCGCCGCCACCAGGTATTCGCCGTCGGGCTGGTGCTCGATCACGGTGCCGGTGCCGGCCACGCTGCTCAATTCGATGTCGCGCGGCGGCGGCGGCTCGATCACGATGCCCGACAGTTCGTAGCCACGCGTGCCGGGCACGCGCGGCACCTTGCGCAACAAGCGGGCGTGAGCCTTGACCTGCGGGAAGCGGTTCTGAAAGGTGTGCCAGTCGAGCCGGCCGTCGGCCATCTCGCGCGGCGCGTTGCTGCGGTGGATATCGCGCGACACCTCGACGAATGAGGCGTCCACCCCCGGCATGGCGGCCAGGCGCCGCGCCGCGACGATGCGCGCCACCTTGCCGCCGGCGATGGCCGCCTTGACGGCCGGCGCGTCGATCCCGAAGCGGATGCCCTTGACCCACATGTCGGCCACGAACTCGTCGAAGCTGAGGCGAGCCGGCTCGGACGGCGCGTCGGGCAGCTCCAGGAACACCGGCTCGAAATAGTATTCGGCCTCGCCGTTGACCACCCGCACCGCCTTGTACAACGCGCGCCGCGCCGACAGGAACGGCTCTATGCTGTCGGCAAAGCGGATCAGGGCGTGGTTCTGCAGGCCCTCGGGCAGCTCGGGGCCGCAGTTGTAGAGCACGCGGATGAAGACGGAATAATCAAGTCCGGCGAAGCAGGCGCTCGACAGGAACACCTGGTTGACGGCGGCCTGGCACGCCACGGCCTGCGCGTCGGCCTGGAAATACACGCCGTCCGGCCGCTTGACGATGGCCGACGGCAGCGCATCATCTTCAAGTTGGTGTTCAGCCGGGGCGTCGTTCGACACGGTCTTCCTCGATCGGGTGTGGGGGCATGGCGCCGCGGGCGGGCGCGCGCTACTGCCGGTCAGCGCTTGCAGCGTACCATGAGAGGGCGGGCGCCGTCACCTGCGCGCTGTCAGCCCTGGTGGGTCGACAGGTGCCAGTCCAGCGAGCCGCCGGAGCGGCAGAACAGCTCCTCGCCGCCGGCCGGCGTGCCGCGCAGGCGCTGCTTGATGTCCTTGGGCGCCAGGTGGTACAGGGCGCCGCTGTCGGCCTGGAACGGCATGGTGCGCACCACTGTCTCGCCGGCCACCATGTGCAGGCCGCAGCGGGCCAGCCCGGCCGCCTCGGCGCGCTGTGCCGCCACCCGCGCGCCGCGATCGGTCAGCAGCTTGTGCTGGGTCTGGCCGGCCTGCAGGTCCTGGGTCAGCTTGCCCAGCGCCTGCACTTCGGCGGCGACGGCGGCGGCGATCTTGCGCAGGTGCTGGCCCTGCTCGGGCGTGAGCGTCAGTTCCTGGGTGCGCAGCTTGGCCGCCAGCGCCAGGTAGCGGCGCACGTCGGGCTGTTGCGAAATGACGTCGATCTCCTGCTGCAGCACGGCGTTCGACGCCTCGAAGGCGGCGCTGCGCGCGCGCAGCTCGGCCAGCTCCTGGTCGAACTGGCTCACGTCGCGCACCAGCACATAGATCACCATCTCGGTGCGCTTGCGTGGCCCGCAGCTTTCGATCTCGATATTGCGGCCCGCGATGGCGCAGCCCTCGGCCACGCCGATGCGCACCTCGTCGGCCACGATCTCGCAGTTCATGGCCTCGCCCACTTCCACGCTGGTGCCGGCCAGCACGCAATTCTCGGCCCGCCCCACCACCAGCTTGCCGCCGCGCGTCTGCAGCACGGCACCCGAGGCCACGCCCTTGACCTGGATGTCGCCCGCCGCGTTGTGCACGTTGCCGCCCACCAGGTTGCGGTCCAGGATCACCTGCCCGCCCTTGGAATGGATGTTGCCAAACACGTTGCCGTGGACCGTGATGTCGCTGCCGTTGACCTCGCGCAGTTCCTGCACGTCGCCGAATTCCTCGTAGCCGCCGGCCAGCTCCAGGTTGCCCGTGGTGCGTCCGCTCACCCCTTCCAGGCTGACGATCTTGTCGGTGATGGAGATGCGGTTCGACTTCGCGTCAACGCTGAGAAAGCCTTCCTTGGTCGAGACCAGGTATTCGCCGTCATCCTGCTGCTCGACGGCCGTGCCGTCGCCGGCCAGGTAGCGCAGCTCCAGGTCCTTGGGCGCGTCCGGCGCGCTGGGCATGCCGGCCAGGTCGTAGCCGGGCAGGCCGGGCACGCAGGGCAGCTTTTTGAGCAGCCGCATGTGCTGCTTGATCTGGGGGAAGCGGTTCTGGAAACTGAGCAGGTCGACCCGCCCGTCCGCCCGCGCGCGCGGGGCGTCGCTGCGGTGGATGTCCTGCGACACTTCCACCACCACCGCGTCCTGGCCCGGTGCCGGTTCCAGCTCGCGCGCCACGGTGATGCGCTCGCTCTTGCCGGCGCCGATGGCATGGGCCACGGCCGCCACGTCCACCCCGAAGCGCACGCCCTTGAGCCACAGGTCAGCCACGAATTCATCGACATCGAGCCTGGCCTGGCGTTCGGGCAGCAAGGTGCCGTCGGGCAGTTCCTCGGCGTCGAGGAAGATGGGGGCGAAGAAGTACTCGGCATAGCCATGTCCCAGCTTGACCGTCTTGTACAGCGCCTGGCGTCCGGGCGCGAATGGCGCCACCGCGGCGGCCAGGCGCAGCACTGGCGGCTGGCCCGGCAGCGGCGCCGGCAGCGCCGGCCCCACGTCATACAGCGCCTTCATCAGGGCCGCGTAGTCGAGCCCGACGAAATAGCAGTGCGACAGGAACA
>JAZJZQ010000064.1:0-1887 GCA_040389625.1 Pseudomonadota bacterium | reverse complement strand
TCGTTCTTCCACAGGCGCAGGGCGGTGAAGGTGGCCAGCGGCGTGTCGCCCGGCGACAGCCGGTCGGCCTTGACCAGCTGGGCGGCGATGGCCGGGTCGCGGTAGCGCAGGAAGGGGTTGGTGGCCTTTTCCACCCCGATGGTGCTGGGCACGGTGGCGATGTTGTGCTCGCGCCGGTCCGTCTCCAGCACCACGCGCTCGCGCAGGGCCTGGTTGTCCGGGTCCACCACGCGCGCGAAACGCAGGTTGGATAATGTGTATTCGTGGGCGCAATAGACCTTGGTGTCGTCGGGCAGGGCGGCCAGCTTGCCGAGCGAGCTGATCATCTGCGCCGGCGTGCCTTCGAACAGGCGGCCGCAGCCGCCGGCGAACAAGGTGTCGCCGCAGAACAGCCAGGTGGGTTCGTCATCGGTCGCTTCGCGCACGTAGGCGATGTGGCCCATGGTGTGGCCTGGCACGTCCAGCACCGACAGGCGCAGCGGCAGGCCGGGCACGTCGATGCGCTTGCCTTCGCCCACCGGCAGCGTGACGCCCGCGATGCGTTCGTTGCGCGGTCCGAAAACAGGAACCGGATAATGCTGTAATAATGCAGGCACGCCCCCGATATGGTCAGCGTGGTGATGGGTGAGTAGAATGGCGGTAAGCTTGAGGCCGTTTTCCTTCAGTGCCGCCATGATGGGCTTGGCGTCACCCGGATCGACCACGGCGGCATGCGTGCCATCATGTATCAGCCACAGATAATTGTCATGAAAAGCAGGTACCGTGAGGACGTGTAAAGTGTGGGGAGATGAGATGGTCATTGGGTCACGAAAGGCTAGACATGGATAACGCTGCATCCGACCAATCCATTATAGCGCTGGACGGCTGGCTGCAAACACCGGCAGGCAGGTACTTGTGTGAGTGGGAACAAACCTGCCTCGATAATCTGACGGCCGATATCTTCGGTTTCAATGCCCTGCAGATCGGCATGCCGCAAATTAATGCACTGGCGGCCAACCGCATGCCTTACCAGTGGCTGGCCGACAACCGCGTGCGGCCCCGCAGCGCCGGTCCGCAGGGGGCGGAAACGGCGCGCCAGGTGGCCGTCGCGCTCGACTACACGGAACTGCCGTTCGCTTCCCAAAGCATAGACCTGGTGGTGTTGCCCCATGTGCTGGAATTTTCCGCCGAGCCGCACCAGGTGTTGCGCGAAGTGGAGCGGGTGCTGATCCCGGAGGGACAGGTGATCATCTGCGGTTTCAATCCGGCCAGCCTGTGGGGCGCGCGCCAGGCCATGGGACGGGTCACGGGTTCCTACTTCCTGCCGCGGGCCCAGGAACTGATCTCTATGCCGCGCATGCGCGACTGGTTAAAATTGCTGAACCTGGGCGCCAGCCAGAGCCATTTCGGCTGCTACGCGCCCGCGTGCCGTACAGAAAAGTGGCTGCACCGCTACGCGTTCATGGATAATGCGGGCGCGCGCTGGTGGCCTTATCTGGGCGGGGTGTATATCGTGCATGCCATCAAGCGCGTCAAGGGCATGCATTTAATCGGTCCGGCATGGACCAAACGGACGGCGGCGGCCCCGGTGGCCGTGCCGGCAACTAACAAGAGGCGGGAACAGCAGGATGGATAAAGTCGATATTTTTGCCGATGGCGCATGCAAGGGCAATCCCGGCACGGGCGGCTGGGGAGCACTGATGGTGGCCGATGGGGCAGAAAAGGAAATTTTCGGCGGCGCACTGAACACCACCAACAACCGGATGGAATTGCAGGCCGTGATCGAGGCGCTCAACGCGCTCAAGCGTCCCTGCGCCGTGACGCTGTACACGGACAGCCAGTACGTGCAAAAGGGCATCAGCGAGTGGATCCACGGCTGGAAGGCGCGCGGCTGGAAGACGGCGGCCA
>JAZJZQ010000063.1:0-4386 GCA_040389625.1 Pseudomonadota bacterium | reverse complement strand
TCGCTGAAGGTGACCGTGGCCGTGGCATCGTTGTCGAGGCCGTCAACCGTGTAGGCCACGGCGCCTTTCTCGGCGTTGTTCACCAGGCTGTCGCTCACGTGGACGGCCAGGTCGTTGCCCACGTCGGCCGTGGTGTCGAGCGTGGTGGCGGCACTTGCGCCGTTGGCATGATTGCCGGCGGCATCGGTGGCGGAGATCGCGACGGTGATCGGGCCGTCGGTGAGCGAGGACAGGTTGACGCTGCCGTCGCTGCCGTTGACGCTGTGGAGGCCGTCGCTGAAGGTGACGGTGGCCGTGGCATCGGCGTCGAGGCCGGCAACGGTATAGGCCACGGCGCCTTTCTCGGCGTTGTTCACCAGGCTGTCGCTGACGTGCACGGCCAGGTCGTTGCCGGCATCGGCCGTGGTGTCGAGCGTGGTGGCGGCACCCGCGCCGTTGGCATGGTTGCCCGCCGCATCAGTGGCGGCGATGGTGACGGTGATGGCGCCGTCGTTGAATGTGGACAGGTTGGCCGTGCCGTTGTTGCCGACGACGCTATGAACGCCATCGCTGAAGGTGACGGTGGCCGTGGCGTCGGCATCGAGGCCGGCGATCGTATAGGCCACGGCGCCTTTTTCAGCATTACCCACCAGGCTGTCGGCGACATGGACCGCCAGGTCTGCGCCCGCATCGGCGGTCGTGTCGAGCACGGTGGACGTTCCTGCACCGGCCGCGTGATTATCGGCCGCGTCGGTCGCCGCAACGGTCACGGTAATGGCGCCGTCGTTGAGCGTGGACAGGTTGACCGTGCCGCTGGTGCCGCTGGCGGTGACGGTATGGCTGCCATCGCTGAAGGTGGTGGTGGCGCTGGCGTCGGCATCGAGTCCCGACACGGTGTAGCCCACGGCGCCTTTTTCGGCATTGTTCACCAGCGCGTCGCTGACGTGGACGGCCAGGTCGGCGCCGGCGTCGGCGGTGGTGTCCACCTTGACCTGCTGTGCGGACGATGCGGCGCTGGTATTGCCCGCCGTGTCGCTGGCCTTGGCGGTGAAGTCGTAGCTGCCGTCGGCCAGCGCGGCCGAGGTATAGGTGTAGACGCCGCTGTGGGGGGCGGTCTGGGTGGCCGTTCCCGCCAGCACGCCACCCTGGTAGATGCTGACCGTGACGTCGGCCGCCGCCGTTACCGTGAAGGTGGGCGTATTGTCGTTGCTGACCGTGTCGAGCGTCGAGCCGCTGTTGTCGGCAAAGCCGGTGATGACGGGGGCGGCCGGCGCGGCGGTATCGATGGTGACGCTGATCGCCGCCGTCGCCGCACTGTTGCCGGCGCTATCTGTCACTTGTGCGCGGAACTGGTAGCTGCCGTCGGCCAGTGCGCTCTGGGTGGCGCCGGTGCTGGTCCAGTTGGCGCCGCCGTTGGTGGACATCTGATACGCCACGCCCGATCCGGCCTCGTTGCCTGCCAGGGACAGGCCGAAGCTGTTGTCATTGGTGATGCCGTCGCCGGCCGTGCCGCTGTCGGACAGGTTGCTGAATGCCAGCGTGCCGGCGGCCGGCGCCGCCGTATCGAACACATAGGCTTGCGTGTGGGCCGTGCCGGCATTGCCGGCCGCGTCTTCCACCTGCACCTTCAGCGTATTGCTGGCGACCAGCGTCACGCCGGACAGGCTAAAGGTATTGCTGCCGACCGTGTTGGTGGCCGTTTGCCAGCTGGCGCCGTTGTCGAGCGAAACCTTGACCACCTCGCCGCTGACCGTGCTGGCGCTCAGGGTGCCGGAGATGGTCTGGCCCGCCGCGTTGGTGATGAAGTCGCTGGCGCTGCTGCCGCTGTCATTGCTGAAGGCGACCGTGCTGACGGTGGTGGCGGGTGCCGTGGTGTCGAGCGTGTAGGCATGGGTAGCGCCGAGCGGGTTGTTGCCCGTCGCCGCACCCCAGAACTGGATGGACTTGGCGGCGCCGGCCGCCAGCGTGACGGCGGCGGAGAAGGTGCCGGTGCCGGCGTTGTCGGTGTAGGTGACGGTGGCCGCCGTGCGGATGGCGCCGCTGCCGTCGGTGGACACGTAGACGGTGGGCGCCTGGGCGTTGTTGGTGTTGGCCGTGAAGCTGCCGCTGACCGTCTGTGTCGCCACGTTGGTGACGAAGTCGCTGGCCGACGTGCCGCTGTCGGCCGAGATGGTGAAGGCCGTCACGGCGGTGGCCGCATCCAGCGTGCCGCCATACGCAGCGTCGACGATGGCGGCCGTTTCGATGGTGCCCGTACTCGCTTCGAGCACCCAGTCGCCGCCGGCCGCGGCGGCGCCCGTCAGATCGGTCGAGGCGGCCACGTCGGCGCCGGTGGCGGCGGCCAGGCTGGCGATGAATTGCTGGCCCGTGGTGCCGGCCGCCACGTCGCAGCCGTACAGCAGGATGTCGGCGCCGGCCGTCAGGTGGCTGCCGATGTCGGCCAGCTCGCTGCTGTAGGCGGCCATGGTGCTGGCGTTCAGCACGGTCGAACCGAGGTGGATCTCGCCCGGGCTGCCGTGCGATACCACGTCCACGCTGGCCAGGTTGGTGACGATATCGATGGCCGCCACCAGCCCCGTATTGTGGGCCAGGAAGTCGTGGATCTGCTGCACGCCGTCCTTGGCCGCGTCCAGCACGACGACGGTGGCGTTGGCCGGCGTGGCCGCGATGATGCCCTGGTAGCCGGCCACGCCGGGGTCGACGAAGATCACGCGCGGCGTGAACAGCCCATTCAGGCTGGCGCTGGCCGACACCACGTTGATGTCGGCGGCCATGGCGCCGTGAGAACTCATCCAATCCTGGATCTGCTGCGGGCCGGGCAGGGCGGTGTCGAGCAGGACGACGTTGAAGACATTCGCATCGTATTGCGCGGCAATTGTCGCGGCATCGGATAGGGCGGAATCGATAAAGACGGTACGGGTAGTGGCCATGATCTTCTTGTTCTCACTGTGGGGTTATTCGGTTAAGTGCTGAAAAGAAATTTTCGTTTCTCCGTCTCACGTATTTGACGCTTAAGCTGCAAGTTGTGCATGGGAGAAACTGCTCTTTTTTTTGGTAGCTATTTGAATTTTCCTGTGATAAAACTGTGACAAACATCATGGGAGTCGGCGATGAGCGGCAAGCGGTGGCAGTCGTACGGCACAGTGCGCAGCGGCAGCGGGGAGGGCGCGCATGGCAGCGGCCTATAGCGGCCCCACCCGGGGCGTCCGGGTGTTGCTGATTTGCGACTTGCCGATCACGGCCTGGGGCCTGGGCCAGCTGATCGATGCACGCCGGCCGGCGCTGGAACTGGCCGGCAGCGTGGCCACGGTGGCCGAGGCGCGCCAGCACTTGCGCAGCCATGGGGCCGACGTCGTGCTGTACGACCTGGACGGCGCCAACCCGCTGGCGCTGATCGGCGAACTGCTGCCTGGCTTTCACGGCAAGGTGCTGGCCATCACCAGCGCGCGCGAGTCGACCCTGGCCGACGATGCGGTACTGGCCGGCGCCAATGGCCTGGTCTGCAAGAGCGAACCGGTCGACATGCTGGTCAAGGCGATCGAAAAAGTGAAAGGCGGCGAGTTCTGGCTCGACCGCCTGGCCACGGTGCGCATCCTGGCGACCATCGCCCGCAGCAAGGCGAACGAGGATCCGGCCCATGAAAAGCTGACCCGGCTGACGCGCAAGGAACGCCTCGCGGTGGCCGAACTGGTCCGTGATCCGCGCGCCAGCACGGCCGATATCGCCCAGCGCCTGGCCATCGGCGAGCGCACGCTGCGCAACCACCTGACGGCCATCTACGCCAAGCTGGGCGTGAACAACCGGGTGGCCCTGTACGACTTTGCCTCGCGCCACATGCTGGCGCGCGAACTGGGCATCGAACACTGAGCACCGGCCCCGGCGATTGCTGAAACGGCCGCAATGGGGCCGGCCTGACGCCGCCCACGCTGCGCTTGGCCCTTGCGCTTGTATAATGCTGGCAAACTAACAGGCTGCCCACCATGACCAATACCACCCATTTCGGTTACAAGACCGTCTCCGAAGACGAAAAAGTGCACGAAGTTGCCAAGGTTTTCCACTCCGTCGCCGCCAAATACGATGTGATGAACGACGTCATGTCGGCCGGCCTGCACCGTCTGTGGAAGACATTCACCATCGCCAACGCGGGCGTGCGCCCCGGTTTCAAGGTGCTCGACATTGCCGGCGGCACGGGCGACCTGGCCAAGGTGTTCGCCAAGCAGGCCGGCCCGTCGGGCGAGGTGTGGCTGACCGACATTAACGAATCGATGCTGCGCGTGGGGCGCGACCGCCTCTTGAATCGCGGTCTGCTGACCCCCACCTTGTTGTGCGATGCGGAAAAGCTGCCATTCCCGGACAACTATTTCGACCGCGTCAGCGTCGCCTTCGGCCTGCGCAACATGACCCACA
>JAZJZQ010000062.1:0-2051 GCA_040389625.1 Pseudomonadota bacterium | reverse complement strand
CACCATGGGCGCCTGCTACGAAGTGCTCAACGTCCTCGCCGGCTAGGCGGCATCGGCCGGCGGCGCGGGCAGCTGGCTGCCTGCGCCGCCGGCACCTTTCCCAAACGGGCAAGGAGTGCGGCGCCCGCCCGCGCCTTGCCTGCCTGTCCCTTACTGCGCGCGGCGGCGGCGTGCCACCACGCCCATCAATGCCAGGCCGCCCAGCAGCATGCCGTAGGTTTCCGGTTCCGGGACGGCCGTGGTGATGTTGATGCCGCCCGAATAGCTGGCCGACGGGCCGGCAAAGCCTTTCACGGTCAGCACCAGCGGACCGCTGAAGCCCGTGTCGAACAGGTGGGCGCCGCTGACGAAGCTGCTGTCGGCAATATCGAGCGCCTTGCCGTTCAGGCTCACCTGGGTGAAGCGGATATGCTGCGACTCGCTGCCGAAGAAGTTCACCACCCCGCCGTTGGCCATGAAATTGCCGTCGAGCGTAGGCTCGAAGGTGTACTGGTCGCTGAAATAATTGCCTTCCATGGGCTGGGGCAGGCTGAGGTTGAAACTGCCCGTCCATTGGTTCGGATGCACGGGCGATTGCAGCAGCGTCACCGTGTAGTCGTTGGCCATGGCGGAGCCGGCGGCGGCGCCGGCCAGCACGAGTGCGAGTGCGAGTGCGAGCAAAGTCGATTTCATCAGATTTGTTCCGAGAAACCTCGTCCTTCAGAGCGAGGAGTGAAAGGAACCGCTTCCGCAGGAGTCGATGCGCGGGCAGCAGTCACGGAACTCATGCGTTCCGTACTGGTCAAACATACATGAAACTGGTCTACCGATACCGCGTCAAATCGTTGACAGGCTTGCTGAACCGGCAAGCGCGGGCGGTCAATTTCGTCTGGAACTATTGCAACGACAGACAGAAGGATGCCCTGCGATTCGGCCGGCGCTGGCATACGGGCTTCGATCTGATCAAGTTGACGACGGGATGCAGCAAGGAACTTGGCCTGCATTCCGGCACGGTCAACGACGTCTGCCAGCAATACGCCAAATCCCGTGCGCTGTCGCGCCGTCCCTATCTGCGCTATCGCGGCAGGAAGTCCCTGCCCTGGGTGCCGCTTAAAGGACGAGAACTGAAGCGGGAAGGCGATGCTTTCCGGTTTGCCGGCAACACGTTCCGTGTCTTCCATTCCCGGCCTCTGCCCGAAGGCAAGATCCTCGATGGCACCAATTTTTCGTGTGACCGGCGCGGCAACTGGCATCTCAATATTGTCGTCGAAGTGGTGCCAGCCCCGCCCCGGGCGCCGGTACGTGGCGTCGGCATCGATCTGGGCTTGAAGGAAATGGCCACGCTGAGCGACGGTAGCACCATCGCCGCGCCGCACTTCTACCGCAACGCCGAGGCGGCGCTGGCGGTGGCGCAGCGCGCGCGCAAGAAGCGGCGCATCTTGGCCATCCATGCCAAGGTCGCCAACCAGCGACTGAACTATCTGCATACCCGCACCAGCGCGCTCATTGCCGCCTTCGATTGCATTGTCGTCGGCAATGTCAACGCCAGTGCGCTCGCCAGAACCAGCATGGCGAAGTCGGTCTACGACATTGGCTGGTCGTCCTTTCGTAGTCAACTGGCGTACAAGGCTGTTAAGCATGGCGCCTGGTTCGAGGAAGTGGACGAGCGTTTCACCACCCAGGTCTGCTCGCATTGCGGCGCCATGCCCGATACGAGGCCCAACGGTATCGCAGACCTTGGAATAAGAGTGTGGACTTGCAGTGATTGCGGTCTGGTACATGATCGTGACCATAACGCAGCGATAAACATACTCCGTCGCGGACGTGCGACGCCAGTTGTGGGAATCCCCGCCCTTTAGGGCGGAGAGGACGTCAAGGGATTCCCTTCGATATTGGAGTTGACGGCGCGGGAAAGCGAGCCGGACCGGATCGGTACTGCGGGCCGCCAGGAACGTCCCGGCCACTGTGCCGCAGGCTGCAAGCGTATCGACTTAGTCGATGCGGGCGATGGACTGGCGAAATCTGGCCAGCGTTAGTCCGGGAAAAATTCCGGAGCAAGGACAGTGTCAACC
>JAZJZQ010000061.1:0-2182 GCA_040389625.1 Pseudomonadota bacterium | reverse complement strand
GCCAGCCGCTGACGAATGAACGCTGACGAAAGGGAGTTTGCATGCAGAAGAGCAGGGTGAGAGTGTGGTCGGGTCGCATCGCGCTGGGCGCGGCGGGGCTGGTGGCGGCCAGTGCGCTGGGCGGCTGGCTCTACCTGCGCGCCAGCATGGCGCAGCTGGACGGCGAACTGCATGCGCCGGCCCTGCATGGCCAGGTCAGCGTGGCGCGCGACGCGCACGGCGTGCCGCGCATCAGCGGCGCCGACCGGCTCGACGTGGCCTATGCCACCGGTTTTGTCCACGCCCAGGACCGCTACTTCCAGATGGACCTGCTGCGCCGGGTGGCGGCCGGTGAATTGTCCGAACTGTTCGGCGCCCGCGCGCTCGGTGTGGACCGCGCGCACCGGCTGCACCGCTTCCGTGCCCGCGCGGCGCTGGCGCTGCAAGCCATGCCGGCCGCCCAGCGCGCGCTGCTGGACCGTTACGTGGGCGGCGTCAACGCCGGCTTGCAGGGTCTGCGTGCCAGGCCGTTCGAATATGCGCTGATCGGCATGGCGCCCCGCCCGTGGTCGCCCGAGGATACGCTGCTGGTGATCTGGGCCATGTATTTCGATTTGCAGGGCGGCCAGGAGCCGCGCGAACTGGCCCGCGGCTGGCTGATGGAACACACTGACGCGGCCCAGCGCGCCTTCCTCGCGCCGTCCGCCAGCCTGTGGGACGCGCCGCTGGACGCGGACCGGCTGGCCGTGGCCGACACGCCCATTCCGCCCGCGCCGCCGGCCTGGTGGGGCAAGCCGCGCGCGCCGGACGCGCAGCAGACGGCGTCGGCCGCCTTCATCGACATGGTGGGCAGTAACAACTGGGCCGTGGCGGGCAGCCGCAGCGCCGACGGCGGCGCCATCGTGTCCGACGATATGCACCTGGGCATACAGCTGCCCAACACCTGGTACCGGGCCGCCCTGCAGTTTCCGGACGCGGCCGGCGGCCAGCGCCGCGTGGTGGGCGTGACCCTGCCCGGCACGCCGGCCGTGGTGGTGGGCAGCAATGGCCGCGTGGCCTGGGGCTTTACCAACAGCTACGGCGACTACCTGGACCTGATCGCGCTCGACACCGACCCCGCCCACGCCGGCCAAGTGCGCACCCAGGCCGGCTGGGAGACCCCGGCCGTGCACGAGGAGACCATCCTCGTCAAGGGCGCGCCGGCCGAGAGGCTGGTGGTGCGCGAGACGTCGCTCGGCCCCATCCGCGACGTGGCCGGGCGCCAGTACGCCGTGCATTGGGCGGCCCACACACCGGCCGCCGTCAACTTCAACGCCTTGCAGCTGGAAGCGGCCAACTCGGTGGAACAGGCGCTGGCCATCGCCCCCACCATGGGCATCCCGGCCCAGAACATGGTGGCCGGCGACGATCGCGGCAACATCGGCTGGACCATCGCCGGCCCGCTGCCCAGGCGCGCCGCAACAGGCGAGGCGGCCACTTATCCGCTGGCGGCGGGCGAGGCGGCCGGCGTGTGGCAGGGCTGGCTGGCGCCGGCCGACTATCCGCGCGTGCTCAATCCGGCCGGCGGCCAGCTGGCCACGGCCAACAGCCGCCAGCTGGCCGGCGCTGGCGCGGAGCTGATCGGCGACGGCGGCTTCGACCTGGGCGCGCGCACCCACCAGGTGCGCGACGACCTGCTGGCGTTGGGCGCGAAGACGGGCGTGCCGCAAGTGTATGCGGTGGGGCTCGATGACCGCGCCGTGTTCATGCAAGGCTGGCGTGACAGGGCGCTCAAGGCGCTCATGGCCGACAATGGCAAGGCCGTGGCCGGCCATGCCCAGCGCGCCGAGGCGCTGCGGCTGCTGAAGGACAACTGGAGTGGCCATGCCAGTGTCGATTCGGCCGGCTACCGCATCGCGCGCGGCTACATGCACGCGCTGTACGACATCGTGTTCGAGCAGGCCAACGGCGAGCTGGCCCGGCTCGACGCGAAATCGAACATGGCCGCCGTCACGTCGCGCTGGCCGGTGGTGCTGGCGCGCCTGCTGGACGCGCAGCCCGCCGCCTGGCTGCCCGCGCCGTATGCGAGCTGGCAGGAGGTACAGCTGGCCGCGATCGACCGCGTGGTCGCCGACTTGACCCGGGATGGACAGCCGCTGGCGGCGGCCACCTGGGGCCAGCGCAACACGGCCGCCAGCGCCCATCCGTTCAGCAGCGCCGTGCC
>JAZJZQ010000060.1:16518-22340 GCA_040389625.1 Pseudomonadota bacterium | reverse complement strand
TCCCAGTACTGGCAGGCCAGCGCCGTGATGCGGCTGGCGAACTGGGTCTTGACCCAATCGAGCTTGAAGCGATTGGGCGCGGCCACGCGCAGCTTGCCCGCCTCGTAGTCGAGGGGGATAAGCGGTTTTATCCACGCGCTGAATTGTTGCGGCGTCAGCTCCAGTTCCAACTGCGCGGAACAGGTCTGCCAGAAATTTTCCATGAATCGTCTACTGTGAAAAGGTGTGGGAGGGCGTATCGATACTGCCCCGGCGCCGCGTCCCGCAACGGGCCGCATACGTTGGGGCTCGCCACACGTAACGCGCTATTCTACTCTCGCCGGCCAAAGTTATCCACAGGCACGACGCTTATTTTCTTGCTGCGGCGCGGCGGCCGGCGTCCGCCGGGGGCAGAGAAGTGTTGACACGCGGGATCGAAATGCTGATAATTCAGGGTTCCCCGCCCGTATTCCGTGTTTATTCACTTGAACGACAATATGGAGTAAGCGTGGATATCAGCGGGCGATGAGATGGACCCAGCTTGTGCCGTGGCAGTTGGCATAGGTGCGCGAAATGTCATTGGCACCAAAAACTGACGGGACGTCAGACCCGATTTTGCATTTTTTTTGCTTTTTAGCGAGACCAACATGAAACGTACTTACCAACCTTCCGTCGTTCGCCGCAAGCGTACGCACGGCTTCCGCGCTCGTATGGCTACCCGTGGTGGCCGTGATGTGCTCAACGCACGCCGCGCAAAAGGCCGCAAGCGTCTGGCTGTATAAGCCAAAGCTTGTTAGCTGATCGCGTGGAAAGCTGTATTTCAAGCGGCTCGACAGGCGAAGGTTCCCACGACTTCGCGCGCGTTCGGCGTATCGTTAAAACGGATGAATTTTCATCCGTTTTTCGTTTGCGCCCCTCGCAAAAAACGGCGCACTTCGTGCTGTACACCCGCCTGAACCAACTGCCGCATGCGCGGCTGGGGGTCGTGGTGGCCAAGCGTTTCGCCCCGCGCGCCGTCACGCGCAACACGATCAAGCGCGTCACGCGCGAACTGTTCCGCCAGACCGGCCTGCCGGCCATCGACTGTGTCGTGCGCCTGGCCAAGCCGGTCAACAGCAAGGACGGTCCCGCCACCACTGCAAAGCTGAAAGCGGCCTTGCGGGTGGAATTGGCGCGCCTGTTCGCCGCGCAGGCCAGGCTGGCGCACGCTGCGCCGGCCGCGCCGGTGTCGCCCGTGATGCCGCCGAACGTGGCGCCGGCCATGGAGCCAAAAGCGCCATGAGCACCTTGCTGCGCTGGCTGGTCCGGGCCTATCAGCTGACCATCAGCCCCATGCTGGGGCCGCGCTGCCGTTTTTATCCCAGCTGTTCGAACTACGCGCTGGAGGCGCTGCAGGTGCATGGCGCCGCGCGCGGCAGCCTGCTTACCGTCAAGCGCCTGTGCCGTTGCCACCCGTGGCATGCGGGCGGCGCCGATCCGGTCCCGCCCAAGGGCGACGGACCGGCCAATTCTTCAACGACCGCTTGCGGTTGCAACCACTCCTGATAAATACCCTAATGGATATCAATAAACGTACCATCCTGTGGATCGTGTTTGCCGTGTCGCTGGTAGTTCTCTGGAACAACTGGATGGTCTCGACAGGCAAACCATCCATGTTCGCTCCCGCGCCGGCCCAAGTGGCCAAGGCCACGGACGCGAAGAAATCCGACCTGCCGGCCGTGGCCAGCGCCGCCGCTTCGGCCGCCGCTGCCGCCACGCCGGGCGAGCCGGGCGCGCCCGCGCCGTTCAAGAGTGAGCGCATCACCGTCACGACGGACGTGATCCGCGCCGACATCGACACCCTGGGCGGCACCATCAAGCGCCTGGAGCTGCTGCAGTTCAAGGACGGCATCGATCCGACCAAGAACCAGGTGCTGTTCGACGCCGACGCCACCCACACCTATCTGGCCGAAACGGGCCTGATCGGCGCGGCCGGCCTGCCCAACCACACCACCGGTTTCACGGCCCGCCCCGGCGCGCGCATGCTGAACGACGCCAACCAGGTGCAACTGGTGCTGGAAGCGGAGCAGGGCGGCGTCAAGCTGACCAAGACCTTCACCTTCAAGCGCGGCGACTACGTGATCGACGTGCGTCACGACGTCACCAACACCGGCGCGGCGCCCGTCAAGCCTGAGCTGTACCTGCAGCTGGTCCACGACGGCAACAAGCCGGCCGGCGACTCCTACTTCAACAGCAGCTACACCGGCCCCACCCTGTACACGGACGCCGACAAGTACAAGAAGCTGAAGTTCGACACGCTGGAGAAGGAAGCCCAGGAAGCGGTCAAGACCGGCAAGGCTATGGTGCAGGATCACCCGACCAAGGCCGACAACGGCTGGGTCGCCATCTCGCAGCACTTCTTCGTGTCCGCCTTCGTCCCGCAGGACAAGCTGACGCGCGACATCTTCACCAAGAAGGTCGACACCAACCTGTACGCCATCGGCACCGTGCAGCCGCTGGGCACGCTGGCGCCCGGCGCCACCGTGTCGAACGACGCCAAGCTTTATTCCGGTCCGCAGGAATCGAAGCTGCTCGATAAAGTGGCGCCCGGCCTGGAACTGGTCAAGGACTATGGCTGGCTGACCATCATCGCCAAGCCTATCTTCTGGGTCATGGAGCAGCTGCACAAGGTGCTCGGTAACTGGGGCTGGACCATCATCGTGTTCACCATCCTGATCAAACTGGCGTTCTTCCCGCTGTCGGCGGCCGGTTATCGCAGCATGGCCAAGGTCAAGCTGGTCACGCCGAAGATGCAGGCCATCCGCGAGCGCTACAAGAACGACCCGGCCAAGATGAACCAGGCCACCATGGAACTGTACAAGGCCGAGAAGATCAACCCGCTGGGCGGCTGCCTGCCTATCCTGGTGCAGATGCCCGTGTTTATCGCCCTGTACTGGGTGCTGCAGGCGTCGGTGGAAATCCGCGGCGCGCCGTGGATCGGCTGGATCCACAACCTGGCCGCGCCGGACCCGTTCTACATCCTGCCGGTGCTGTACGCGATCTCGATGTACATCACCACCAAGCTCAATCCGGCGCCTGCCGATCCGATGCAGGCCAAGATGATGATGTTCATGCCGCTGGCGTTCTCGGTCATGTTCTTCTTCTTCCCGTCCGGCCTGGTGCTGTACTGGGTAGTGAACAACGTGCTGTCGATCGGTCAGCAGTACGTGATCTCCAAGAAGTTCGCGCCCGCCGCCGCCAAGTAACCGGCGGCCGCCGCAGGAAGTAAAACAGGGGACGTAACACAGCAAAACCGTGTTACGTCCCCGTTTTTTTGGAAATGGGGTACGTCCCCATTTTTTGTTGGCGCTTGCGCCGCTCTCATACGCTTTACAATTTCCCGCCATGAACCTCGACTCTTCCCCCATCGCCGCCATCGCCACCGCTCCGGGCCGCGGTGGCATTGGCGTCGTGCGCGCTTCCGGCAAGAACTTGCAGCCGCTGATCGCCGCCCTGTTCGGCGCCACGGCGCTGCAGCCGCGCCATGCGACCTACATTCCGTTCAAGCAGGCCGACGGCACTATCATCGACCAGGGTATCGCCATCTGGTTCAAGGGCCCGCATTCCTACACCGGGGAAGATGTGCTGGAACTGCAGGGCCACGGCGGCCCCATCGTGCTGCAGCTGCTGCTGGCGCGCGTGCTGGAGGCGGGCGCGGAGCTGGGCTTGCGGCTGGCCGAACCCGGCGAATTCACGCGCCGCGCCTACCTCAACGACAAGCTGGACCTGGCCCAGGCCGAGGCCGTGGCCGACCTGATCGACGCGTCCACCGAGGCCGCCGCCAAGTCGGCTTCGCAGTCGCTGTCGGGCACCTTCTCCAAGACCGTCAACGCGCTGGTGGACCGGGTGACGGGCTTGCGCATGCTGGTAGAGGCTACCCTCGATTTTCCCGAGGAAGAAATCGATTTCCTGGAAAAGTCGGACGCGCGCGGCCAGCTGACCGGCATTGTCGATGCGCTGGACCTGGTATTCCGCCAGGCGGCGCAAGGGGCGCTGCTGCGCGAAGGATTGAACGTGGTGCTGGTGGGCCAGCCCAACGTGGGCAAGTCGTCGCTGCTGAACGCGCTGGCCGGCTCGGACGTGGCCATCGTCACGCCGATTGCCGGCACCACCCGCGACAAGGTGAGCGAAACCATCCAGATCGAAGGCATCCCCCTCAACATCATCGACACGGCCGGCATCCGCAGCACGGACGAGGCGGTGGACCTGGTAGAGCGCATCGGCATCGAGCGCACCTGGGCCGAGGTGGGCAAGGCCGACGTGATCCTGCACCTGCTGGATGCGGACCACGGTCCGTCGCGCGCGGACGAGGCCATCGTGGCCGCCTTCCCGGCCGGGGTGCCGGTGCTGCGGGTGTGGAACAAGATCGACCTGTCGGGCCACAAGCCGGGCATCGATGCGCGTGACGACGCCACCCACGTCTACCTGTCGGCCCACGAACATACGGGCATCGAGCTGCTGCGGGCGGAACTGCTGCGCATCGCCGGCTGGCAGCAGACGGGCGAGTCGCTTTACCTGGCGCGCGAGCGGCATTTGATCGCCTTGAAGAACGCGGGCGCCCACCTGGCCCGCGCCGGCGAACACGCGGCCCAGAACGACCAGTCGCTTGATCTGTTCGCGGAAGAATTGCGGCTGGCCCAGACGCAGCTGTCGAGCATCACGGGCGCGTTTTCGTCGGACGATTTGCTGGGGGTGATCTTCAGCCGCTTCTGCATCGGCAAATAAGCTCCCGCCGGCGCGCGCGGCGCCGGCGCTGCGGCGGCCCGCTGCCGCCATGCTTGCTGGAGCAGCCGGGCCGGGCTAGGCGGGATTTTTCCGGGCGATGAAGGTGAAGACGCCCGTGTGATTGCGGATGCGTACGCTCTTGCTGGCCTTGCTGGAGATCAGGCGGGCGCAGTTCCACCACAGCACATGCAGCAGCTGGACCGGCGCGACGATCGCGCGCGCGATAAATTTCGGCAGTTTCGAGAACAAGCCCATTTCCGCCTGGGCCCGCAGTACCGTCCACTCCGCGCTGGGCGCGATTTTTTCGATCGTGAAACCGGCCGATTGCAGCGAGTTCCACGTGCCCAAGTGGGTATGGTGGTAGTAGCTGTCGCCATGGAATGGTTCGAGGAAGGCCACCGTGCCGACGAACAGGCCGTTCGGCTTGAGCACGCGATAGGCTTCGCGCATCATGACGAAGGGATTGCGGATGTGCTCCAGGACCGCGATCGACATGATGAATTCGAAGCTGCCGTCCTTGAATGGCAGCGCATGGGCGTCGCCCAGGATGGGCGCACGGGGGGAGTTGTAGTCCATGCCGACCCACTCGAAGCCGGCGTGTTCGCACACGCCTTTGTGCAGCGTGCTGCCGCAACCGAGGTCGAGCATCTTGCTGTCGGCCGATTGCGCCTTGGGAAAGTAGCTGAGCAGTTCCTTGGTCAAGTGCACCGGCGTGCTGATGGCTGAATAATCGACTTGCGGTTGCGGGCATGCCGTCAACGTCTCGAACGCGAATCCCTCGCGCGGCAGCAACGGCCCGCCGACCTCGAACTGCAGTTGGACCCGCTTCGGCTTCTGCAAGCGCATGTCCAGTGAGCCGGACGGCGTGAACGCATAGCTGGTCTGGCAGGCGGAGCAGGTGGTGAGCTCTTCGGTGGCCTGCACGGCATCGCCGCAATATGGGCAGCTGAGGACTTGCTTGATGGTGCTGGAAACGGTGCTAGTCATTTGAATATTTCCTCAATCAGTGTTGGCTATGCTTGAAGTGCCGGGACCAGGCAGGTGTGCCAGGGGATAGCGACGAAGTTATTGCGAAGAGA
>JAZJZQ010000060.1:12149-16418 GCA_040389625.1 Pseudomonadota bacterium | reverse complement strand
TTTCAATTTTGCAATACGTTGTTTCTTGGCATTTTTTGATAGCATGGCAACTCGCACACTTCCGGCTTTGTAGTAACCTCAACATCATGGGGTGTGTCTGGGTGGAAATTAATATAACCTGATCGAAATGACATTGCCGCGCCGGACGGGTTGGCCGTTGCCGGCAGTTTGCAGGACTGGGGTTGCCGGGATGAGGGAACGATCGACACCATCGCGCTGGACGGGGCTGCTCGCCCCGCTGCTGGTGCTCGCTCCGCTGCTGCTGGCCCTGGCCGGCTGCGGCGACGACAGCCGTGTGGCGGCCGCGCCGCAGGCCGAGCGTACGCCGGCCACCACCATCACGGCCCTGGTGTGGGCCCCCGACTGGCCCAAGGAAATGCACGACGTGGCGGCCGCCTTCAGCCGCGAGCATCCCGACATCCGGGTCGACGTGCAGTTCATGATCGGCAATTCGGTCGAGGAAAACCTCAAGCCCAAGGTGGCGGCCAACCAGTTGCCCGACCTGGTCTCCGTCAATCCGAACGCCTATGCGGCCAGCCTGGCCGAGCAGGGCATCCTGGCCGAGGTGGGCCGTACGGCGGCCTGGAACAATATGCTGGACTTGCTCAAGCCCGACTGGACCAGTGCCAGTGGCAAGCACTTCGGCGTGGCCGGCGGCGTGGCCGCCACC
This sequence comes from Pseudomonadota bacterium, assembly GCA_040389625.1. GTDB lineage: Bacteria > Pseudomonadota > Gammaproteobacteria > Burkholderiales > Burkholderiaceae_D > Rugamonas. The sequence continues at coordinate 15,748 of JAZJZQ010000060.1, read as the reverse complement.
CTCATCTACTACAACAAGACCATGTTCCGCCAGGCCGGCATCAAGGCCCTGCCCCAGAATTTCGACGAATTCCTGGCCGTGTGCGCCCAGCTGAAAAAGGCTGGCTATACGCCGCTGGTGCTGGACGGCGGCTTTCCCAACATGCTGGGCAACGGCCCCTTCAGCCACGGCTTCGCCAACCTGGTGGCGGCCGGCCGTCCGGACTGGCGCCAGGCGCTGGCGGCCGGCACCCTGGCGCTTGATACGGCGCAGGCGGCCGACATCTTCGCCCGCATCAAGCTGCTGGCCGCGCGCGGCTACGTGCAGCCGGACTACCTGAATACAGGTTACGACGAGGGCATCCGCCTGTTCGCGGCCGGGCACGCGGCCATGGCGTTCGAGGGCACGTGGGCGGCCGGCCGGCTGATGGTGGGCAAGCGCGACGAGGTGGGCGTCTTCGTGCCGCCCTGGAACGCCGCAGGCAAGCTGGCCGTGCCCGTGGTCGGCAGCGAGACCGGTTTTGCCGTCTGCAATACGCGCCAGCGCGAGGCGGCCCTCCAGTTGCTCGACTTCTTGGTCGGCAAGGGCTTCGCCATCCAGCAGAACGCGCGCCGCAATATCCCGCCCATGAAGCAGCTGCCGGGCGCCATGGTCACCGATCCCCAGATCACGGCCTACATCCGCCAGGTCAGCGCCTATCCGCAAGTGGTGCCGCCCTATTATGTGTTCCTGCCCGCCTCCACCATCGAGCTGCTCCATCCGCTGCTGCAGGATGTCCTGGCCGGCAAGACGGCGCCGCGCGCGGCGGCCCGCCTGCTGGACCGTTCGCTGCGCGACGAGGCGCGCAGCGCCGTGCGCTGACGCCGCCGTCGGGAACGCCGCATGAGCCGCCTGCTTGCCCAATACCTGCCCGCGCTGCTGCGCCGGATCGCCATCCGCCACCGGCTGTTCGCTTCCTTCATCTTCATTTCGCTGTCGCCGCTGCTGGTGTCCGGTTACATCTCCTATGTCGAGTCGAGCAAGGCCATCGAACAGAAGACCCGCTTGTTTGCCACCGAGGTGGTCAAGCAGATCGCCAAGAACGTCCAGCTGCGCATGGCCGAAATTGAGTCAGGCAGCGAGGCGCTGGCGCTGTCGGACCCGGTACAGTCGGCGCTGGCCCGCTACGCCGACGGCAGCCCGGTGGACAAGGGCCGGGCCCGCGCCGACCTGACCAAGATCCTGCTCGACAGCTATGGCTCGTTCCAGGATTTCGGCCAGAAGTATTTCCTTGACCGTGACAACCGCGTGCTCGACCCGCAAGTGTTCGCCCAGCTTGGGCGCGGCGTGGTGGAGTTCAGCGCCGCCGCGCGCGCCAGCCAGCGCCGCGTGGTGTGGGGCACGCTGGAACTGTGGGATGGCCAGAAGAGCATCGCCATGGTGCGCCAGATCTATTCCAAGAACGACAACCGGCTGGCCGGCGGCCTGTTCCTCGGCATCCGGGCCGCCCGCTTTTCCAGCATCTTCGACAATGCCAACCTGGGCGCCGGCAGCGAGATCTTCATCGTCGACGCACACGACGGCACGCTGCTGGCGCAGCGCCGCGAGCGCGCCACCGGCGTGGCGGCCGCCCCGGCCCTGCTCGAACAGCTGGGCGCCAGCGTGCGCAGCGGCGCGCAGACCGGCTTCCTGGCCTACCACCAGACGGTGGCCGAAGGCTTGCCGCCGGCCGGCTATTTCGCCGCCTACACCCAGGTGCCCGGCACCAGCTGGTTCGTGGTCAGCACCCTGCCCAACCAGCTGCTGCTGGCCGAGGCCCAGGCCGTGCGCAAGGAAATCGTGCTGATCGGCCTGTTCTGCTTCTTCGGCGCGCTGGTGCTGGCCTATGCCGTGGCGCGCAGCATCTCGATGCCGCTGGAGCGGCTGGCCGGCGCCATGCGCGCCACCCGCACCGGCGATTACGCCCAGCGCGTGGTGTACGAAGGCCGCGACGAACTGGCCCTGCTGTCGCAAAAATTCAACGAGATGGCGGCCAACATCAACGAGACGCGCGAGCAGCTCGAGAGCCGGGTGGCCGAGCGCACGCGCGACCTGGAGCAGGCCAACCTCAAGCTGTCGGCCCTGACCATGACGGACCCGCTGACGGGCATCGCCAACCGGCGCCGCTTCGACGACATGCTGGCCACGGAACTGAACCGGGCCGCCCGCTGCGGCCATCCGCTGGCGCTGCTGATGATCGATGTCGACTACTTCAAGAGCTACAACGACCACTACGGCCACCAGGAGGGCGACAGCTGCCTGCGCATGGTGGCCACGCTGCTGCAGGCGCACGCGCGCCGCGCCAGCGACCTGGCGGCCCGCTACGGCGGCGAGGAATTCGTCGTGCTGGCGGCCGAGACCGATGCCGAGGCGGCGCTGGCGCTGGCCGAGTCGGTGCGGCTGGCGCTGGAGGCGCTGCACCTGCCGCACGTGCAGTCGCCGTTCGGCTGGGTCAGCATCAGCGTGGGGGTGGCGGTCCAGGTGCCGGACGAGCTGCAGACCCCGGAACTGTTCCTGCGCATGGCCGACAAGGCCATGTACCGCGCCAAGGAATCGGGCCGCAACCAGGTGGTGCTGGCCGGGCGCAAATGACGCCGGGGCTATCGTGGCCGCCATTTCCATTAAAAAATTTTTTCGTGCTGGAATCTTTCGCCGCGGCCCCCTTTGTGCAGAGGTAGCGCACTGTGCAATTCGTCCGATTTTTGCCGATCCGGCGGACTAGGCGGTGGCGTCGAAACTGTTATGATAGGCCACAGCGCGGCACCATTTGAGCAGTATCATGCCCGCCAACTTCCGCTGACGTAATCTGCTGATAGACCTGCGTATTGCCTGGAAAGGAGGGAGCCTTGGAACCGAAACAAGACAGCGTGCCGGATGACGGGGCCGACCGTCCGCCACCCGCCCTGACACCGGCCGCCCGCGCGCGCCAGCTGTTGCCGCCCAAGGGCGCCTGCTGGTATTGCGACAAGCCGCTCGACAGCGTGCGCCGCTTCTGCGGCAAGGAGTGCGCCGACGCCTTCGACGAAGAAAAGGAATATACGCGCTGAGTCGTGCGGCTGCTGTACGGCGGCTCACTACGGCAGCCCGGTACGGCGTCCTGCTACGGCAGCGGCGCCAGTGCCGCCAGCGCCGCTTCGAAGTCGAACTGGTGGGCCGCGGCCGCCACCTGCTGGTAGCGCGCCACCCCCAGCCTGGCCGCCAGCGGCGAGGCCGACTGTTCCAGCAAGTCGATGGCCGCGCCATCTCCCGTGTCGAGCAGGCCGGCCAGCTGCGCCAGCAGTTCGTTGTCGGCCGGCGCCGCCGGCTCCAGCTCCGGCGCCAGTGCCGGCTCGTCGCCCAGCAAGCCATCGATGGCCGCCAGCAGGGCGCGCAAGGCGTCCTCCAGCAGCATCACCGTTTCCGCGCACGCCGCCGCCGGTAGATGGCAGGCCGGTTCCAGCGCCGTGGCCAGCTGGCAGACGGTGGGCGCGCCTATCATGCCGGCCGCGCCCTTGACCGTGTGGACCCGGCACTGCAGGGTGGACAGCCTGTTGTCGGCCAGGGCCAGCCGCAACTGGCGCCCCAGCGGGCGGTAATCGTCGCGGAAACGCTGCAGCAGCTGC
>JAZJZQ010000060.1:10186-12049 GCA_040389625.1 Pseudomonadota bacterium | reverse complement strand
TCAGCGCGTCGTGAACGACCAGTTGCGCGACAGGGGCACGCCGTCCACGGCGCCGCTGAACGCGACGTCGTAGGTAGTGGCCGGCTGCAGCACCGACAGCGGCACGATGGCCGCGGCCGAGACGGGCGTTTCGGGATCGGTCGCATTGCTCAGCAGGCGCACCGTGAGCGGCGCGCCGCCGCGCGGGCGCACGGTGAACGATTGCACCGTCATGTGCGAGGTGATGTCGGCATGCATGCTGATCGGGTAGCCTACTTCGTTCTGGTTGGGAACCGGGTCCGGCGTCTCGTTATCGCTCAGGAAGTTGGTCTGCACCTGGGTCTGGCCGTTGACGGGATAGCCGGCCGCCCGCCCGCCGCCGAGTCCGCTGCCATAGCCGTTATTGGCTGCCATGTCGCAAGTGAAGTAGGAGTAGTTGCCGCTGCCGAGGGCGGCGCCCGTGCCCATTTCCTTGAACACCGGTTCGAACATCACGAAGCGGTGGTAGATGGCCGTCACCAGTTCCTCGGCCAGGGCCACGCCGGACGTGCTGGCCGTGGCGGAAATGATCTCGCCATAGGCATACGGCTTGACCAGCACATAGCCCGCGTTGGCCAGCCGGTCGGCCAGGGTGGCGCCGGTAAAGCCGGGCAGGCCCGGCGTCTGCACGTGGGTGACGGTATTGTTGATGCGCTGGTAGTCGGCATGGCCTTGGGCCGCCTGTTCCAGCATGCTGTTGCGCGTCAGGACCGACACCCCCAGCTGGGCGCGGCGGAAATTGATCCAGTTAAAACCGTCGAGCGCGGCGTTGCCGGTGAACGCGGGCGCGCCCGGTTCCGCAGGCAGGGAACTGGTGGCCGGCGGGCTGACGCTGGCGCTGCTGCCGCTGCCGCCCCCGCCGCAGGCCGCCAGCGCCACGGCCAGGCTGAGTGCCGCGAGAGTGAGATGCCAACGTGAACGGCTTTGCATGGAAGGCTCCTGTATCGTTATCGTGGCCGCCACCGGGGACCAGCCTGTTGATGGGTCGATTCTAAGGCAACTCGGGCCGCACCGCACCCGATATGCGCAATGGCGTGCGCGGCCGGCATGCCGGGCGGTGGCCGGGCGGCGGCCGGGCAGGGTAAAATAGCCCGCCGCCATCGGGGCGGCCAGCCACTTTTTCTCTTACCGGAATGCGCCTGATTTGACTTCATTCTCTCAACGCCCGCGCCTGCAGCGCGCCAAGTTCGCCCTGCCCAGTTTCGTCACGCTGCTGTCGATCGCCTGCGGTTTCGGCAGCATCGTCATCTCCGTCGACAACGCCTTCATCGGCAACGCCCATGACTACCGCCTGGCCGCCGTGCTGCTGGTGCTGGCCGGCGTGTTCGACGCGCTCGACGGCATGGTGGCGCGCGCCACCGGCACCAGTTCCGATTTCGGCATGCAGCTCGATTCCATCGCCGACGTGATGAACTTCGGCTGCGCGCCGGCCATCCTGTTGTACTGCTATGGATTCGTGCAGCTCGGTGCGCACCAGCCCACCTTGCTGCGCCTGGGCGGCATGGCCAGCTTCTTCTTCGTCGCCTGCGGCGCCCTGCGCCTGGCCCGCTTCAATGTCAACGTGGGGCGCACCGACCCCCGCTATTTCGTCGGCATCCCCATCACGGCCGGCGCGGCGTGCGTGGCGTCGGTGGTGGTGGCCTGGCCCGATCCGCCGGCCGGCCCGCTGCAGGCCGTGTGGCTGGCGCTGCTGCTGTTCGGCGTGGGTGGCTTGATGGTATCGACCGTGCGCTTCCCCAGCACCAAGCAGAAAATGAGCGTCGCCGCCCTGTTGCTGCTGCTGGCCAACCTGGGCCTGCTGGCCTGGCTGCAAACGACCTTCTTCGTGCTGTTCTTCGCCGTCTA
>JAZJZQ010000060.1:0-10086 GCA_040389625.1 Pseudomonadota bacterium | reverse complement strand
TGGGCCTGCTGGCCTGGCTGCAAACGACCTTCTTCGTGCTGTTCTTCGCCGTCTACATCAGCGCCACGCTGGCCCTGAACCTGGGCTGGCGGCTGGGCTGGCGCGGCATCGCGCCGCCGGCCGTCTACCACGACTGAATGCAAAACCGGGGGTACCTCAAACTGCCCCCCATGTCCCCGGCGTCCTTAGGCGTCAGGCCACTTCGTGCCCGCGTGCGGCGCGCAGGATCTCGAACCACTGGCTGCGGCTGAGCTGGAAACTGGTGGCCTGCACGGCGTCGGCAATGGCTTCGATGCGTCCGCTGCCCGTCAGCGGCAGGGGCCGCGACGGCAGCTGCATGAGCCACGCGAACACCACGCTGGCGAACGGTTGCTGCAACTCGTCGGCGATGCGCTGTACCACGGCGCGCACGCGCTCGCCGGCCACATCGCCGCCGCTGAACAGGCGGCCGCCGGCCAGCGGCGACCACACCATCGGCCGCACGCCCAGGTCCTGCAAGCCGTCAAAGGTTTCATCGAACAGGGGCGCCACGTGCAGCGGCGAGCATTCGACCTGGTTGGTGGCCAGCGGCACGCGCCGGTTCAGGCATTCGAACTGGTGGCGGCTGAAGTTGGATACGCCGAAGTGGCGCACCTTGCCCGCCAGCCGCAGCCGGCTGAAGGTGCCGGCGATCTCGTCGAAATCCATCAGCGGGTCGGGCCGATGGATCAGCAGCAGGTCCAGGTAGTCCGTGCCCAGCGCCCGCAACGATTGCTCGACCGAGGCCGTGATGTGGGCCGCGCTGGTGTCGTAGTGCTGGATGGTATGCCCGGGCCGGGCCGGCGCCACCAGCTTGATGCCGCACTTGCTCACCAGCTGCATGCGCGCCCGCAGCGACGGCTGCAGGGCCAGCGCTTCCCCGAACAGGGCTTCGACGCCGTAATTGCCGTAGATGTCGGCATGGTCGAAGCTGCTCACGCCCAGCGCCATGCATTGCTTGACCAGGGTCAGGCGCTGCTGCGGTGTCAGTTGCCAGGCATCCATGCGCCACATGCCGGCCACGATGCGCGACAGCGTGGGGCCGCCGTTGCTGGTGAGAATGGAAGGGCAGTGCAGGCCAGCAGGCGGGTGGTAGGTCATGGGCGGACTCTCAGGCGTTGGGATGGGCGGAGGTTGATTCCATTTTGCAAGTAGTATTGTTACACGACTACATGCGCCCGGTGGCACATTTCGCCCCCAGGCGACCTCGACCGTTGCAACGACCCCATATGACAAAAGTCCGCCGAGGCGGACTTTTGTTTGAACTGCTGGCGTGGCGCGGTGCCGCTTACTTCAGCCACAGGCGCATGGAATCCCAGGCGCGGCCGAAGATGGACGCTTGTTCCACCGGCTCCAGCGCCACCACGGGCAGTTCCAGCAGGGGCTTGCCGTCGACCATCATCTTGAGCGAGCCGACGCGGCTGTTTTCGGCCAGCGGGGCCACCAGCGGGTCCTTGCGCTCGAGCAGCGGCTTCATCTTGCCGGCTACGCCCTTGGGCACGGTCACCAGCACATCGTTCTGGAAGCCGATCTTGACGCTGCCCTTGGAACCTTTCCAGATTTCCGGGGTGGCGATGGCCTGGCCCTTGGAGTACAGCTTGACCGTGTCGAAGTTCTGGAAGCCCCAGTTGAGCAGCTTCTGGCTTTCCTGGGTGCGGGCGCTGTCGGAGTTGGTGCCCAGCACGACCGAGATCAGGCGCCGTTCGGCCGCGCCGTTGGGGCGGTGGGCCGAGGCGATCATGCAGAAGCCGGCCGCTTCCGTGTGGCCCGTCTTCATGCCGTCCACGGTCGGGTCCAGCCACAGCAGGCGGTTGCGGTTGGGCTGGGTGATCTTGTTGTAGGTGTAGCTCTTGACGGAATCGATCTTGTAGAACTCGGGGTAGTCCAGGATCACGCGCTTGGCCAGCACCGACAAGTCCTGCGCCGTCGAATAGTTATCCGGGCTGGGCAGGCCGTGCGGATTGGCGAAGTGGGTCGACGTCATGCCCATGCGCTGCGCTTCGCGGTTCATCAGCACCACAAAGGCGGACTCGTCGCCGGCCACGGCTTCGGCCAGGGCCACGGCCGCGTCGTTGCCGGACTGCACCATCAAGCCGTACAGCAGGTCGTTGACCTTGACCGGGGTGGCCGGGTCGATGAACATTTTCGAGCTGCTCGAATCGACCTTCCACGCGTGGGTGGAGACGTTGATCATCTGGTTCAGGTCCAGCTTCTTGTCCTTGATGGCGGCGAAGGTCAGGTAGGCCGTCATGATCTTGGTCAGCGAGGCCGGCTCGATGCGGGCGTTGGGGTCTTGCGAGGCGATGATCTGGCCGCTGGTGGCGTCCAGCAGCAGCCAGGACTTGGCTGCGATGGTAGGTGGCGGCAGCGTCTGCGCGACGGCGGCCGACATCATCAACACACTGGTAGCCAGTGCCGCGATAAGTTTTTTCATGGATGCGTATTCGGTGTTTAAAGTTGGGGGCGGGCGGCGTGGCCGCCCGGAAAAACAGCGCCCATTATAGGGCTTCAGGCCGCCGTTGCGCGGTCCTGTTCCTGCTGTGTGCGCCACAGCTGGCTGACCCAGCCCTTGATGTGCTGCAGCTTGCGGTGGAAGAAGTGGTCGGCGCCGGGAATGACGATCACGGGCAGGTCCTGGGGCCGGGCCCAGTCGAACACGTCCTTGAGGGGAATGGTCTCGTCCAGCTCGCCGTGGATGACGATGCTGTCGGCCGGCACCGGTTCCACCTGCCATTTGCCGGCCGCCGTGCCGATCAGCACCAGGCGCTCGGCCGGGGTGCCGGCCGCCGCCAGCCGCTGCGCCAGCCGGGCCTGCACGAAGGTGCCGAAGGAAAAGCCGGACAGGGCCACCGGCAGGCCGGGATAGCGCTGCTGCATGTAGGCCAGCAGCACGGCCATGTCGTCCGTCTCGCCCAGGCCATGGTCGTGTTCGCCTTCCGAGGCGCCCACGCCGCGGAAGTTGATGCGGGCCGCCACGTAGCCGAGGCCGACGAAGGTGCGGGCCAGGGTCTGGGCCACCTTGTTGTCCATGGTGCCGCCGTACAGCGGGTGCGGATGGGCCACCAGGGCGATGCCGCGCGGGGCTTGCTTGGGAAAGTCGAGCAAGCCTTCCATCTGGCCGGCGCCGCCTTGCAGCGTGAATTGTTCAGAGTTCTTGTTCATACGGATCACAGGGTTCAGATTTTCAGGCGTTCCACCACTTTGCCGCCCACCAGGTGGCTGTCGACGATTTCATCGATGTCGCTGGTGTCGACGTAGGTGTACCAGGTGCCTTCGGGATAGACCACCAGCACGGGGCCTTCGTCGCAGCGGTCCAGGCAGCCGGCCTGGTTGATGCGGACCTGGCCCTTGCCGTTGATGTCCAGTTCCTTGCAGCGTTTCTTGGCGTGCTTTTGGGCCGCCACGGCGTTGTGGTCGCTGCAGCAGGGGCGGCCATCGTCGCGCTGGTTCACGCAAAAGAAAACGTGGTGCTTGTAATAGAGGGTGTCGCTCATGGCAGTCTCGAGTTGGTTGACAGCCGCTATGATACCCGCGATCCCGGCGCCATGCGCCGGCCCGTCATGTCCGCTGCTGGCCATGGGCGGGCAGCCACAGGTACCAGACGGTGAAGAAGGGCCACAGCAGCGACAGGAACTGGGCCGCGCCGTTGAAGTTGAGGAACTTCCCCTGGACCCAGGTCTGCAGCGTGGCCACGAAATACGGGTTGGCCGGCGTGGTGTTGACGATGAGCAGGCTCAGCAGCAAGGTCAGGGCCGCCAGCCGGCGTTGGGCCGCGTGCGGCGCAAAGGCCAGGCCGGCCAGCATGATGGCGCCGATCAGAAAGCCCCCTTCGGCGCCGGGCGTGACCCAGACGAAGGCGTTCTCGGGCGAGAACAGCAGGGCCGTGGCCAGCGCCTTGACGACGATGGCCGCGCCCACCAGGGCCACCACCAGCGCGGCGCGCGGCGCCGGCCGGCGCAGCAGGCACAGCAGCGTGAGGGCCGCGCCCACCATGCCGCAGGCCGTGATAATGGTTTCCGACAGCCAGTACTGTTCCACCGTCAGCGTGGCCACCGGACGCACCCAGGCGCCCAGGTCGATCTCCGCGTCCAGCAGCTCGGACAGCCATTCGGACAGGATGGGCAGCAGCTGGCCGTGGCCGAACAAAAAGCTTTGCGGGTAGATCTGCGCCAGCGGCCACAGGGCTAGCAGCACCAGGCCCTGGCTGGCCTGGGGCGCGAACCAGCGCCGGCGCAGCTGGTACAACTGGCTCTGGTCGAGCAGGCGGCGCACCGTCAGCACGCCGATCAGGGCGCCTAGGCAGCAGCCGGCCGCGTTGGTGTAGAAGTCCAGGTTGGACGACACCCGGCTGGGCAGGTAGGTCTGCACGGCTTCCATCAGGCCTGACAGCAGCACGCCGCCGGCGCTGGCCAGCAGCCAGGCGGCCAGCCGCGTCACGCGCGGGTAGAGCGCGTACACGATCAGCGTGCCCAGCGGGACATAGCCCACCACGTTGGTGACGGCGTCGAACTTGGTCCAGTAGCGCGGCAGCTCGAACTGTTCCAGGAAGATCAGCGGCGACAGGCCGTGGTTCTGCCAGCCCGAGAACGGATACCAGCTGGCGTACACGATCAGCAGCACGTAGGCCAGCAGCGCGGCGCGCGCCAGCGGCGAGCTGCGGCCGGGCGCGTGCGCGTGCGCGGGGGCATGCTCACGCGCAGGCTCATGCGCTGGCGCTGGCGTGGGCGGTTGCGCCGGATCGCCTGCCGGTGGGGTGTCCGGGTCCGTCATTGCGGCGGCAGCGTGGCCAGCCAGGCCAGCAGGTCGGCGGCCAGGGCGTCGCTGGCGTCGGCCAGGGCGCGGGCGCCGCCGGCCGCGTCGGCGCTGGGCGCGGGACTGCTGCGGCGGAAGGTGCGCTGGTCCACCAGCCGGTGGTTGCGGAACAGCGAGGCGCGCACGGCGAGGTCGCCGCTGCTGAGCGTGGCGCTGCTGAAGTTCTGGGCAAAGTCATCGAGTTCGAGGCGCAGCATGGGGGCGCCGCTGCCCACGTCGGTCGACGTCAGCACCTTGACGCCGGCCTGCGCCAGCCGCGCCTTGATGCGCTGGGTCAGCAGCTGGGGCGGGGTGCTGGTCCACTGGTTGTAGGCGTAGGGGCGGGCCTGGCGCGCGTCCGCGTACAGCAGGCGGTATTGCATGCGCTCCGAGTCGAGCGCCGGCGGGCCGTCGACGTCGGCCACGATCAGGGCCGGCAGCGGCGCCGCGGCGCCGGTGTTGGCGCCCGGCGCCGCCGTCTGCATCTGTAGCAAGGGGCCGAAATCGTACAGGGCGGTGGTGTTGCGGCTGCCGCTGCCGGCGCACGCGCTCAGCAGCAGGGCGGCCGCCAGGGCGGCCAGGCGGGGTAGGTGGGTCATCGCGGGGCTCCTCATTTGGCCGGTGCGGCAAAGCCGTCTTCGCCGGGGCCGGGCGGGGTGCCGGGGGCGCCGAACAGCAGGCTTTGCGGACGTTCATTGAGCTTGTTCATGGTGTTCTTCAGTGCCTTCATCGATGAGCGCGATTCGTCGGTGAGCGAGATCACGTGCGGCAGGGCGTCCATCTCGACGCCGCTGGTGACCGCTTCCAGCGACAGGCCGACCCGGTCCACCGTGCCGCTCATGCGCGCCAGCGGGCCGTCGGGCGCCTGCAGGTTGGTGGTCAGGCGGCGCGCGTCGGTGGCCAGCGCCGTCACCGACTGCAGCGCGGTCTGGGCCTGGTCGGCCAGGGCCGGCAGGCGGGCGATGGTCGGTTCCAGCTGCTGCGGCAGGGCGCGGTACTCCCGGGCCGTTTCGCTCACGTCCGTGAAGGCGGCCAGGATGGCGCGCTGGTTGGCGGGGCTGAGCAGCGCGTTGAGGCGGTCGGTGGCCTGTTCGGCCTGGGACAGGATTTGCTTGCCCTTCTTTTCCAGCTGGTCCAGCAGGCCGGGGCGCAGCGGGATGCGGGTGGGATTGTCGGCATTGGTGCCGAGCAGCGGCGAGCCGGTGGTGTCGTCGTCGAGCTGGACGTAGGCGATGCCCGTCACGCCCTGGTAGCCCAGCGTGGCGTACGTGGTCTTGGTGATGGGCGCGTCCGGGTTGATGCTGAGGGTGACGAGGATCTGGCCGGTGACCTTGGGGTCGAAGCCGATGCTGGCCACCTTGCCCACCTGCAGTCCGCGGTAGCGTACCTGCGCCTGCGGGTTCAGGCCCGGCACGGGCTGGGTGGTGGCCAGCACGTAGGGCACGCGCTCGATGCGGTCGCGGTTGAACCAGAGGCCGAACAGCACGGCCGCGATCAGCAGTGTGATCGTGAAAAAGCCCGTCATGAGTGCGTGCGATCTGTTTTCCATGGATGCTCCGTTTCGTATTCAGTGTGCGGCGCCGGGCGCGCCCTGGGGCTGCGGCGGGGCCGTGTCGAGTGCTTCCAGCGCGCGCCGGCCGCGGTCGCCCAGGAAGAACTCCTTGATAAACGGGTGGTCGATCTTCAACAGCTCGCGCGTGGGGCCGATGGCGATCACGTGCTTTTCGGCCAGCACGGCGATCCGGGTCGACAGCGCGAACAGCGTGTCCAGGTCGTGGGTGACCATCACCACCGTCAGTCCCAGTTCCCGGTGCAGCGACTTGATCAGGGCCACGAAGCTCTCCGACAGGTCGGGGTCGAGGCCGGCCGTCGGTTCGTCCAGGAACAGCAGCTGCGGCTCCAGCACCAGCGCGCGCGCCAGCGCCACCCGCTTGATCATGCCGCCCGACAGGTCGGACGGCATCTTGCCGGCATGTTCGGGCCCCAGGCCGACCATGTTCATCTTCAGCAGCACCACGTCGCGCACCAGATCCTCGGGGATCTTGTGCAGTTCGTGCAGGGGCTGGGCGATGTTCTCGAACACGGTCAGGGCCGAGTACAGGGCGCCCTGCTGGAACAGCATGCCCCAGTGGTTGCGCAGCTGCTGCAGCTGGCGTGCATCGACTTCGCTGATGTCCTCGCCGAACACGCGCACGCAGCCGCGCGCGGGGCGCTCCAGTCCCAGCATCTGGCGCAGCAGCACCGTCTTGCCGGTGCCGGAGCCGCCCACGATGGACAGGATCTCGCCGGCCTGGATGGCCAGGTTCAGGTCCTGGTGCACGACGGTGCGGCCGAACTTGGTCCACAGGCCCGTGATTTCCACCACCGGCACGCTGCCGTCCAGTTTCAGCACGCCCGTGTTGGGCGTGCCGCAGGACGATGCGGGGGCGGGGGCCGGCGCTGGCTGGTTCTCGTCCATCAGTACCCCACGCCGTTGAACATGATCGCGAACACGGCGTCGGCCAGGATCACCACCGTGATGGCGGTGACCACCGAGGTGGTGGTGCCGCGCCCCAGGCTTTCCGTATTGGGCTTGATGCGCAGGCCGAAGTGGCACGACACCAGCGCGATCAGCACGCCGAATACGGCGCCCTTGCCCAGGCCTATCATGTAGTTCGCCAGCGGTACGGCTTCAGGCAGCTTCTGGACGAAGTAGTAGGGCGACAGGTGCAGTTCCACATTGGCCGACACCATGCCGCCGATCAGCGCCATCACATCGGTCCAGATCACCAGCAGCGGCATGGATACGGCCAGCGCGATCACCTTGGGCAGGATCAGGCGGAAGCCGTGCGAGATGCCCATCACCAGCATGGCGTCCAGTTCCTCCGTCACCCGCATCACGCCCAGCTGCGCCGTGATCGACGAGCCGGAGCGGCCGGCCACCAGGATGGCCGCCAGCAGCGGCCCCAGTTCGCGGATGATGCTCATGCCCAGCAGGTTGACCAGGTAGATATCGCCGCCGAAATTGCGCAGCTGCTGGGCCGACAGGTAGGACAGCACCACCCCGATCAGGAAACCGACCAGCGCCGTGATGCCCAGCGCCTGGGGACCGGCATGGAAGATATTGGCCGAAATCTCGCGCCACGGACCGCGCAGCGGGTGACGCGCGAAGCGGCCGATATCCTGCGTGACGGAGCCGATCAGCGCGATGAAGCCGCGCAGGTGTTCGAAAAACTGCAGCATCGCGAAGCCGAGCACCATGACGGAGGTCAGGCGCTGCTTGCGTGGGACCTTCAGTTCCAGGTTGCCGGCCGCCTCCAGCCGCTTGAAGAATTCTTCCTGCCCGGGCGCCAGCCGCAGCGAGGCGGGGCGTTTCTTGCCCCAGGCGTTCCACAGCAGCTGGGCGCCGATGTGGTCCATGCTGTCGATGGCCGACAGGTCCCACGCGATGTTGGCCTTGTCCTTCAGGCCATTGAGCTGGCCGGTCAGGGTGTGCATTGCGCTGCCCAGCGCGAGCGCATGGACTTGCCAGGTGCCGGCGGCGCTGGCCGCCGGTCCGTTGGCGGCGCCGGATTCGAGAGTGAGGGTGGGCTCTTGGGCTGTAGGCATGACGCCAGTTTAAGTGAGTTTGGGCGCGACCGCCACCGCTGTTCCGGGCGGAGCCGCCCCGCGTCAGGCCGCCAGGTGGCGCGCCTGGCGTTGTGGTGCTGCCGTTTCGGCCCGTATTGCGGGGGTGTTGGCGGCGGCCGGCTTGATGCGCGAGCCCGATTCGTTGCGGCCGGCGTAGTCGCTGGCCAGCAGTTCGTCGGCCGCGAGCTTGCTCATGCCGCGCGTCTGCAGCCACTTCGACACCATGGCGGCCAGGCGGTCGAGGGCGATGCGGTGGGTGGCGTCCGTGTTCGCGTACAGCCAGTCGGAGAAGGCCATGAACTGCTCGAAGGCCGATTCGCCCAGCAGCACCGGCAGCGTATGGGCAAAGCGGCCCGAGTTGGCTACCAGGTCCCAGTAGCGGGCAAAGCGCACCAGGCGCTGCATGGTGGGGAAGTCGATATGTTTGTTGGCCAGGATGGTGTAGGGCGCATACGGTTCGAATACCAGGCCGAATTCCTCCGTGTGGCGGATGATGGGCGTGCCGCGCAGCCGCTTGAGGATGCCGAACTGGATCTCGTGCGGATTGAGCGCCCACAGCTGGTTGAAGCCGCGCGCGAAGCTGGCCACGTCTTCGCTCGGCAGGCCGGCGATCAGGTCCACGTGCATGTGGGCGTGCGATTGGGTGGTGAGCCAGCGGATGTTGTCGGCCGCCTTCTGGTTGTCCTGCTTGCGGCTGACCAGGGTTTGCACTTCAGGGTTGAAGCTCTGGATGCCGATCTCGAACTGCAGCGCGCCGGGCGGGAATTTGCTGATGCCTTCCTTGAGCGCGTCGGGCAGGTGGTCCGGCACCAGCTCGAAGTGGGCGTAGACCGGGTCGTCCGGATGGGCGGCCAGCTTATCGAGGAAGAACTGCATGATCTTCAGGCTGGTCTTGATGTTCAGGTTGAAGGTGCGGTCGACGAACTTGAACAGGCGGGCGCCGCGCGCATGCAGCGCTTCCAGCTCGGCCAGGAAGGTATCCAGGTTGAATGGCCAGGCCGTCTTGTCCAGCGCGGACAGGCAGAACTCGCACTTGAAGGGGCAGCCGCGCGATGCTTCCACATAGATGGTGCGGTTCTTGATGTCGTCGTCGCTGTAGAGCGAGTACGGCAGCTTGATCTCGGCCAGCGGCGGCTGGACGCCGGCATGGATCTTCATCAGCGGCTTGGGGCCGTTCAGGATCTCGCCGCACAGCTTGGGGAAGGTGACGTCGCCCCAGCCGGTAATCAGATAGTCCGCCAACTGGACGATCTGCTGTTCGCCCGGCTCGTGCGACACTTCCGGCCCGCCCAATACCACCACCACCTGCGGCGCCACGCGCTTGAGCATGGCCACGACCTTGGTGGTTTCCTCGACGTTCCATATATAGATGCCGAAACCGACGATGCGCGGCTGGTGCGCCAGGATGCGTTCGACGATCTCGGTGGTCTTGGCGCCGATGACGAATTCCTGCAATTTCGTCTGCTCCTGCAGCGGCCCCATATTGGCTAACAGATAGCGCAGACCCAGCGAGGCGTGGGTGTAGCGGGCGTTGAGGGTGGTGAGCAGGATGGTCATGACAGGCTTGCGGTTCGGTGAAACCGCTATTTTACGCTGCCGGCCTTGCCAGCTGTCCCGCCCTTTGCTATAGTTCGCCTCCCCGCAAAACGGTGCGTGCAAATGCAGAGT
>JAZJZQ010000059.1:0-1766 GCA_040389625.1 Pseudomonadota bacterium | reverse complement strand
ACCGCGCCGTACAGCACGGACGAGGTGCCGTTCAGCGCCAGCCCCAGCAGCGGCAGCAGCGCCATCACACCGGCCTGCGGCAGCCACACGGCCAGCAGGATCAGCAGCGAGGTGGCCGACTCCGTGATCCACACGGTCTTCATCATGCCGATGCGCGCCCCCAGGTAGCCGCAAAACAGCTTGCCGAACGCGCCGCCCACGAACAGCAGCGACAGCGCCAGGCCGATGCCGGCCGTACCGGCCCCCTTGCTTTTCAGGAGAAAGGGCAGGAAGGTGAGAAAGCCCATGCGCACGGCGCTGTCCAGGGTGCCCGTCAGCAGCAGCGCGCGCAGGCCACTGGCCGATCCCTTGCCGGACGTTGCGGCCGCGCCTTTATGCTGGCCCGCTGCGAATTCATGCGACGCCGGGATCAGCCACCACAACAGCCCGGCCGCGGCCAGGCCCAGCAAACCCATCAGCGTGACGCTGGCCTGCCAGCTGACCACCACCAGCAGCAAGCCCACCAGGCCCGGGATCAGGGTCTTGCCGATGTCGCCGGCAAAGTTGTACTGGGCCAGCGCCTGCTTGACCCCGCCGCCGGCCTCGTGGCTGTCAGTCACCATGGAGGACGCCAGCGGGTGCTGGGTGCTGGCGCCCA
This sequence comes from Pseudomonadota bacterium, assembly GCA_040389625.1. Classification (GTDB taxonomy): domain Bacteria; phylum Pseudomonadota; class Gammaproteobacteria; order Burkholderiales; family Burkholderiaceae_D; genus Rugamonas. The sequence continues at coordinate 1,129 of JAZJZQ010000059.1, read as the reverse complement.
GGCCGCCCAGCAGCAGCGCGATCAGCAGCACCGTCATGCCGCCGGCCTGGCCGGCGATCAGGTAGGCGATGCCGGCCAGTGCCGTGCCGCCCACCAGCATGCGCTCGCGTCCCCAGCGCCGCGCCAGCCGGCTGGCCAGCAGCTGGAAGCCGGCCATCATGCCCGAATAGGCGCCGCGCAGCAGGCCCACCATGGCATAACTGATGGCAAATTGCGCCTGCCAGATGGGCAGCAGCACGTAGATCAGGTCGGTCAAGCCGTCGTGCACGGCATGCGCGCCGCAGGCGGCCAGCAGGGAACGGCGGCGGATGGAGGACTCGGCTGGCGCCAATGCCAGGGATAGGGGTACGGCGTTCTGATCGGACATAAACTTGGGCAAGCGCGTTTAAATTATGACAAGCTTACTTGTTAATGCCGCGCAGCGTCAAAGCCACCTCTCGGGACTAAGATGGCGGGCAAACTGAGAGAGGTCGTCATGGATACAAGACGGAAGGATGGTGCGATGCGCAAGTCACTGATTATTATCGTCGCTGCAGCCCTGCTCTCTGCCTCCGCACAGGGGCGGGCAGCAGAACCTGTGTTCCAGCAGTTCCCCGTCGCCCAACACTTTGCCGGCCGCAGCGCACCGCTGCGCCTGATGCATCCGCGCGACCGCGAGTTCCGCACCGCCCTGACTGCAGCCGCCCGTCAGCCCGTCAACTTTGCAGGCCATTACGTATTGACCACCTTGGGCTGCGGCGCCTCCTGCATTTTGGTTGCAGCCATTGATGCGCGCACTGGCACCGTGGCCTGGCTACCGTTCACTCTGTGCTGCTGGGATATCGCCGTGACGGAACCCGTGCAGTTCAAGTTGGACAGCGACTTGATCGTGCTGCGTGGCCAACGCGACGAAGCCGGCGCGGCAGGGCCGCATTACTGGCGGCTCAAGGAAGGTCAATTTACCGAAGCCCTCCCCGCTGGCGCCATGCGGGCGACGCCAGGCCAACCGGCGCGCCGTTGAGCAGCCGCCCCGCGCGGCGGCCGCGCACCTGGCAGCTTGTCGGACTTGGGATCGTCGGCCGCTAGCTCGCCACATCCTCCGGCGCGTGCAGCGCCTGCGCCTTGAGCAGGGCGTCGAACTGCTCGGCCG
>JAZJZQ010000058.1:0-4338 GCA_040389625.1 Pseudomonadota bacterium | reverse complement strand
CAACATGGGCTTCGAATACATCATCTGCGATTCGCCGGCCGGCATCGAGCACGGCGCGCTGATGGCGCTCACCTTCGCCGATGAAGCCATCATCGTCACCAACCCGGAAGTGTCGTCGGTGCGCGATTCCGACCGCATCCTGGGCATCATCCAGGCCAAGTCGCGCCGCGCCCAGACGGGCGGAGAACCGGTCAAGGAACACCTGTTGATCACGCGCTATTCGCCCAAGCGGGTCGAGGCGGACGAGATGCTGTCACACGAGGACGTACAGGAAATCCTGCGCATCCCCCTGATCGGCATCATTCCCGAGTCGGAGTCGGTGTTGCACGCGTCCAACCAGGGCAACCCGGCCATCCACTTCAAGGGCACGGACGTGGCGGAAGCTTACGAAGACGTGGTCACGCGCTTCCTCGGCCAGGACTTGCCGCTGCGCTTTACCACCTACGAAAAGCCCGGCCTGCTGCAGCGCATTTTTGGGGGCAAGTGACATGGCTCTGCTTTCCTTTCTGTTCCCGTCCAAACCGAAAACCGCGTCGGCGGCCAAGGAACGGTTGCAGATCATCATCGCGCGCGAGCGCAACGGCCGCGGCGGGCCCGACTTCCTGCCCGCCCTGCACCGGGAACTGATCGAGGTGATCTCCAAGTACACCAAGGTCAATGCCGACGACATCAAGATCTCGCTGGACCGCCAGGGCAACCTGGAGGTGCTGGACGTGAACGTGGTACTGCCGGACGCCTGAGCCCCCTCAAGGCATCAACTTAGTTGGCGGCCGCCGCGCGGCCGGCCAGCAACTCCTGCGCCACCACGGCGCAGGCTTCCACATGCTGGTAGCCAATCTGGCGGAACACGGCAAAGCCGATGGCGGCCGACGCCAGCTGCCCGGCGATGGGCACCAGCTTGCCCGCCTGGCGCGCCAGCAGCTTGGCGCCGCTGCGCCGCAGCAGGGCCGTCACCAGTTCGCGCGTCACCATTTTTCCCACCAGCATGCCGCCGGCGCCCATGGCCGCCTCGTAGGCCAGCATGCGCCACTGCGGCTGCAAACGGGCGATCTGCTCGGCGCTGAGGCCGAATTCCTGGTTGATGTCTTCGATCAGGAGGGCAAACAGGCGCAAGTCCGTCACCACGTCCACCCCCGGGATGGGCACGGCCGCCATGCCGGCCGACCACACGGCGCGCCGCCGCACCAGGCGCCGGCACCGTTCGCGCACGGCGGCGATGTCGCGCGCCGAAGCGGGCACCAGTACCCATTCCGTATCAATGTTACTCGCCATTATGTCCCTCCCGCGGGCCTGCGGCCCCTTGCCCCCTGCCATGTTGCATATTGAAATCACGGTGATGAGAGTGTACCGTGTAATAGCGTGGGGGACGCGCGCAGTGAAAATAGTTATATCCAAATGGAAATATTTAGCTTTTTTACTAACTATTTTTGTAAATCTCTGTTATATTCAATGTGACTTCTCCTTAACATTTACCGGCAGGTGGCGAACGATGGCGCCGCCGGTCGCACACGCCCCGCACAACCATGAGAATCGCCGTACTTGACAACGACCGCAGCCAAGCCGATCTGATCTGCCAGGTTCTCACTTCCGCCGGCCACGCCTGCCACAGTTTTCAGACCAGCCGCGAGCTGCTCAATCACTTGCGCAAGGACAGTTACGACATGCTCATCCTCGATTGGCAGGTCGCCGACCTCAGCGGGACGGAAGTCATGCGCCGCGCCCGTGAAAAACTGCCCGACAATGCGCCCGTGCTGTTTCTCACCACCACCTCGGGCGAGGACGATATCGTGGCCGGGCTGGCAGCCGGCGCCGACGACTACATGATCAAGCCGCTGCGGCGCAGCGAACTGGTGGCCCGGGTGCAGGCGCTGCTGCGGCGCGCCTACCCGTCCCAGAACGGGGCCGAGCAATTACAGTTCGGCCAATACACTTTCGAAACCCGGCCCGGCCGGCTGTTGATGGACGGCATCGTGCTGGACGTGACGCACAAGGAGTTCTACCTGGCGTTGTTATTTTTCCGCAACATCGGCCGCCCCCTGTCACGCGCCTACATCCACGAAGCCGTGTGGATACGGGAAACGGCCGTGCCGTCCCGCACCATGGATACCCACGTCTCGCGCGTGCGCAACAAGCTGCAACTGAAGCCGGAAAACGGCTACCGCCTGGTGCCCGTCTACAGCTACGGCTACCGGCTGGAAAAACTGGGCGCCTGAACGGGCCGGGCTCGCCGCGGCCAGGCTGCGGCCGCACGCCAACTAGCCTATAGTGCGTATATCAAGGTCATACTGATGACGGGGTCACCCCCCGGGCAGAATACGGACACAACACGCTATAATGTCGGCTAACAACCACCCTTCCCGCTCCGAAATGCAACTGCTCGCCGTCGGCCTCAACCACAACACCGCGCCGGTCGCCCTGCGCGAACGGCTGGCGTTCGCGCCCGACCAGTTGGGACAGGCCGTGGTGGCGGCGCGCGCGTGGTTTGAACGCATCGTGCCGGGCGGCGCCGACGAGGCGGCCATCCTGTCCACCTGCAACCGCACGGAACTGTACGCGGCCAGCCACGTGCCCAATCCGCTCGACGCAGGCGCCCACTTCCTGGCCGACTTCCACCAGCTCAACTACGGCGAGCTGCGTCCGCATCTGTACATGCTGCCCCAGCACGACGCCGTGCGCCACACCTTCCGCGTCGCCTCTGGGCTGGACTCGATGGTGCTGGGCGAGACCCAGATCCTGGGCCAGATCAAGGACGCCATCCGCACCGCCGACGAGGCGGGCGGCCTGGGCACCTATCTGCACCAGCTGTTCCAGCGCAGCTTTTCCGTCGCCAAGGAAGTGCGCAGCACCACCGAGATCGGCGCCCACAGCGTGTCGATGGCGGCCGCCGCCGTGCGCCTGTCGCAGCGCATCTTCGACAAGGTGGCCGAGCAGCACGTGCTGTTCATCGGCGCCGGCGAGATGATCGAGCTGTGCGCCACCCACTTCGCGGCGCAGAATCCGAAAAGCATCACCATCGCCAACCGCACGCTGGAACGGGGCGAAGTGCTGGCCCACCGCTTCGGCGGCAAGGCGATCCGGCTGGCCGAACTGCCCGACAAGCTGCACCAGTACGACATCGTCATTTCCTGCACCGCCTCGTCGCTGCCCCTGATCGGGCTGGGACTGGTGGAGCGCGCCATCAAGGCCCGCCGCCACAAGCCCATCTTCATGGTCGACCTGGCCGTGCCGCGCGACATCGAACCGGAAGTGGCGCGCCTGAACGACGTGTTCCTGTACACGGTAGACGACCTGGGCAAGGTGGTGCAGACCGGCCTGGAAAACCGCCAGGCGGCCGTAGCCCAGGCCGAAGCCATCATCGAAACCCGGGTCCAGTCCTTCATGCACTGGATCGACGACCGCGCCGTGGTGCCCGTGATCCAGAGCCTGCATGAAAGCGGCGAAGCGCTGCGCCAGCTGGAACTGGAACGGGCCCGCAAGATGCTGGCCAAGGGCGAAGACATCGACGCCGTGCTGGAAGCCCTGTCCAAGGGGCTGACGGCCAAATTCATGCACGGGCCGCAGCAGGCGCTGCACCGTGCCCAGGGCGACGAGCGGGCCCAGCTCGCGACCCTGCTGCCCCAGCTGTTCCGCGGCCGCCGTTAGCGACCCTGCCGCCTTGCCCCGTCCGGCCCCCGGCCGCGACCGACCGGCCCCGCGCCGGCCCTTTCCCCTGATTACTTGAGATGCACACGCTATGAAACCATCAATGCTGGCCAAGCTGGACCAATTGGCGAACCGCCTGGTCGAACTCGACGAACTGCTGATGTCCGAAGGCGCCACCGCCAACATGGACAGCTACCGCAAGATGACGCGCGAACACGCGGAACTCGGTCCGCTGGTGGCCCTGTACCACGACTACCAGCAAGCGAACGGCGACATCGCGGCGGCCCAGGAGATGCTGGCCGATCCCGACATGAAGCAGTTCGCCCAGGACGAGATCGAAGCGGCCAAGGCCCGCATGGCGCAACTGGAACTGGAACTGCAGAAGATGCTGCTGCCCAAGGACGCCAACGACGAGCGCAACATCTTCCTGGAAATCCGCGCCGGCACCGGCGGCGACGAGTCGGCCCTGTTCGCCGGCGACCTGCTGCGCATGTACACCCGCTTTGCCGAACGCAACCGCTGGCAGGTGGAGATGGTGTCCGAGTCGCCGTCCGACCTGGGCGGCTACCGCGAAGTGATCGTGCGCCTGATCGGCAACGGCGTCTATTCCAAGCTCAAGTTCGAATCGGGCGGCCACCGCGTGCAGCGCGTGCCGGCCACGGAAACCCAGGGCCGCATCCACACCTCGGCCTGCAC
>JAZJZQ010000057.1:0-4577 GCA_040389625.1 Pseudomonadota bacterium | reverse complement strand
AGCTGGGCAAGGCCCATGAAGCCTTGCTGCGCAACGCCACCGACCGGGAACTGAAGCAGATCACGGCCATACGCAACCGGCCGGCGAAGACTAAGTAGCACGGGCGTTCGGCACCGCCCCGGGCGCCCGGGCAACAGCGCAGGGGAGGCGGTGTCTGTCCAAGGGCGCGCTACCAGCGGCGCCCGGCGAACGCCAGCATGAGGAGGCACGCGGCCGCGAAGGCGATCCGCGCCATCCATTTGTGGCTGGATTGGGGTTCTGGCGCCGGTGCCGGTGCCGGTGCCGGCCCGGCGCACGGCGGCCGCTCATCTTGCCCGCGCGGGGCCGGACGGCGTGGCGTGTGCAGGCGCCGCAGCGGCGTGTGGTCGCGCTGCGAGACTGTGCCGCGATCCTCGTTTGCGCAGCGCAACTGCACTTCGATCAACCAGCTTGCGAGACGCTCGCCCCGGTCGTGGACCTGGGCGGCGCCTGCGTCATCCAGGTCTTTGTAGTAGCTGCCTTCATTTTTCGGGTTGAGATCGTTGGCAAGGGTGGCCTGCTCCCGATACAACGTCGCCAGCACCCGATGGGCGAGCGATGCGACCGGCGAGCTTGGGAAAAGCGGAAGCTTGGCCCATGCCGGCTGCTCCGCTACCGAGGAGAAAACCGGTCCGACCGGTACCAGGCTCGACGGCACATTGATGTCAAGATCGGCGGCAATGGCGGCGGCCAGCTCCCGCCAATCGGTAGTGGCCACTTCCAGCCTGCCCTGCCTGTCCTCGACGCAGCAATAGCAGTCGACGTCGCCGCCGGAACCTGGCGCATCGGGGACCGCAAGCCGGTACGCTGCCTCGCCGGCGCCAGCGGGATGCTTCCCCCAGGCGGCCCATTGCTCACCGACGGCCCAGATCTGATAGTGATCGGCGTAATGCGCCACCACCGCATAATCGCCCCCCTGGACGGCGCACGGCAGCTTGCTATCGAACTCAGCCATCAAATGCAGCGACAAACGCACCGCGCCGGACTGCTTCAATCTCCTCAGCCACACGATGAAGTCATCGGCCAGCAGCGCGTTGCCGGCCGACTCACGGAACTGCAGACGCGCGCCGGAGAATACGCTGTGGCGTGACCAATCTTCCAGGTCGAGTTCGTTCCGCAGGAATTTTGTGCCATAGCTGACCAATGTCACCTGACGCAGTATCGATGCTTGATGCAAGCTCGCTCCTTGAATTCTTTGCTAAAGATAGATCGATATTAGACTGCTGTACTAAGCAATCAGAAAATTCGAAAGCGCATGGGGGGGCGATAGAAAACAGGCTGCGCGAGACAACAAAGCCCCGCAACTTCCACAAGTCGCGGGGCTTTTTATAGGCTGTTCCAAGGACGGGCTTAGAACGGAATATCGTCATCCATATCCGAGAAGTTCGGCGCCGGCTTCGGTGCCGGGCGCGGGGCCGGTGCCGGGGCCGCTTGCTGCGGGCGGGGTGCCGGACGGGCCGGTGGAGCGTCATAGCCGCCGTCATCCATGCCGGCGTCGCCGCCCATGCCCTGGCGGCCACCAAGCATCTGCATCTGCTCGGCGATGATGTCGGTCGCGTACTTCTCCACGCCGTCCTTGTCCGTGTACTTGCGGGTCTGCAGGCGGCCTTCCACGTAGACGGACGACCCTTTCTTCAGGTACTGGCCGACGATTTCCGCCAGGCGGCCGAAGAAGGAAATGCGGTGCCATTCCGTCAGCTCTTTCTGCTCGCCGGTGTTGCGGTCTTTCGACTTGTACGAGGTCGCCACGGCAATGTTGGCGATCGCGTCACCGCTAGGCATGTAGCGAATTTCCGGATCGCGACCCAGATTGCCGACGATGATGACTTTGTTGACTGATGCCATGAATAAAACTCCTGAGTAACGGCCGCTTCTGCACGCGGTTGATGTTTTGTAGAACCAAACGGCGATTATATGCCAAGCCGCCAGCGCGAGGCCAAGCAATTCGCGCGCCGCCGGCCAGCCCCTGCGCCGCAACTTTTTCGTGTCACGGCTGAAACAGCCAATTCGAATACTGTTATTATATACAGTATTTAATACCCAACCTTTAGCGCTGTATCAATTCCGCCGCAGCTAGCATCCCGGCCCGGCCTGTGGGGCACGGCCACGCGCCGGCGGAAACCCGGCTATAGTACTAGGTTGACCCGTTAGTTCCGGACCCGGACGCGCGCCGGCCCGCACCACTTACTGAAAGCAAGGCACGATAATGGAACAGATCCGCATCCGCGGCGCCCGTACGCACAACCTCAAGAACATCAATCTCGACCTGCCGCGCAACAAGCTGATCGTCATTACCGGCCTGTCCGGCTCGGGCAAGTCCTCGCTCGCGTTCGACACGCTGTACGCCGAGGGCCAGCGCCGCTATGTGGAATCGCTGTCGGCCTACGCGCGCCAGTTCCTGCAACTGATGGAAAAGCCGGACGTGGACTTGATCGAGGGCCTGTCGCCGGCCATCTCCATCGAACAGAAGGCCACGTCCCACAACCCGCGCTCCACCGTGGGCACGGTGACGGAAATCCACGACTACCTGCGCCTGCTGTACGCGCGCGTGGGCACGCCCTACTGCCCCGACCACCCGGAAAATCCGCTGGCGGCCCAATCCGTGTCGCAGATGGTCGATGCCGTGCTGGCCATGCCCGAAGGCACCAAGCTGATGATACTGGCGCCCGTGGTGGCCAACCGCAAGGGCGAGCACGCCGACCTGTTCGAGCAGATGCAGGCCCAGGGCTTTGTGCGTTTCCGCGTGCAGAGCGGCACCCACGACGCCAAGATCCATGAAGTGGAGAACCTGCCCAAGCTGAAGAAAACGGAAAAGCACACCATCGACGTGGTGGTGGACCGGGTCAAGGTGAACGCCGAGCTCAAGCAGCGGCTGGCGGAAAGCTTCGAGACGGCGCTGCGCCTGGCCGACGGCCGCGCCGTGGCGCTGGAAATGGACACCGGCAAGGAGCACGTCTATTCCAACAAGTTCGCCTGCAATGTGTGCGGCTATTCGCTGCAGGAGCTGGAACCGCGCCTGTTCTCGTTCAACAACCCGATGGGCGCCTGCCCCGAGTGCGACGGCCTGGGCCATATCGAATTCTTCGACCCCAAGCGCATCGTCGCCTTCCCCAACCTGTCGCTGGCGTCGGGCGCCGTCAAGGGCTGGGACCGGCGCAACCAGTTCTACTTCCAGATGCTGTCCAACCTGGCGGCCTTCTACGAGTTCGACCTCGACCAGCCGTTCGAGCAGCTGCCGGCCCCGGCCCAGCAAGTGATTTTGCACGGCTCGGGCAAGCAGCTGATCCCGTTCGCCTACGTCAACGAGCGCGGCCGCACCGTCATCAAGGAACACACGTTCGAAGGCGTGGTCACCAACCTGGCGCGCCGCTACCGCGAGACGGACTCGATGGCCGTCAAGGAAGAGCTGGCCAAGTTCATCAACGAAAAGCAGTGCCCGTCCTGCCACGGCGCCCGCCTGCGGGTGGAAGCGCGCTACGTCAAGGTCGGCACCGGCAAGCAGGAAAAAGCCATCTACGAGATCGCGGAAAAGCCGCTGCGCGACACCCTGACCTTCTTCGAGCAGCTGAAACTGAAAGGCGCCAAGAAGGACATCGCCGACCGCGTCGTCAAGGAAATCGTGTCGCGCCTGAAGTTCCTCAACAACGTGGGCCTGGACTACCTGTCGCTGGACCGCAGCGCCGACACCCTGTCCGGCGGCGAAGCCCAGCGCATCCGCCTGGCGTCGCAGATCGGCTCCGGCCTGACGGGCGTGATGTATGTGCTCGACGAACCGTCCATCGGCCTGCACCAGCGCGACAACGACCGCCTGATCGAAACCCTCAAGCACTTGCGCGACATCGGCAACAGCGTGCTGGTGGTCGAGCATGACGAGGACGCCATCCGCACCGCCGACTTCATCGTCGACATGGGCAAGGGCGCCGGCGTGCACGGCGGCGACGTGATCGCCCAGGGCACGCTGAAGGACATCCTGAAGAACAAGCAGTCGCTCACGGCCCAGTACCTGAACGGCACGCTGCAGATCGCCGTGCCGGCCAAGCGCCACGTGGCCGATCCGGACCGCCAGCTGGTCATCACTGGCGCCACCGGCAACAACCTGAAAGGCGTCACGCTCAACCTGCCCGTGGGGCTGATGACGTGCGTGACGGGCGTGTCCGGCTCCGGCAAGTCATCGCTGATCAACGACACGCTGTACCCGGCCCTGTCGCGCCACCTGTACGGCTCGCAGACGGAGCCGTCGCCGCACGACAGCATCAGCGGCCTGGAGCACTTCGACAAAGTGATCGCCGTCGACCAGGCGCCCATCGGCCGCACGCCCCGTTCCAACCCGGCCACCTACACGGGCCTGTTCACGCCCATCCGCGACCTGTTCGCCACCGTGCCCATGGCCAAGGAACGGGGCTACAGCGCGGGCCGCTTCTCGTTCAACGTCAAGGGCGGGCGCTGCGAAGCGTGCCAGGGCGACGGCGTGATCAAGGTCGAGATGCACTTCCTGCCCGACGTGTACGTGCCGTGCGACGTCTGCCACGGCAAGCGCTACAACCGCGAAACGCTGGAAG
>JAZJZQ010000056.1:0-17637 GCA_040389625.1 Pseudomonadota bacterium | reverse complement strand
TCGCGGAAAATGTAGATGCCGGGCTGGGACGGCAGCGCGTCCAGGCTGGCGCGGTCGATGTGGTCGGGATAACTGAACGGCAAGGCGGCGTCGCCGTGGATCAGCAGGCCGAGGGAGTTGACGTGGGTACGCATGAGTAACGAACTATCGGACTGGCGGACGGATGGGCTATCGTGCTGGCGGGCTATCGGACTGGGCGACTGGCGAACTGGCGGATCTCGGGCTGCCGGCTTTTCAGCCTTCGGGCAGCTCGGCAATGGTATCCCCTGATGATACGGCGTTTTCGGCCGCTGTGGTATATTGCCGCCTCCCCTGCCCGGCTCCCTCTTGCCTTTCCGTCATGTCTGCCCTCAAGTACCTCAGCGCCTATTCCGAACAAACCCAGCAACAGGTCTCGCAGCTGGTCGCGCAAAATCGCCTGGGCGAAGTGCTGCTCAAGCGCTACCCGAAGGCGCACGACGTACGCACCGACAAGGCCTTGTACCAGTACGTGCAGGACTTGAAGACGGAACATCTGCGCAACGCGGAACCGATCAACAAGGTGGAATACGACAGCAAGATCCACGTTATCAACCATGCGCTGGGCCTGCATACCTCCATTTCGCGCGTGCAGGGCGGCAAGCTGAAGGCCAAGCATGAAATCCGCGTGGCCACCGTGTTCAAGGAAGTGCCGCTGGAATTCCTGCGCATGATCGCCGTCCATGAACTGGCCCACGTGAAGGAAAAGCAGCACGACAAGGCCTTCTACAAGCTGTGCACCTACATGGAACCGAACTACCACCAGTACGAGTTCGACCTGCGGCTGTACCTGACCCAGCTCGACACGGCCGGCCAGCGGCTGTGGCCATAGCGCGCCGCGGCGTCAGCCGCCGCCAGGCTGCAGCGCCACCTGGGCCCTGATCCGCTCCAGCTGGGCCGGCAGGCGGCCGATCAGCGCCGCGGCCTGAGCCAGACTGCCGTCCTTGCCCATCCCTTCCAGCGCCTGCCCCAGCGCCGCCAGTTCGCCAGCGCCGGCGGCGCTGGCCGACGACTTGACCTTGTGGCCCAGCAAGCCGATGGCGGCCAGGTCCCGCCGTTCCAGCGCCACCTGCAACTCGGTCACCGATTGCTGCAACGATCCCACGAATACGTCCACATAGCGCGCCAGGCGTTCCGGATTATCGACGCACAGCCGGCTCAATACCGACAGGTCCAGCGCACAGGGGCCGCCATCGCAAAGCGGCTTGCCCGCCGCCTGCTGCCGCTGGCCCGCCACGTCCGCGGCGCAACCGGCCCACTTGCGCACCGCGCCGTACAGCAGCTCGAAGTCGACGGGCTTGCTGATGACGTCGTTCATGCCGGCCGCCAGATACTGCTCCCGCTCCTCCTGGCGCGCATTGGCGGTCAGGGCGACGACCGGCAACGCGCACAACGCCGGATCGGCCCGGATACGCCGCACCGCCTCCAGCCCGTCCATCTCCGGCATCTGTATGTCCATCAGCACGCAGTCGACGGTCTGCCGGCCCAGTATGGCAAGCGCCTCGACGCCGTTGTCGGCGATCAGCACCGTCGCGCCGGCGTCGGCCAGCATGTCATGGGCCACCTGTTGGTTGAGCGGGTTGTCTTCCGTGAGCAGGATACGGATGCCGGCCAGGCAACGCTGGCTGGCCATGACCGGCGTCTGGCCGGTCTCGAGCGGCGCGCGGCCGAACGCGAACTCGATCGCGCACCAGAAGGTGCTGCCCCGTCCCGGTGAGCTGGTCACGCCGACCGTGCCGCCCATCAGCGTCACCAGGCGCTTGCAGATGCTCAGGCCCAGCCCCGTGCCGCCAAACTGGCGCGTGGTGCTGGAGTCGGCCTGCTGGAACGCCTGGAACAACTTGTCCTGTTCCGCGCGCGCGATGCCGCAGCCATGGTCCTGCACTTCAAACCGGATCAGGCTGCCGCTAGCGCCGACCATCGTTTCCGTCGCGCGGATCACGATCTCGCCACTGGACGAGAACTTGACGGCATTGTTGGCAAAATTGAGCAGGACCTGGGTCAGCCGCAAAGGATCGCCGCGCAGGTAGCGGGGCAAGGCCGGATCCAGTTCCAGCCGCACCCGCAAGCTCTTTTCCAGCGCCCGGAACAGCACCTGGTCCAGCACGTTCTGCAGCAGGCGCTGCAGGTCGAAGTCCGTCACTTCCAGGTCCAGCTTGCCGGCATCGATCTTGGAGAAGTCCAGGATATCGTTGATGATGCCCAGCAGATGCTTGCTCGACAGCCGGATCTTTTCCAGGTAGTCGCGCTGGCGCGGCTGCAGCTCCGTCTTCAGCGTCAGGTACACCATGCCGAGGATGGCGTTCATGGGGGTGCGGATCTCGTGGCTCATATTGGCCAGGAAATCGCCCTTGGCCCGGTTCGACGATTCGGCCGCGTCCCTGGCCTGTTCCAGCTCGCGGGTGCGGGCCGCCACCCGCTCCTCCAGGTGTTCGTTGGCGTGGCGCAGCGCGTTTTCGATCCGGCGCCGGTGCACCAGGTAGCCCGACAGCAGCAACGTCACCCCCAGCATGGGCACCAAGTAGGGCAGCGTGTCGCGCCAGGTCACCTGGCGCTCCTCGTAGATACCGAACCATTTATCGTAGATGGCGTCGTAAGTGCCATCCAGCTTGGCGATCGACATGCCTTCGTTGAGCGTGGCCAGCAAGTCCGCATCGCCCTTTTGCACGGCGAAACCGAACTTCTGCGCGAAGCCGGCTTTGATGGGCAAGGCCTTGACGTTGCCGATTTTCAGCTGTTGCAAGGTCTGCAGGCCCACCAGTTTGCTGATCAACACGGCATCGTGCTGGCCCGACGCGAGCAGGCGGAAACAGTCGGCGGCCGTGTCGGCCACCACCAGTTGCCGCCAGCCCTGGGCCACGGCGTAGTCGTGCGCCAGATCCGCCTTCAGCACGATGACGGCCTTGCGGGCCAGATCCGCCTCGGCCCCGATGCCCGACTCGCCCTGACGCACGAAGATGGCGCCGGCCACCGTCACGTGCGGCACGGTGAAGTCGGCAAAGCGGCGGCGCTGGTCGGACTGGGCCAGGTTGATCAGCACGTCGATCTTGCCGGCGCGAAATTCGTCGAGGATCTGATTGAAGGTCCCCACCCGCAATTGATAGTGCAACTGGCGCTCCCGCGCCACGGCCCGCCACAGCTCGACCGTGAAGCCGCCGGCCGTGGCGCTGTTGGTGCCGGTGGAAAACGGGGGGAAGTCCTCCTCGCTGCCCACCACCAGCACCCGGCCACCTGGCGCCGGCGGGCCCGCCGGCACGGGCGGCGCCGCCTGGCCGGCCAGCGCCCACAGCAGGCCGGCCCACAGCATCCATCTCAAAGTTCGCGGCATGGGTTCCCTCCTCTCGAGTCACATGGCCGGACTAGCCCGGACCGGCGACCGGCACGGCGCCCCGGCCGCCACCATGCATCAGGCGATGCATATCGAACGCTTCCCTTACCTGGGCCCGCAGCAGCTGGTCATCCCACGGCTTGGTGAGGAAGCGGTACACGGCGCCCTGGTTGATGGCGTCGATCACGGCGCTGAGTTCCGTGTAGCCGGACAGGATGATGCGTATCGTGTCCGGATACAGCTGCTTGACCTGCTGCAGGAAGGCGGTGCCGGCCATGGTGGGCATGCGCTGGTCGCTGACGATCACCTGCACGTCATGGGTGGCCAGCAACTCGAAGGCCGCGTGCGCGCACGTGGTCTGCAAGATGTGGTAGCCATCCCGGCGCAGCAGCCGCGTGAGCGCGCTCAGCACGTTCGGTTCGTCGTCCAGCAGCAGCAGCGTGCGCTCGCGCCGCAGTTCGCCCGGCACGGCCGGCAGAGCACCGGGGGCGTGCAGCAAGGCCGTCAGTTGCGGCGCCGCCAGCGGCGCGCTGAAATAATAACCTTGCACCGCGTCGCAGCCCAGCCCGGCCAGGAACTGCAACTGGCCCGCCGTTTCCACCCCCTCGGCCACCGTCTTCATCTTGAGCGACTGCGCCATCAGGACGATGGTGCGCGCGAGCGAGGCGTCGTCGGCGTCGGTGGTGACGTTGCGCACGAAGCTGCGGTCGATCTTGAGCACGTCGATGGGGAAGCGCCTCAGGTAGGCCAGGCTGGAATAGCCGGTGCCGAAATCGTCCAGCGTCAGCAGCACGCCCAGCGCCTTGATGTCGCGCAGGGCCGCCAGCATCGCGTCGCTGTCGCTCATCAGGACGCTCTCGGTCAGCTCCAGTTCCAGCTGGTTGGCGGCCAGGCCCGCGTCGGCCAGCACCTTGAGCAGCAGGCGGGCCACATGTTGTCCGGCGAACTGGTGGGCCGACAGGTTGACGGCCATCGACAGGTGCTCGAAGCCCATCGCGTGCCAGGCGCTGGCCTGGGCGCACGCCGTGCGCAGCACCCATTCGCCGATCGGCACGATCAGCCGCGTTTCCTCGGCCAGCGGGATGAAACTGTCGGGCGACACCATGCCATAGCCGGGCCGGTGCCAGCGCACCAGCGCTTCCACGCCCATGATCCTGCCGCCGCGCAGGTCCACCTTGGGCTGGTAGTACAGCTCGAACTGATGCCGTTCGACGGCCTCGCGCAGCGCGTGCTCGAGCTCGACCCGCTGCTCGACCCGCTGGCTCATCTCCTGCGCGTAGAAGCGGTAGCCGTTGCGGCCGGCCTCCTTGGCCGCGTACATGGCCACGTCCGCGTTCTTGAGCAAGGCCTCGCTGTCGCCGCCGTCGGCCGGCGCCACCCCGATGCCGACGCTGGCCGACACCCGCAGCACGTGTTGGCCCAGCAGGAACGGTTCGGCAAACGCGTCGACCAGCTTTTGCGCCATGCCGCGTACGTCGCGCACCCCGGCCAGCCCCGGCAGCACCAGCACGAATTCGTCGCCGCCCAGGCGCGCCACCGTGTCGCTGGCGCGCACCACCGCCTGCAGGCGCCGCGCCACGGCCTGCAGCAAGCGGTCGCCCATGGCGTGGCCGTAACTGTCGTTGACGTATTTAAACCCGTCCAGGTCCAGGCACATCAAACTCAGCGCCTGGCCATTGCGCGCGGCCAGCGCCAGCCCCTGGGTCAGGCGGTCGTTGAGCAGGTGGCGGTTGGGCAGCCCGGTCAGGGCGTCGAAATTGGCCAGGTAGGCGATGCGCTGCTCGGCCTGGCGGCGCTGGGTGATGTCCTGCATGGTGCCGCTCATGGCCACGGCCAGGCCGCTGGCACCGAACAGGATGTCAGCCTTGCTATGGACGATGCGCTCGCAGCCGTCCGGCGACAGCAGCCGGTGTTCCAGGTCGTACGGTTCCCGGTCGGCCAGCGCGGCCCGCACCGCCAGCGCCACGCGCTGGCGGTCGTCCGGATGCACCAGCGGCAGGAAGGCTTGATAACCGGGCACGGGAACGGCGGCGCGGCCGCCGCAGAGATGATACATTTCCTCCGACCAGACGACGCGACCCGTATCAAGTCGCCATTCCCAACTGCCCACGGCGGACAATTGCTGGGCATGGGCCATCTGGGCGTCGCTCTTGGCCACCGATTGCAGCAGGCTGGCCGCTTTCAGGAGGAAACGCAGGCGGTGTTGCAGCAGCACCCAGTTGATGGGCTTGCTGATGAAATCGGTGGCGCCCGCCTCGTAAGCCTGGTTGACGGCGTCCACGTCCTCCAGCGCCGTCAGCACGACGATGGGGCACAGGGCGCCTTCGGGCAGCTGACGGGCCCGGCGGCACACTTCGAAGCCGTCCATGTCGGGCATCATCACGTCGAGCAGGATCAGGTCCGGCGCCAGTTCGGCGATGGCGGCCAGGCCCGCGGCGCCGTCCGGCGCCTCGCGCACGTGCAGGCCCAGTTTTTCCAGGTGGTCGCGCGCCAGCAGGCGGATGAAGGGATCGTCATCGATGACCAGGGCCCGCGCCTGCGGGCGATCGCGGCGGGTGCGATCGCTGATACTTCCAGTTGTGGCTATATCCATGTCTGCACGGCGCCCCCGGGGTCTGTGGACGCGCGCCGGGAACGGCGCTGCCGCCCGTACGATCCCACGATGACATCAGTCTACACGCGAATCCAGCCCAAGGGCAGCGCCAGACGACGGCGAATTGACGGCGCGTTGCAAACTGTGGCGTGGCCGCCATGGCAATGCGGGCGGCCACACGTGCGGCCGCGCCGATGGCGGTTCAGACGGCAATGCCGGCCGCCGCGCAGGCGGCCGCCCTGATGGCAGTTCAGGCGGCCGGCGCGCGCAGACGGCGCAGCAGCGCCTGGGGATCGGCCTCGACCAGCATCAGCGCCGCATGCTGCGGGCGGATGAAGCCCTGGCCGCTGGCATGGCCGATGAAACCCATCAGGCCGTCGTAGAAGCCGTCCACGTTGAGCAGGCCGACGGGCTTGGCATGGATGCCCAGCTGCGACCAGGTCAGCATTTCGAACAATTCTTCCAGCGTGCCCATGCCGCCGGGCATGGCGATGAAGCCGTCGGCCAGCTGGGCCATCATGGCCTTGCGCTCGTGCATGTCCTTGACGATGAACTGGCGCGTCAGGCCCGTGTGACCCACTTCCCGCTCCACCAGGGCGGTGGGGATCACGCCCGTCACTTCGCCGCCCAGGCGCAGCACTTCGTCGGCGATGATGCCCATCAGGCCCACGTTGCCGCCGCCGTACACCAGTGCGATGTTCTCGTCCACCAGGGCGCGGCCCAGCGCGCGGGCCGCCTCCGCGTAGCGGGGGCTGGCGCCGGCGTTGGCGCCGCAGTACACACAGATCGCTTTCGTCACAGCCATTTAATCCTCAAGTTCCGCCTTCGCCGCTTCCACGTCCAGCCGCTCCATCGCGTCGCGCGCGTCGCAGCCGGCCGCCGCTTCATACAGGCCGACGGCTTCGTCCATCTTCTTTTTGCCGTCGAGCATGACCAAGGCGTTAGCATACTCGATGCGGGCGATGGCCGAGTCGGGGTTGAGTTCCAGCGCCCTCTTGAAGTGCTTGTAGCCTTCTTCCTTCTTCACGCCGTAGGTCAGGCCGCCTATCATGGCGCCCACCTTGTCGATGATCTCGCTGTGGTAGGTGCCCAGCGCGATGTGAGCGTCCGCATGCTTGGGGGCCAGCTTGAGCGTCATGTCCAGGCTGTGCTTGACCTTGGCGCCCACGCCCTGGGCCAGCGCCTTGACGACGGAAATGCCCTGGGCGTAGCGGCCCAGCGCGTAGGCGTGCCAGTAGTAGCCGGCCGCGTTGTCGGGCTGCTCCTGCTGCTGGCGCTCGCAGCGCTCGGCCACTTCCTCGTAGGTGGCGATCTTTTTCTTCTCGCTCTTTTCCAGGTAGGTGGCGTACATGCAGGTGGCCTTGTGCGCCACCGAGTAACCGTCCACCCCCACGTCCAGCCCCAGCTTGGCGGCCCGCTCGAAATCGCCGGCATGGAAGGCGATCCACGCCTCGACCAGGCGCGCGTCTTTCGGGAACGGTTCCGCATCGCCCACGTGCAGGCGGGGCCAGGCCTTTTTCAGGCTGGCCGCCGTGTACACATAAGCATCGTCCGGATGCGGGAATTTACTCCATGCCATAGCGATCTCCGTATAAGTAACTCAGATTGTTATTTCAGTTTTTTCAAGTATTCTTCGGACAGCTTCTGGAACAGCAGGCTCGTTTCGTCGCGCAGATAAGGGCCGATCTGCGACAGCACCTGGTAGCAGCCGCGCGCCAGCGCGTCGGCCATCGATTGCTGTTCCGTGTATTTGCGCGGATTGCGCACGTATTCATACGACAGCCAATAGGTCGCCACCACCACCATATTGGTGGCCATGGCGTCGATGGCGACGTCGCTCGCTTCCAGCGATTTTTCGCTGCGCAAGTCTTCGCACAGCTGCTTGGCGACCTTGATCTTGTGCGCCAGGATCTGCTTGAAATGCAGTTCCAGCTTGCGGTTGCGCGACAGCAGGTCATTCAGGTCGCGGTAAAAGAAGCGGTAACGCCAGATCAATTCGAACATCAGGTGCAGATACAGCCACACGTCCTCGATATTGGAGCGGCGGCCGTCGGGCACGGTCAGGATGCGTTCGATTTCCGCTTCAAACTGCACGAATATCGAATTGACGATGTCGTCCTTGTTGCGGAAATGGTAGTACAGGTTACCGGGCGAGATATTCATCTCTTCCGCAATCACGGTGGTCGTGATATTCGGCTCGCCAAATTCGTTAAATAAGCGCAGGGATAATTCCAGGATGCGTTCGCGGGTGCGGCGGGGAGCTTTTTGTAGCATAGCAGGCGATCTCTCTTTATTCTCCTGCAAGCATAACACCGAAGCTGCTATTTTAGAAACTGCCGTGCGTTGGAAGGCCATGGGCTACTTTTAAATACCGTTCAAGGTCATTGAGGACATTGTCAAGCCGGGTCAGGGCCTTGCGGGCCGGTTTCTGGCTGACCAGGGTCAGGCTGGTGTCGCTCAGCACGGACAATTTGAGCCGCATGCCGTGCCGGGCCAGCCTGGGCGCCAGCTGTTCGCGCTGCTCCCACAGCATCATGCGGGTGTTCTGATAGGCTTGCTCGCACATCCGGCGCCGGTTGTTGTAACTGAAAATATTGGTGAAGAACAGCTCGGCGTCGTCCTCGCTGGGCTGGAACAGCACGATGTCGACCTCAGGATGGCTGATCTGGTAGCTGGCCAGGCCCGTCTCCAGGCGCGAGTGCAGGATGGAGCGCAGCGTCTGCGACAGCACATCGAGCAGGCCGCCGTTGGCCAGCTTGCGGGCGCCGGCCTGGAAGCGGGCGTTGTAGGGCACGATGGGGTTGACGCACAGCAGCAGATCGACCCCCTCCTCCAGAGCGATCGAGGCGTGCATGGTCTTGCGCAGGGCGCCGTCGACGAAATGGTGGCCATCCACCTCCACCGGCGGGAACAGGCCGGGCACGGCGGAGCTGGCCTGCACGGCCACGGATATGGGGGTGCTGTCCCAGCCGGGCGTGCCGAAGCGCACGGCCTTGCCCGTGTCGAGGTCGGTGGCGACGATGACCAGCTTGTGGGCCAGCTTGCGGAAATCGTTGCTGCGCCCCGCCTGGGAGAAGGTGGCGGCCAGGAAGTCGCCGATGGCATCGCCCGAGAAGAAGCCGGCCGGCAGCAATTCCTTCATGCGCTCGAACGACGAGGCCAGCGTGCCGCGGTGGCGCACGTAATGGAACAGGCCGCCGGCCAGCAAGCCCGGCGCGGCGCTCAGGCGCTTGCCGAACTCCTTCAGGGCCGGGCGCAGCAGCGTTTCCGGCTTGAACAGGATGGCGCCATCGACCGCCTCCACATCGCTTTCGATGAACAGCCGGCACATCTGGTGCGGCGTGACGCCATTGGCCAGCCCGGCGGCGATGATGCCGCCCGCGCTGACGCCCACGTAGATTTTCGCATCGTTCAAGTCCAGTCCCTCGACCGCCTCGGCCAGCGCGGCCAGGGCGCCGATCTCGTACACGGCGGCCAACGGGCCGCCGCCTGCCAATGCCAGCCCGATACGAGGCGGGGGCGGGGGCGGGGGCGGCGCGTTGCGGGATGCCCGGCGCGGTGCGGCACGGCGGGCGGACTTGCTGGGTGTTGCGGCAATCTTGGGCATGGCAGTACTACGATTCTTCAGGTGTTACCGGCAATACGTGCAGGTGGCGCGTTTCCATGCCACAACAGTGAGGACGATACTGGACAAAGCCTGCGCACTGCACAAGCCCGGGTATTTCTACGTTCACGTTCCCCCCGGACCCGGCCCGTGCACAGGCCGGGGTGAGGACCGAGGGGAATCGGTACCGCGCCCGCTTGCTCAGGCAGCCGGCGTGTCGGCGGCAACCGCGTTGACGGCGGCGGCTGGCTTGGCGGCTGGCTTCTTGGCGTCGGCGGCGGCTTTCACCGAAGCGGCGGTCGGGAAGCTGATGGCGGCCTTGGCAGCAGGCTTGGCCTTGGCGGCTGGCTTGGCGGCCTTGGCTGCGGCGGGCTTGGCGGCAGCTTTCGGTGCAGCTTTGGCAGCGGCCTTGGGGGCAGCTTTGGCGGCCTTGGGAGCAGCTTTGGCGGCTGGCTTGGCGGCGGCCTTGGCGGCCGGCTTGGCTGCAGCGACGGTCTTGGCGGCGGTCTTCTTGGCAGCGGCCGCTTTCGGCTCGGCCTTGGCGGCCGGCAGCTTCTTGCCCGTCAGCTGTTCGACGGCCTTGCTCAGCTGTTCCACACGCTTGCTCAGAGTCTGCACGTCCTTGTGGGTAGGCACGCCGATCGAGCTCAGGGCACGGGCCACGCGCTCTTCGAACACTTGCTCCAGCTTGTCCCAGGAACCGGCGGCCTGCTTGCCTACGCCATCGGCCAGGCCGCTGACGGTGTCGCGCACATCCGATACTTTTTCTTCGGCCAGGCTGCGGGTGCGTTTCTGCAGTTCCGTGCCTTCCTTGACCAGCTTGGCAAACACACGGCCGCCTTCTTCCTGCGCCTTGGCAAAGGCGCCCAGGCCGGCCTGCCAGATCTGCTGGGCCGAATTGCGCACGGCATTGGCCAGCTGTTTATCGTCGTCTTTTGCCAGAGTCTTCAGTTTCTTTACCATGGTGAACTCCCGTGTGATTTTTCATTGATTCGGATTTACATAATTTCATTTTAGACAGCAAAAGTAGAGACGTGATTCTAATGCGATAGAGCCGCCGTTCTAATGTGTCTCACCCTGAAAACACAGCACTTGCCAATCATAGGCGGGCCTGTAATGATGCGGCAGCGGATTACCAAAAACACAAAAGGAGGAAGCAGATGCAGTATTTTGTTACTGGGGCAACTGGATTCATCGGTAAACGGTTGGTAAAGAAACTGCTGGCACGCAAAGGCAGCGTCGTCTATTTCCTGATGCGGGAAAGCAGCCGCGACAAGCTGCCTGCCCTGCTCGAATATTGGGGCACAACCAAGACCCGTGCCATTCCAGTATATGGTGATCTGCGCAAACCCAAGCTGGGCATTTCCAAGGATGAAATCAAGAACCTGACGAAAAACATCGATCATTTCTATCATCTGGCGGCCATTTATGACATGGCGGCCGATCCCGACGAGGAAATGGCCACCAACATCGGCGGCACCCGCAACACGGTCGAGTTCGCCAACGCGATACAGGCCGGCATTTTCCACCACGTCAGCTCCATCGCGGCGGCCGGCATGTTCGAAGGCATCTTCCGCGAGGACATGTTCGACGAAGCCGAAGGACTGGATCACCCCTACTTCGCCTCCAAGCACGAATCGGAAAAAATCGTGCGCCAGGAAAGCAAGATCGCGTGGCGCGTGTACCGCCCCGGCATGGTGGTGGGCGATTCCAGAACGGGCGAGATGGACAAGATCGACGGCCCCTATTACTTCTTCAAGCTGATCCAGCGCATCCGCCAGGTGCTGCCGCCGTGGATGCCCACCATCGGTCTGGAAGGCGGGCGCATCAACATTGTCCCGGTCGATTATGTCGTCAACGCGATGGACCACATCTCGCACCTGCCCAAGCTGGACGGGTGCGCCTTCCACCTGACCGATCCCGACCCGATGCGGGTGGGCGAAGTGCTCAACACCTTCTGCCGCGCGGCCCACGCGCCGACCATGAGCCTGCGCATCAACGCGGCCCTGTTCGGCTTCATTCCCAAGTCCATCCGCAAGGGCGTGTTCGCCCTGTCGCCCGTGCGCCGCCTGCGCGACGCCATCATGAAGGACCTGGGCTTGCCGGACGACCTGATGCGCTTCGTCAACTACCCTACCCGCTTCGACAACCGCGAAGCGGCCGCCGCCCTCAAGGGCAGCGGCATCAGCTGCCCGCCGCTCGACAGCTACGCGGCGCCGATCTGGGACTACTGGGAACGCCACCTCGATCCGGCCCTGAAGATCGACCACACGCTGCGCGGCCAGGTGGCCGGCAAGGTCGTGCTGGTGACGGGCGGCTCGTCGGGCATCGGCCTGGCCGCCGCCCACAAGCTGGCCGAAGCGGGCGCCATCACCATCATCTGCGGGCGCGACCAGGACAAGCTGGACGCCGCCAAGGCGGAAGTGGAAGCGCGCGGCCATGCACTGGTCACCTACCAGGCCGACGTGGCCGACATGGCCGACTGCGACCGCTTCGTCCAGCTGCTGATCGAGAACCACGGCGGCGTCGATGTGCTGGTCAACAACGCCGGCCGTTCCATCCGGCGCGCGATCGAGTCGAGCTACGACCGCTTCCACGACTTCGAGCGCACCATGCAGCTGAACTACTTCGGCTGCCTGCGCCTGACCATGGGCCTGCTGCCATCGATGATCGCCAAGAAACGGGGCCACATCATCAACATTTCCTCGATCGGCGTACTGACCAACGCCCCGCGTTTCTCGGCCTATGTGGCGTCGAAGGCGGCGCTGGAAGCGTGGACCCGCTGCGCCTCGTCCGAACTGTCGGACGTGGGCATCAAGTTCACCACCATCAACATGCCGCTGGTGCGCACGCCGATGATCGCGCCGACCAAGATCTACCAGAACGTGCCCACCCTGTCGCCGGACGAAGCGGCCGACATGGTGAGCCAGGCCATCGTCTACAAGCCGGTGCGCATCGCGACCCGGGTCGGCATCTTCGGCCAGGTGCTGCATGCGCTGATGCCGCGCGTGGCGCAGATCGTGCTCAACACGACCTTCCGCATGTTCCCCGATTCCGACGCGGCCAAGGGCGGCGACGGCAAGAGGGCGCCGCAGCTGACGTCCGAGCAGATCGCCATGCAGCAGCTGCTGCGCGGGGTGCATTTCTGATCTTGCCCATGTGAGCAGACCAGCGCCGGCGCCAGTGATGGGCCGGCGCTTTTTTTTGGTTCTTCACGGATTTTCGTGAATTCCAGGCACTTCCGCGCATCTTTCGATAGTCGCAAGGTCGCAGGATACAGGATGGCAGTCTTTTTTTTTCCGGTTTTACTAAAACGCGCGATTGCGTAATAGACCACTATGGCCGCCACGATTTCACTCTGATTAGTGGAAAATCGTGGAACTAAAACGCACGGGACGCCTCTAAAACCTATATAGCCGTTTAGCGGAATTTAGTGTTGCCGCAATGGCTATTTTAGTGCGCGATAGCGCGTTGCAGTGGTCCCTCGCGGGGATTCGCTGCGTTTATAAAATCGCCTCTCCGGGAGCACCACCATGGCTGTCTACGAAAAGCAGGTCCGTTTGCCCGCCGATGTGCTGGAAGAGTTAGGTGACCACTCAGGTCGTTGGTGGTCAGACCCCGCGCTGGAACCTATCATCGTCGAGGCTATCCGCGCCTTCATCAAACCAGCGCCGGCAAAGCGCCAGCCCCCGATGGAATCGGATACGGCCGGCTATCAATGGAAGCAGCTGTTTCTTCCGGCCGGCACCAGGCTGCGCGCCAGTTTCGACGGCAAGTCCAGCTTCGCTGTCGTTGTGGGCGACGATGTCTTGTGTGACGGGCAGGCCATCTCGCCGTCCGGCTTCGCCAACCGGCATGGGAGCGGCAACCGAAACGCGTGGAAGGCTATCTGGTTGCGCTTCCCCAGCAGTGAGCAATGGTTGCTGGCCGATGTTTGCCGGGCACAGCAGAACGCAGCGATCGCACGCCTGTTCGGTGGCGATGGGCAGGCAGTCAAGCGCGCCACACCACCATGAAAAACACGATGACTTACCGCGGCTACACCGCGAGCATGAGCTTCGATCCAGAAGACAAGATCATCGTCGGCCGCGTCAACGATGTGGATGACATCATCACGTTTCACGGCGTATCGGTGATTGAATTTGAAGCCAATTTCCATCAAATCGTCGACGATTACATCGCCGCCTGCCAGGCGTTGGGTGGCGTTCCTGAAACGCCGGCTAGCGGCAAGCTCGTGCTGCCGTGATACTGGCGGCGGTCGCAACCAATACCAATTCCCGGCTGCCGCCAGCCACATGAAGGCGAGCCCGCGCAGCTTGCGCAGGCTCCCCTTCCCCCGCCCTACAAGCTGGCGCGCAGTTCGATGCCGATGCGGCGCGGCTCGGACACGGTCGCGAACGGCGTGCCCATGATGCCGGCCGAGGTGTTGTCGATCCGGTTCACATAGCGCTTGTCGAACACATTGTTGACGAACAGCGCCACGCCCCAGCTGCCGCTGTCCGCTTCCCACCCTAGCCGCAAATCGCTGTGCTGGCGCGCCGCGCCCACCGTGAAGGCCGGTGTGCGCAGGCAGGCGCCCTGCAGCGCGTCCGCATTGCAGCGCGTGGCGCCCGTGTAGGCATGCTGCACGCTCAGATTGAGTGTGCCGTCCATCGCATCGCGCCACGTGTAATCGATGCCGCCGGCCGCCGACCACAATGGCGCGCCCACCGGCTGGTCGCTCAGGTCCACGCCGTCGCCAGTGACGAAATGCTGGTACTTCTGGTTGATATACTCTGACGAGAAAGTCAGCCGCAGATCGCGCGTGGCCTGCCAGCGTGCCTCGGCATCAAGGCCGGTGGCGACCTGGTTGCTGCTGCTGACCTGATAACTGGGGATAGCGGACCCCGTGTTGCCGATCAGGCTAAGCGACTGCAGGTTGGAGAACTTGTAGTGGAACAGCGAGGCATTGACCAGCAGATGCTGCTCGCGGAAATAGCTCTTCACGCCCGCCTCGTAATTCCAGATCGTCTCCGGTTCGTACTTTCCCGCCACGGCCAGCGCATTGAAACCGCCGGCCTGGTAGCCCTTGGTGACGGAACCGTACACCATCACGGCCGGCGTCAGCTTGTAGTCCAGCACCGCGCGCGGGCTGACGTCGGTCCAACCCTTGTGGGCGCTGATGGCCGAGTTGGCGGCGGCCGGGTTGTTGAATTCGATGTTCTGCGTCAGCGCCCCCATCACCTGTTGCAGCTGCTCCGGCGTCAGCGCGCCCGCCTGCACCAGGCCGGGGAAGAAGCCTTGCTGGTCCAAGGCCGCCAGCGTGGCGTCGAGCCCCGGCGCGCTGCGGTTCGGGCTGTACCACGAGAAGCGCTTGTCGTCGTGCGTCAGCCGCACGCCGGCCGTCAGGTTCAGGCGGGGCGCCACGTGCCAGATGGTGTCGGCAAACAGCGCGTAGGCCTTGGACTGGCTGCGGTTGATCATGCTCTCCTGCCAGCCGTTGCCGAAGAATTTGGCCGGGATGCCGAACTGCTGCGCCGCGCCGTCCAGCAGCGTGTAGACGGGCATGCCGGCCAGGTTGCCGAACACGGTGTCGAGCGTGTCGGTGTTCATGGCGATCTGGCTGGTCTGGTGCGCGTTCTCGTAGAACAGGCTGGCGCCGCCCACCCAGTCCACCAGCGCCGTCTTGCCGGACAATTTGAATTCCTGCTGCCAGCTGCCGTTGCTCTCGTAGTTGATGGTGTCCAGATGGGTGTTGATGCGGTTGGTGCCGTCGCTGTCCTCCAGGTTGCGCGACTTGAAGTGGCGGTAGGCCGTGGTGGAATTGAAGGTACCCCAGCCGAACGGACGCTCGATGCGCAGGGTGACGCCATCGAAGTCGCGCGCCTCCGCATTGGCGTTGGCGTCGTTGTAGACGGGCGCCGTGCGCGGGTCCAGGTAGGTTTGCGGATTGACCGGCACCGTGGGCACGCCTGGCGCCGCCGGCAAGGCCACAAGGCCGAAGGCCGGCCGCGCCTTCTGGTCCAGCTTCTCGTGTTCCCACGACAGCAGCACCTTGGTCTGCTCGGGCGCGTTCCAGCGCAGCGTGGCGCGCAGGCCCCAGTCGCTGGTGCCGTTCAGGCGTTCGCCGGTGGCCGCGTCGCGCAGCCAGCCCTTGCTGTACTGGTCGACCACCGTCATGCGCAGCGCCAGCGTGTCGTTCAGCGGCACGTTGAGCAGGCCGTCCATGTAGGCCAGGCCGTGGTTGCCGGCCCGCAGATGCACCTCGCCCGCGCGCTCCTGCGACGGCTCGCGCGTGATGACGGAAATGGCGCCGCCCGCGCTGTTGCGACCGAACAGCGTGCCCTGCGGCCCTTTCAACACTTCGACCCGCTGCGTGTCGTTGAAGTTCATCAGCGCGCCGCCCGTCTTGCCCGTATAGACGCCATCCACATACACGCCCACCGGCGAATCGGTGCCAATACCGAAGTCGCTGGTGCCGATGCCACGCATCGCATACTTGGGCTGGGTGGGCTGCTCCGCATCCACGGCCAGGCCGGGAATATAGCCGTTCATGGCCGACAGGTTGGGTGCGGCGAGCTTGCCGATCTGGTCGGCGCTGATCAGCTGCATGGCGATCGGCACGGCTTGCGCGGCCTGGGTACGGCTTTGCGCCGTGATGGTGACGATGCCGATGGCGGCATCCTCGCCCTGCCCGGCCTGGGCGACCGGCTGCGCGCCGGAAGGTTCGGCCGCCGCCACCGGCTCCAGCAAGGCGCCAGCGGCAAACGCGCCGCCCAGCAAGGCGCGCCAGATGGCCAGCGCCAGCGGACGCGCCCGCGCGGCGGACGAGGGGGAACGGGCTGCGGCCCACGGGTTTCGATTCTGCATGCTCTGGTCTCCGTTGTTGTTATTGCTGCTCTTGATCGATGGCGGATGATGAATCTTTATTCGCTTGCTACAGCCCCGCGCTCAGCACCGGCCAGCGCGCGGCCACCTGGTCGCCGCGCAGGGCCAGCAGGTCGCCGAACTGCAGCAGCACGGCCTCGCTCTGGAACGGCCGCAGGAACACGAAATCGTCCACTTCCAGCGGCACCCTGGCCGAACCGTTCAGACCCTGCTGGTTCGAGCTCACGTAAGCGAAATTGGGATGGAGGCCAGGCGGTGCCTCCGGCTCGGCCAGCCAGTTGCCGCTGTAGATGAAGTACGTCTGCGCCAGGTTCGGGTTCCACCCTTCCAGCAGCGGCGCGGTCCACTCGAGCGACGGCAGCCGGGTGTGCGCCAGCCGCTTGAGCACGGGCGTGGCGATGAAGGCGGACGGCTCGAATTCGGCCAGCAACGGCAAGTCGTAGTGGCTGGGCTTCATCAGGCAGGTGCCGGCCGAGATATCGTTCAACAGCGCGTCACCTTCGTAGCGGCGGAAGGTGGGACTGCCGGCGCCGTTCAAGCACAACGGCCTGGCCGCCATGGCAGGCTGGGTGGCCTTGAGCACATCGAGGCAAGCCTGGTAACGCGCCCGCACCTTGGGGAACTCGCGCTCGGCCAGGAAATCCGGCAGTCCCATCAAATGGGCGTCGTAGCCCATGAAGCCGGCGAACTCCAGGTGCCGCGGGTCGGCGGCGATCACGGCCAGCGCCCTGGCCAGCGCCGCGTGGTCGTCGAAGCCGCCCCGGTGCAGCCCCACGTCCAGTTCGAAGTTGATGCGCATCTTCACGCCCAGCTCGCGCGCCAGTTGCTGATACTGCGCCAGCCGCGCCTCCGTGTCGACCAGCCATTGCAGCTGGCGTTCGGGCCGGAACGGGCCTTGCAGGTCGGCGTAGAAGTGGCGCACCGCATCGACCGGCATCGGCTTGCCCAGCAGGATATCGGCATCGGGCCGCATGGCCGCCAGCGCGCTCAGGAAGGGCCGGTGGAACACCATGAAGGCATTGGTGCCGGCGGCCTTGGCCACGTAGTCGATCAGCCCCGGACTGGGGATAGACTTGACGACGATGCGGTAGGTCTTGGCCGGCGCCACGGCGGCCGACTTGCGCACGCGGGCGATGTTGCGATCCAGCCGGTCCAGATCGATCACCAGCACGGGGCGGTCGATGCGCTGCGCGCGCAGCGTGCGGTTCATGGCGGCGAAATAGGCCG
>JAZJZQ010000055.1:0-1807 GCA_040389625.1 Pseudomonadota bacterium | reverse complement strand
CCTGACCGCCTCCGGCGAGATCGCGCTGGCGGCGCGCCGCTACAACGGCCTCAAGTTGAAGCCCGAGTCCCAGCGCAAGCTCAAGCTGCTGCAGCTGACGCTGATGTTTTCCGACCCCAAGGAACGCGAAGCCTACACCTCCAGCCAGACCGCCATGACGGCCGCCTATGGCAAGGGCAAGTACTGCCCGAAGAAGGCCGACGGCAGCGCCGGCACCTGCATGGCGCTGGGCGAAATGGAAAAAGTACTGGCCGACAGCCGCGACCCGGCCAGGCTGAAGGAAATCTGGCTCGGCTGGCACGCGCAGTCGCCGTCGTACAAGCAGCGTTACAGCCAGTATGTGGCCCTGTCCAACAAGGGCGCCAGGGAAATGGGCTTTGCCGACACGGGCGCCCTGTGGCGTTCGCAGTACGACATGCCGCCCGAGCAGTTCTCCGCCGAGATGGAACGCCTGTGGCAGCAGGTCAAGCCACTGTACGAATCGCTGCACACCTACACCCGCTACAAGCTGCGCCAGGCTTACGGCCCGGACGTGGTGCCGGCCACCGGCCCGATCCCGGCCCACCTGTTCGGCAATATGTGGAGCCAGACCTGGGACAACATCTACCCCCTGCTCAAGCCGGCCGGGGAAACGGGCAGCTATGACCTGAGCCACGTGCTGGCCGAGCGCAAGACCAGCGCCAAGGACATGACGGCCTACGCGGAACGCTTCTACACCTCGCTGGGCATGCAGAAGCTGCCGGCCAGTTTCTGGGAACGTTCGCTGCTGACCAAGCCGCGCGACCGCGAAGTGGTGTGCCACGCCTCCGCCTGGCCGATGGACGACAAGGACGACGTGCGCATCAAGATGTGCATCACGCCCACGGCCGAGGACTTCAGCACCATCCACCATGAGCTGGGCCACGTCTACTACTACCTGGCCTACGGCAAGCAGCCCTACCTGTTCCGCACCGGCGCCAACGACGGCTTCCACGAAGCCATCGGCGACACGGTGGCCCTGTCCGTCACGCCGGACTACCTGAAGACCATCGGCCTGATGCCCAAGGAAGCGGCGGCCGACGCCGACATCGGCCAGCTGCTGCAGCGCGCGCTGACCAAGGTGGCCTTCCTGCCGTTCGGCTACTCGGTCGACAAGTGGCGCTGGGATGTCTACTCGGGCAAGACCAAGCCGGCCGACTACGACAAGCACTGGTGGGAGCTGCGCGAGCAGTACATGGGCATGTCGCGCCCGGCCGCCGTCAGCGCGGAAGGCTTCGACGCCGGCGCCAAGTACCACGTGGCGGCCGACGTGCCGTACGCGCGCTACTTCCTGGCCGACATGCTGCAGTTCCAGTTCCACCGCGCGCTGTGCCGCGAAGCCGGCTACACCGGCCCGCTGCACCGCTGCTCCGTGTACGGCAACCCCAAGGCCGGCGCCAAACTGCAGCAGATGCTGGCCATGGGCGCCAGCAAGCCGTGGCCGGAAGCGCTGAAAGCCATTTCCGGCGAAGAGAAGATCGACGGCGGCGCGCTGCTCGACTACTTCGCGCCGCTCAAGACCTGGCTCGATGCGCAGAACCGCCAGTTCGCGGCGGCCGAAGCGGCAGGAGCGGCGCCCGGCGCACTGGCCAGGTAAGCGTACGCACCGGCGCCGCGCAACGTCCCAGCGGACGGCGGCGCCAGCGCAAAGCGTGCGCCCTGCCGGGCGCACATAAAAAAAACCTCGTCCCTTGCAGGACGAGGTTTTTTTCATTGCTCCGCTGTCGCGGCCTGTAGGCTTAGAACTTGTAGTTCGCGCCCACCAGGATGGTGCGGCCATACTTCTGGT
>JAZJZQ010000054.1:0-6052 GCA_040389625.1 Pseudomonadota bacterium | reverse complement strand
GGCAGGCGATACCAGCTGAACGAGCAGTAGTTGGTGGCGCCGTGGCTGAAATTGGCCCAGATCCGTTTCTGCGGTTCGGGCGCGAGGCGGGTGGCGATGCCGGCTGCGGCGAAGATGGCCTGCGTACGTTCCAGCAAAAAGCCCTTGGGGACGCCGTTGTCCAGGTAGTGGTAAGGCGGCTTGTCGCGCCAGCTCACGGTGATGATGGGCGCGGCCCACGCTGCGACGCTTCCGCCCAGCAGCAGTAACGCTGCCAGCATGGCGGGGCGCGCGTAATTCGGGACGGTAGGCATATGCTACCGATTATATGCAGCGCTCAGGGGAAAGTCACGCCGATATCAAATCGTTCATTCCCGTCGGGCAGTCAGGCGGCCGGCGTGCCATCGAGGTTGTGGCGGGTGACGGCGCCTTGCGCGTCGATGGCGATCCAGCCGCCGCGCGGCGGGCTGGCGTCCGGCTCCCAGTCCGACAGCACGTAGCGGCGCGTGTCGCCCACCGTGTGCAGGGCAGGGCGGTGGGTGTGGCCGTGGATCATGATGCGCGCGCCCGTGTCGGCGAAGACGGCGGCGATGGCCTGCGGCGCCACATCCATGATCTCATAGGACTTGCTGCCCTGGTCCTTGCGGCTATGCTCGCGCATGCCGGCGATGATGGCCTTGCGCTGGGCCAGCGGCATGGCCACGAACTGCTGCTGCCATGCGGGTTGGCGCACCATGGCGCGAAATTCCATGTACTTGGTGTCGTCGGTGCACTGGGCGTCGCCATGCAGCAGCACCACGCGCTGGCCGCCGATGTCGGTCACGTGGATTTCCGGCAGCAGGGTCAATCCGGCCACCTGCGCGAAGCCGGCGCCGACCAGGAAGTCGCGGTTGCCGGCGATCCAGTACACGGTCACGCCGGCATCGGCCAGGCGGCGCAAGGCGGCGATGATGCGCTGATGATAAGGATCGGACAGGTCGTCGTCGCCGGCCCAGTATTCGAACAGGTCGCCCAGCAGGTACAGTTGCTGCGCGTGGCGCGCGTGCTGCTCCAGGAAGGCCAGGAAGGCGTCGGTGGTGTGCGGGTGGGACGCTTGCAGGTGCAGGTCGGAGATGAATAACGCTAGCGGGCGCGGTGTAGGCATTGCAGGATTTCCGGAATGTAGCCGGGGCGCCGCTGGCGCCCCGGCTGTCCGCGGGCCGGAAACGGCGGCGGGGGCGCCCATGTTTCCGTTCCGGGGAAGGCAGCCGCTGCGGCAGCGGCGGCCCTGGTTCAAACGCCGCTTAGGCGGCCGCTTCCACTTTCTCGATGATCACGTCTTCCGCCGGCACGTCGGCGAACATGCCGCTGCGGGTGGTCTTGACCTTGCGGATCGCGTCCACTACGTCCATGCCGTCGGTGACCTTGCCGAACACGGCGTAGCCCCAGCCGTCCTGGCCTGGGTAGTCCAGGAAGCTGTTGTTCTTGACGTTGATGAAGAACTGGGCCGAAGCCGAGTGCGGGGCCGAGGTACGGGCCATGGCCAGGGTGTAGGGCTCGTTCTTCAGGCCGTTCTTGGCTTCGTTTTCCACCGTGGTGTCGGCCGGCTTTTGCTTCATGCCTGGCTCGAAACCGCCGCCCTGGATCATGAAACCGTCGATCACGCGGTGGAAGATGGTGTTGTTGTAGTGGCCGGCGTTCATGTAGGCCAGGAAGTTCTCAACCGTTTTCGGTGCTTTTTCAGCGTCCAGTTCGGCGGTGATCTTGCCCATGTTGGTGGTGATGATTACGGTCGTCATAATAAATCCATGTGGTGAGTTGTTATAAGTACTGTGCCGGCGCGCGCAGTGCGTCTGGCCGGGGCCAAACCGCTATTTTACAGTTTTGGCTGCACAGGGGTCTTCAAAATCGTGGCCGAGGTAATCACCACCGGCACCACGGGCACATTCTGGAACATGCCCTTGTCGTCCACCAGCACGCCTTTGATCTTGTCGACCACTTCCTGGCCCTTGACCACCTTGCCGAACACGGTGTAGCCGAAGCCGTCGCGGCCCGGGTAGTTCAGGGCGTCGTTGTCGGCCACGTTGATGAAGAACTGGGCCGTGGCCGAGTGCGGATCGGCCGTGCGGGCCATGGCGATGGTGTAGGGGGCGTTGGTGAGGCCGTTGTTGGCCTCGTTCTGCACCGGTTTTTTCGTCGGTTTTTGCTTGAGCTTGGCGTCGAAGCCGCCGCCCTGGATCATGAAGCCGTCGATCACGCGGTGGAAGATGGTGCCCGCGTAGTGGCCGCTTTTCACGTATTGCAGGAAGTTGTCGACCGTCTTGGGGGCCTTGTCGTGGTCCAGCTGGACGACGATCTCGCCCATGCTGGTCTTCATCGACACTTGCGGCGTGGCGTCGGCCGCCAGCACGGCGCCGGACAGGGCGACGCCCGCGAACAGGCTCATGAATTTGGCATAGACGGACAAGCGGCCGGGCAGGTGGCGTTGCAGTGTTGCATGCATGTTGGGTTCCTGGTCAGTAAAGATGTGCTAAAAAGTAAAGAACTTGAATATTCGCAGGGGGCTGCAAAAAACCTCAGGTATATCGGGCCAGCCGGGATTTTATCAATGCTATACTTGACGACGACGTTCCATTCTAACCCGACAAGGTTGGAAAAAAGAACAATAACGAGGACCCGTCAGTTTCCAAGGCGACAAGACGCGTGCCGGCGCCGCACTCCCCAGTGCGCGCGCCACGGCGTCGTATTGCCTGACTGACCGGTGCTGCACAACTGCAAGAGCCCGATGAGCAATTTAAAGATTTACAACACGCTGGCGCGTGACAAGCAGACCTTCGTGCCCATGGTGGCCGGCAAAGTAGGCATGTATGTCTGCGGCATGACCATCTACGATTACTGCCACATCGGCCACGCCCGCATGATGATGGCGTTCGACGTGATCTACCGCTGGCTGCGCGCCAGCGGCTACGACGTCAACTATGTGCGCAACATCACCGACATTGACGACAAGATCATCAAGCGCGCCGTCGAGAACGGCGAATCGATCTCCCAGCTGACGGCCCGCTTCACCCGCTACATGGACGAGGACACGACGGCGCTGGGCATCCTGCCGCCCACCCAGGTGCCGCGCGCGACCCAGTACGTGCCGCAGATGCTGGCCCTGATCGAGCAGCTCGAGAGCAAGGACCTGGCCTACCAGGGCGCCGACGGCGACGTCAACTACGCCGTGCGCAACTTCCCCCAATACGGCCGGCTGTCGGGCAAGTCGCTGGACGACCTGCGCGCCGGCGAGCGGGTGGACGTCAACACGGGCAAGCGCGATCCGCTCGACTTCGTGCTGTGGAAGTCGTCCAAGGAATCGGAGCCGGAAGAGGTCAAGTGGGATTCCAAGTGGGGCAAGGGCCGTCCCGGCTGGCACATCGAGTGCTCGGCCATGTCGTGCGCGCTGCTGGGCGAACAGTTCGACATCCACGGCGGCGGCGCCGACCTGCAGTTCCCGCACCATGAGAACGAGATCGCCCAGTCCGAGGGCGCGTTCGGCCACACCATGGTCAACTACTGGATCCACAACGGCTTCGTGCGGGTCGATAACGAAAAGATGTCCAAATCGCTGGGTAACTTCTTCACCATCCGCGACGTGCTGAAAAAATACGACGCGGAAGTGGTGCGCTTCTTCATCCTGCGCGCCCACTACCGCAGCCCGCTCAATTACTCGGACGCCCACCTGGACGACGCCCGCGGCGCCCTCACGCGCCTGTACACGGCGCTCGACGGCGTGGACGGCGACGGCTTGCCGCTGGACTGGAACGAGGAACATGCCCGCCGCTTCGCCGACGCGATGAACGACGACTTCAACACGCCGCTGGCCGTGGCCGCGCTGTTCGACCTGGTGACGGAACTGAACAAGTCCAAGTCGCCCGTGCTGGCGCGCCAGCTCAAGGGCCTGGCCGGCGTGATCGGCCTGCTCGAGCGCACGCCACAGCAATTCCGCCAGGCCAGCGTAGGCCAGGCGGAGGGGCTGGACGAAGCGGCCATCGACGACGCCATCGCGCGCCGCAAGGCCGCCAAGCAGGCCCGCAACTTCGCCGAATCGGACCAGATTCGCGCCGAGCTGCTGGCGGCCGGCATCATCCTCGAAGACAAGCCTGACGGCAGCACCAACTGGCGCCGCGCATAATGGTTTCCGCCAAGGAGATGAACGTAGGCGGCGCAGCCGCGGCGGCGGCCGTGCCGCCGTACTGGGAAGACGCCAAGATCGAGCTGATGAAGCGGGACCGCATCATGAAGAAGCTGATCCCGCAATTTGGCGACCTGCACCTGGTCGGCCATGACGACCCGTTCACCACCCTGGCCCGTTCCATCGTGGGACAGCAAGTGAGCACCAAGGCGGCCGACACGGCCTGGCGCAAGCTGCTGCTGGCCTGTCCCAAGTGCACCCCGGCCCAGGTGCTCAAGGCCGGCGCCGAGCAGCTGGCCGGCTGCGGCCTGTCCAAGCGCAAGACCGAATACATTCTCGACCTGGCCGACCACTTCAAGGCGCGCCGCGTGCACGCCAGCCAGTGGGACCAGATGGACGACGAAGCGGTGATCGCCGAACTGGTGCAGATCCGCGGTATCACGCGCTGGACGGCGGAGATGTTCCTGATCTTTAACCTGCTGCGCCCCAACGTCTTGCCACTCGACGACGCTGGCCTGATCCAGGGCATCAGCGTCAATTATTTTTCCGGCGAACCCGTCTCGCGCAGCGATGCGCGCGAGGTTTCGGCCAATTGGGACCCCTGGCGCACGGTCGCCACCTGGTACTTATGGCGTAGTCTGGACCCGGTTCCTGTAGAATAATGACTCTAATCGCTGAGCGAGGCATTTTTCTGCCCGCCCGGTCGAGCATAAACACGGAGGTACAATGACTAAAACGACTTTCCTCAATTTTGAGCAACCGATCGCGGAACTCGATTCCAAGATCGAAGAGCTGCGTTTCGTGCAAGACGATTCGGCCGTCGACATCTCCGAAGAGATCGACCGCCTGGCCAAGAAGAGCCAGCAGCTGACCAAGGACATCTACGCCAAGCTGACCCCCTGGCAGGTCGCGCAGATCGCGCGCCATCCGCAACGCCCCTACACCATGGACTACGTGAACGAAATCTTCACCGACTTCCATGAACTGCACGGCGACCGTAGCTACGCCGACGACCTGTCGGTGGTGGGCGGCCTGGCCCGCTTCAACGGCCAGGCGTGCATGGTGATCGGCCACCAGAAGGGCCGCGACACCAAAGAGCGCGCCATGCGCAATTTCGGCATGCCCAAGCCGGAAGGCTACCGCAAGGCCATGCGCCTGATGAAGCTGGCCGAAAAGTTCGGCATTCCCGTGTTCACCTTCGTCGACACCCCGGGCGCCTTCCCCGGCATCGATGCTGAAGAGCGCGGCCAGTCGGAAGCGATCGGCCATAACCTGTACGTGATGGCGGAACTGAAAGTGCCGCTGATCGCCACCATCATCGGCGAAGGCGGCTCGGGCGGCGCGCTGGCGATCGCCGTGGGCGACGCCGTGCTGATGCTGCAATACTCGACCTACTCCGTGATTTCGCCGGAAGGCTGCGCCTCCATCCTGTGGAAGACCTCCGAGCGCGCCGCCGACGCGGCCGAAGCGCTGGGCCTGACGGCGCACCGCCTGAAAGCGATGGGCCTGATCGACAAGATCGTCACCGAACCGCTGGGCGGCGCCCACCGCGACCCCAAGCAGATGGCAACCTTGCTCAAGCGCGCGCTGGCCGACTCGCTGCGCCAGTTCCACGGCATGAAGACCAAGGACCTGCTGGAAGCGCGCCACGAAAAGCTGATGAGCTACGGCAAGTTCAAGGAAACCACCCCGCAGGAATAAGCCACAAAAAAATGGGGACGTACCCCATTTTTTTAAAAATTGCGGGTGCTGCAAAAAATGGGGAGGTAACACATTTTTCCGGAAGACGCCGGAACTCGTGTTGCGTCTCTTTTTCGTTCTTTTGGCGAAAATGGGGTACGTCCCCATTTTTTTCGTCCCTGTTTTTCTGTCTTGGAATTTTGGAGTAGCAATTGACGAAGCAACAAATCCCTACGC
>JAZJZQ010000053.1:0-2307 GCA_040389625.1 Pseudomonadota bacterium | reverse complement strand
CAGCCACATCATCCACCGCAACCTGCGCCACTGCCCGCCCGTTGCCGCCGGCGCCTCCGGCATGCTGGTGCATGACGCCAGCGGCAACAGCTATCTCGATGCCAGCGGCGGCGCGGCCGTGTCCTCGCTGGGCCACGGCCATCCCGACGTGCTGGCCGCCATGCACGCCCAGATCGACCGCAACGCCTACGCCCACACCTCCTTCTTCACCACCCAGGTGGCCGAGGAACTGGCGCACCGGCTGGCGGCGGACGCGCCGGGCGACCTCGATCATGTCTACCTGGTGTCGGGCGGTTCGGAGGCGATCGAGACGGCGCTCAAGCTGGCGCGCCAGTATTTCGTGGAAGCGGGCCAGCCCGAGCGCACCGTGTTCATCGCCCGCCGCCAGAGCTACCACGGCAACACGCTGGGCGCGCTGGCCCTGGGCGGCAATGAGTGGCGCCGCCAGCATTTCGCGCCGCTGCTGATGGACGTGGCGCGCGTGGCGCCCTGCTACGAATACCGCGACCGCGCCCCCGGCCAGAGCGTGGACGACTACACCCTCTGCCTGCTGGCGGAACTGGAAGCGTGCATCGTGGAGACGGGGCCGGAACGGGTGATCGCCTTCTGCGCCGAGCCGGTGGTGGGCGCCACCGGCGGCGCCGTGCCGCCCACGCCGGGCTACTTCCGCGGCGTGCGCGCGCTGTGCGACAAATACGGCATCCTGCTGATCGCCGACGAGGTCATGTGCGGCATGGGCCGTACCGGCACCCTGTATGCGATCGAGCAGGAAGACGTGGTGCCGGACCTGGTGGCGCTGGGTAAAGGCTTAGGCGCAGGCTACGCGCCCATCGGCGCCGTGCTGGCGCGCGCGCCCGTGGTGGCGCGCCTGCGCGACGGCAGCGGCGTGTTCCAGCATGGGCATACCTACATGGGCCATCCGGTGGCGGCCGCCGCCGCGCTGGCGGTGCAGCAGGTGATACGGCGCGACGACCTGCTGGCCCAGGTGGCCGTGCGCGGCGCGGCCCTGCGGCGCATGCTGGAACGCACCTTCGGCGCCCATCCGCACGTGGGCGACATCCGCGGCCGCGGCCTGTTGTTGGGACTGGAACTGGTGCGCGAACGCGACAGCAAGGAGCCGTTCGCGCCGGAGTTGAAACTGCATGCGGCCGTCAAGGAGCAGGCCATGGCGTGCGGCCTGATGGTCTATCCCATGGGCGGCACCATCGACGGCCGGCGCGGCGACCATATCCTGCTGGCGCCGCCCTTCATCGCCACCGAGGCCGACCTGGCCGAGATCGTGGCGCGGCTGGGCGAAGCGCTGGCGCGGGCGCTGGCCCGCGTGCGTTAGCAAAATCGGGGACGTAACACGGTTTTCCTGCTTGGAAAAACCTTGTTACGTCCCCGATTCTTTTCTGCGTCAGGCGCGCGCCTGCCAGGCGATGACGTCGGCCTGCTGTTCACCGAGACCGGCGATGCCCAGCCGCAGCTGGTCGCCCTTCTTCAGGAAGCGCTGCGGCTTGCGGCCCTGGCCCACGCCGGGCGGAGTACCGGTGGCGATGATGTCGCCCGGCTCCAGCGTCATGAACTTCGACAGGTAACTCACCAGCTGGGCCACGCTGAAGATCATGGTGGCCGTGCTGCCGGTCTGCATGCGCTTGCCGTTCAGGTCCAGGTACAGGTCCAGCTGCTGCACGTCGTAGACGTCGTCCTTGGTCACCAGCCACGGGCCGACGGGGCCGAAGGTGTCGCAGCCCTTGCCCTTGTCCCACTGCGGGCCACGTTCGAGCTGGAACGCGCGCTCGGACAGGTCGTTGACGACGCAGTAGCCAGCCACGTACTGCAGCGCCTCTTCCTCGCTCACGTATTGCGCGCGGGTGCCGATCACCACGCCCAGCTCCACTTCCCAGTCGGTCTTCTTCGACCCTTGCGGCAGCATGACGGGATCGTCCGGCCCGTTCAGGCAGGAGATGGCCTTCATGAACACGATCGGTTCCTTGGGCACGGGCATGCCCGCTTCGGCCGCGTGGTCCGAGTAGTTGAGGCCGATGCCGATGAACTTGCCCACCTTGGCCAGCGGCACGCCGAAGCGGGGATTGCCGCGCACGGCCGGCAGCGTCTCGGGATCGAGCTTGGCCAGCTTGCGCAGGGCCTTGGGCGACAGCTGGTCGGCGTCGATGTCGGCGATCACGCCCGACAGGTCGCGCAGCTTGCCGAAGTCATCGATCAGGCCAGGTTTCTCTTTGCCGGGACGGCCGTAACGCACGAGTCTCATACTTATCCTTGGTTGCCAAGCGGGAGGGAAATGCCCGCCATTCTAACCGAAGG
>JAZJZQ010000052.1:0-4361 GCA_040389625.1 Pseudomonadota bacterium | reverse complement strand
GCGCAGCACATCGCCGCCAGCGTGCGCGCGCTGGGCTTCCGGGTGGAAGACATCAAGTTCATCCTCAATTCACACGCGCACGTGGACCACGCCGGCGGTATCGCCGAACTGCAACGCATGAGCGGCGCCACCGTGCTGGGCAGCCCGTCCGCCGCCCAGGCCATGGAGCGGGGCAAGATGGGAGCGGAAGATCCGCAGTACAAAGACACTACGCCATATCCGCCCGTGGCCCACGTGCGCGCCGTGCACGACGGCGAAGTGGTGACGCTGGGCGCCAACCGCCTGACGGCCCGCTTCACGCCCGGCCACACGCAGGGCGGCGTGAGCTGGACC
Source organism: Pseudomonadota bacterium (assembly GCA_040389625.1). GTDB lineage: Bacteria > Pseudomonadota > Gammaproteobacteria > Burkholderiales > Burkholderiaceae_D > Rugamonas. The sequence continues at coordinate 4,028 of JAZJZQ010000052.1, read as the reverse complement.
TGGGATGCCTGCGAACAGGGGCGCTGCGTCGCCATCGTGTACGCCGACAGCATCAACCCCTACGCCAGCGACGACTTCAAGTTCAGCGACAACACGCGCTATCCGACGGTGCTGCAGGACTTTGAACACAGCTTCGCCACCCTGGCGGCGCAACCTTGCGACATCCTGCTGACCGTGCATCCCGGCTTCAGCGGCATGTGGGAGAAAATCGCGAAAGCGGGCGGCAAGCCCCATGCATTGCTGGGCGATCCGAACGGCTGCAAACAGCTGGTGGCGGAGGCACGCAAGACGCTGGCCGAGAAACTGGCGGCGGAGCGGGGGGCGCATTGAGCGGGCAAGCGCCTTTGGTGGAGGACTTCAGCGCCGCGTACGGCGACTGGCAGCTCAAGGGCGACCATTTCCCCGGCCGGCTGTCGAACCATACGCTGTATCTGCATGGCGCGGGCAGCAGTTCGCGCCATGGCCATCGCCTGCTGCGCCGCGCGCTGCAAGAGCGGGGCGTGGGATCGACCTGCTTCGATTGCATCGGTCACGGGGAAACGGGCGGCACGCTGGCGCAATCGTCGGTCGCCAGCCGAACGCGCCAGGCGCAGGCGGTGCTGGCGGCGCGCGCCCTGCCGGAGCCGTTGACGGTGTTCGGCGCCAGCATGGGCGCCTACAACGCCATCAAGCTCACGGAGCAGCATGAGGTCGACGCGCTGGTGCTGATGGTGCCTGGTGTCTTCACCCCGGCCGCCTATGACGTGCCATTCGGTCCGGATTTTTCCGCCATCATCCGCCGCGAGCGTAGCTGGGTGGACAGCGACGCCTGGCAGATCCTGGCGCGCTTCGAGGGCGCCTTGCTGGTGATCGCGGCCGAACACGATGCCGTGATTCCGCCGGAAATTCCGCAGCGCCTGTTCGACGCGGCCGGGCGGACCCGTTCGCGCCGGCTGCATGTGGTGCCGGGCGCGGAGCATAACCGGCTGTGGTCATTGCTGGTGGAGCAGGAGCGCTTCGACGCGACGGTGGACCTGGTAGTCGAGACCATCACCCGTTAAGCGCAAGCGCACAGGGGAGGGGCGGAAGGCAGTAGGAGTCGAACTTACGAGGGAGCGGCTGACGCCCCCCACCGGGTTTGAAGCCCGGCCCCATCACCGGATGAGTATGCCTTCCTCGTGGTACGCCAAGGCGGTGCGCCAAGGCGGGGCGCCAATGTCGCTAAGACCATACGGCGTTGGGCCGTATTAAATGGATGTTGCCTACCCGCCGAGTATAGCCGACCCGGTCGAAGTATTCCAACAGCTGGACGGCGCGCTTGCGGCCCAGCGCCGCGGCGTCGCGGAACGATGCGGCCTGCGCTTCGGGCAGGGCCGCCACCATGTCCGCCAGTTCGGCCAGCCGGGCCGGATGGTAGAACAGGTCCGGCACCACTTGCCCCACTTCGCCGCTGCGGTTCAATTTGCGCAGCAGGCGGCGCACCTCCGCTTCCTGCATGCTGTTTTCGCGCGCCAGGTCGCGTACCCAGGGCGGGTCGTAGCCGCCCGCCAGCAGCGCTGCCAGCAAGGGTGTCGCCAGTGCCTGGTCCTGCGCATTGAGTTCGATGCTGTGGCTGGGCAGGTGCAGGCTGCGGCCGCGCCGGCAAATTCGTCCTGCCGCGATCAGCTGCTCCACCAGTTCGCTCCACAGCCTGTCCTCCGCATCGGGCGCCACGATGCGCTTGAGCCGCCACAGTTCCGGTCCCGCCTCATCCGGGGCGCGGGCATGGAATTGGGCCAGTGCGGCAATGGCGCGTTCCTGCAGCGATAGCATGCTGGCGCTGCCGATCAGCAGTACGTCGCCTCCCGTCAGCGCGATGCGTACCGCGTCCGGCGGCACGGCGATGCGGTCCGCCGGCAGCAGCGACAGGCGGGTCAGCGCAGACAGGCGCAGGCCGCGCGGACTGCAGGCCAGCAGCGCGGCCAGCTCGCCGCTGGCGACATAGCTGGACATGGCATCCAGCCACGCCAGGCGCTCGCTGCTGCGCCGCTTGCGGGCCGGCCCGAACGGATCCAGTACGACGCCGCCGCCAATGGTGGCGCTGGCCTGCGCGTTGCGGATCACGAAGCGGTCGCCTGGCACTGCATGCACGGGCGCGTCGAGCACCAGCTGCACGCGACCGGTATGGCCGGGAGTCACCGCGTCGCAGTCCAGCGGCACCACGTGCGCCATGTGGTGGGCCGCGCCCAGATGGACGTGCAGAGGCGACCACGACTTGAGCGGCGCGCCGGCGCCGGCCAGCAGGGATAAATCGGCGTCGAAACGCTCGCCGCACTCGGCCAGCGCAGGCGATACGATCCAACTGCCGCGGGCGATCTGCTCGTGCGCCACGCCGCCCAGGTTCAGCGCCAGCCGCTGGCCTGCCAGGCCGCGCTCCGTGGCGCGGTTTTGCGCGTGGATGCTGCGCACGCGCACTTGCTGGCCGCCCGGCGCCAGTTGCAGCACGTCGCCCACGCGCACGCTGCCGGCCAGCGCGGTGCCGGTGACGACGGTGCCTTGCCCGGCCAGCGTGAACACGCGGTCCACGCCCAGCCGGAACAGGCGCTGTTCGTCGCGCGCGGGCAGCTTGCGGGCCGCGTCGGCAAGGTGCGCCAGCAGTGCCGCCACACCGGCGTCGCCCGCTGCCGTGGCGTTGGTGCGGAACAGGGGCACGTCATCGAAGTCCATGGCTGCCAGCAGGGCGCCTACTTCCGTTTCCACTTGCGCCAGCCGTGGTGCGTCGGCGCGGTCGGCCTTGGTCAGGGCCACGGCCCCGCGCCGTACGCCCAGCAGGCGCAGGATGGCCAGGTGCTCCAGTGTTTGCGGCATGATGCCGTCGTCGGCCGCCACCACCAGCAGCGCATAGTCGATGCCGGTCACGCCGGCCGCCATGGTGCGGATGAATTTTTCGTGGCCCGGCACGTCGATCACGCCCAGCACGTCGCCGTTGTCCAGCGGCAGATAGGCGTATCCGAGTTCGATGGAAATGCCGCGCGCCTTTTCTTCCTTCAGGCGGTCGGTATCGACGCCCGTCAGCGCGCGCGTGAGGGTGGTCTTGCCATGGTCGATATGGCCTGCCGTGCCGACGATCATATGGCCAGCTGTTCCAGTTGCAGCATGAAGCGTTCCTGCTGGCCGCTATCGAGGCAGCGCAGGTCCAGCCACAGCGCATCCTGCGCAATGCGCCCGACCACGGGGGCGGGCAGGGCGCGCAGGCGCCGCTCCAGCACGCCCAGCGCGTCGCCGATGCGCGAGCCGGGCGCGGCGCGCACGCTCAGGCCGTGGCTGGGCAACAGGTCCACCGGTAACGCGCCGCTGCCGATCTGGCTCGTCATGGCTTCGTCGCGCACTTCGTAGCCGGCGCCCAGCACGCGTTGCAGCAGCGGCAGGATGGCTTGCGCCTGCGCGCGCATGTCGGCGGCCGGGCGCGTGAGCAGGCGTAGTGTGGTCAGGCGTTCGGGCAGCAGGTCGGGCGCGCGGTACAGGGCCAGCACGGGCGCCAGCGCGGCCAGTGTCAGCTTGCCGACGCGCAGCGCGCGCTTGAGCGGGTTGCGCTTGATCTGCGCGATCAGGTCGGCGCGGCCGGCGATGATGCCGCACTGCGGCCCGCCCAGCAGCTTGTCGCCGCTGAACGTGACCAGGTCGGCGCCGGCGGCGATGGTCTCGCGTACCGTCGTCTCATGCGGCAGGCCGTATTGTTCCAGGTCGACCAGCGTGCCGCTGCCCAGGTCCACCGCCAGCGGGATCTGCCGGCTGCGTGCCAGCGGCGCCAGTTCGGCCACCTCCACGCTCTTGGTAAAGCCGGTGATGGCGTAATTGCTGCAATGGACCTTGAGCAGCAGCGCCGTCTGCGCTCCGGCCGCCTTGACGTAGTCGGCCAGGTGGGTGCGGTTGGTGCTGCCCACTTCGCGCAGCGTGGCGCCGGCACGCTGCATGATGTCCGGGATGCGGAAGGCGCCGCCGATTTCCACCAGTTCGCCGCGCGAGACGATGGCTTCGCGGCCATGGGCCAGCGTGTCGAGCATCAGCAG
>JAZJZQ010000051.1:0-1616 GCA_040389625.1 Pseudomonadota bacterium | reverse complement strand
CGCCGAACGTGGAGGCGCCGCCCTTGACGGAATGGGCGGTGCGGAAGATCGCGTTGAGGTCTTCGGCATCGGGGGCGTCGATGTTAACGGCCAACAGCAGCCGCTCCATTTCAGCCAGCAGTTCCTCGGCTTCATCGAAGAAGACCTGGAAAAACTGGCTAATATCGATGGTCATGGTGATACTCCGTGAAGTTCGCTTTGCATCAGTGCACTCGCTTCATCAGCCGATGACCTTTTTCACAACCTCGATCAGGCGCTGCGGGTCGAACGGCTTGACCAGCCAGCCGTTGGCGCCGGCGGCGCGGCCCTTGGACTTCATTTCGTCGGACGATTCCGTGGTCAGCATCAGGATCGGCACCTTCTGGTAGGCCGGCAGTTCGCGCAGCAGCTTGATCAGCTGCAGGCCGTCCATGCGCGGCATGTTCTGGTCGGTCAGCACCAGGTCCACTGTTTGCAGCTTGGCTTTTTCCAGACCGTCCTGGCCGTCGACTGCCTCCACCACCAGGTAGCCGGCCGCCTTGAGGCTGAAGGCCACCATCTGGCGCAGGGAACTGGAATCATCAACTGCAAGTATTGTTTTAGCCATCTTTGCTCTCACTCTTCAATTCCGGGGCCAGGCGGCCCCCTCTTTTTAAACGATCGATACGCCGCACCGGGCTAGAACAGCTCGATGTCGCCGCTCTCCAGGTGTTTTTGACTGACGGCCTTGCGCAGCACGCTGCGCAATTCCAGGCTCTGTATCGCCAGCGCCATGCTGACCTTGCCCAGCAAGGCCACGATTTCCTCGTTGTCGCTCTCGGGCAGCATTTCGGCGCCATGGGCGCCCAGGGTGCCGAGAAATTCGCGCAAGCCCGTCACGCGCTTCAGGGTGCGATCGATCAGCTGGCTCGTCATGTCCTGGAACTGCATGCTGGTGATGGCCGCGTTGACGTGGCTGCCCACCTGGGCGTGCAATTCCTCCAGCCTGGCCTTCTGCTCGGCCGTGGGCGTGCCGCCGGCCAGCAGCAGGCGGATGGTGTCCTGTTCCGCTTCCACGGCCTGGTGGATGGCCATGAAGTTGAAGGTCAGCTTCTCGATCGCTTCCTCCAGCAGCAGGCCGGTCTGGATCAGGTCCGTCTCCACCTCCGTCAGGTGGCGCCGCCCGTGGTCGGACACGCCGGACAACAGGCGTTTGACATGTGAGCCAAGTATCTTTTTTCTCGTCATAACTGTCTCGTTGTTCTGCTCATACTTTGCGCACCGCGCCGGCCATCATTTGCCGGCTGCGGCGGCCGCCGCCCTGGTTGCGGGTTCGGCCGGGCCGACGTCGATTTTGGCGCCGTCGCGCATCACGTTTTCTTCCGTCTTCTTGTTCATCACGATGATGCTGATGCGGCGGTTGATCGGGTTGAAGGGGTCTTGCTTGTCGAGGTGGGCGGCCGACGCCAGGCCCACCACGCGCAGGATCTTGTTCTCGTTCATGCCGCCGGCGATCAGGGCCCGGCGCGACGCGTTGGCGCGGTCGGCCGACAGTTCCCAGTTGCTGTAGCCGGCGTCGCTCATGTAAGGCGTCGAATCGGTGTGGCCGGACAGGCCGATCTTGTTGGGCACGTCGTTCAGCACGAAGCCGATCTCGT
>JAZJZQ010000050.1:15849-17584 GCA_040389625.1 Pseudomonadota bacterium | reverse complement strand
TGATCGACGGCATCGCCTTCCAGACCAATATCCTGGCCCTGAACGCGGCCGTGGAGGCGGCCCGCGCCGGCGAGGAGGGCCGCGGATTCGCCGTGGTGGCGGGCGAGGTGCGCAGCCTGGCCCAGCGCGCGGCCACTGCGGCCCATGAGATCAAGCAGCTGATCGACCTGTCCATCGTCAAGGTCAACGCGGGCGCGGCGCTCACCAGCAGCGCCGGCGCCACCATGCATGAAGTGATCGCTTCCGTGTGCCAGGTGACGCAGGTGATGGACGAAATTTCCACCGCCACCCGCGAGCAAAGCCACGGCATCGGCCAGGTCAACATGGCCGTGGTCCAGATCGACGACCTGACGCAGCAGAACGCGGCGCTGGTGGAGCAGGCCGCCGCCGCGGCCGGCAACCTGGCGCAGCAGGCGCAGCACGTGTCGCAAGCCATGGCCGTGTTCAAGCTGCAGGCCGTGCGCGCGCCGGCGACCGTTGCCGGCACGGCGCCGGCCCAGCGCCGCGGGCCGCCCCGGCCGCCGGGCCAGGCGCGGCAACCGCTGCGGCAACTGGCCTGAGGCTGAAAGCCTCTGCGGCACGCCGCCCGCCGTTTCCCATTATCATGTCGCTTCGAGGATAACGGGGCGGTGGATGATGGACACGGCGGTGCGGCGTATCACGCTGGAAGGCAAGGGATGGGAATTCGAGGCGGCGCCCGGGACGACCGTGCTGGCGGCGGCCGAACAGGCCGGCATCCGCCTGCCCAGTTCCTGCCGCAACGGCACTTGCCGCACCTGCCTCTGCCAGCTGCGCAGCGGCAGCGTGCGCTACCGCATCGAGTGGCCGGGCCTGAGCCTGGATGAAAAACGCGAGGGCTACATCCTGCCCTGCGTGGCGCTGGCCGAGACGGACCTGGTCCTGATCGCCCCGGCGGCCAAAAAGACGGCCTGACGGCGAGGCCGCGCTAGCCGGCCCTGGCCACCACCCGCACCACCGTTACCCGGTAGTCCGCAAAGCCCATGCGCAGGTAGAGCTGGTGGGCCGCTTCGTTGGCTTGCATCACGTGCAGGTAGGATTTCTCGTCGCGCAGCATTTGGCGCCGTATCAGCTTGTTCATCAGGCGCCGCGCCAGGCCCCGGCCCTGGAAGTCGGGATGGGTGCAGACGCCGCTGATTTCGCGCAGGCCCCGGGCGCAGGTGCGCTCGCCGGCCATGGCGATCAGGCGCGAACCGTCGAAATAGCCGTAGTAGTCGCCCAGTTCGATGGTGCGGGGGCCGAACGGGCCGGGCCTGGTCAGCGCGGCCAGCGCCACGGCCTGGTCTACGTGTTCCGGTCCCAGCGGGATGGCGTCCGGCGCCGCGTCGGTGGCGGGCAGGGGGCCGTTCCACACCATGCAGACCATGGTCGCTTCCACTTCCACGCTCCAGCCGTCCGGCGCGCTGCCGGACCAGCCGGCGCAATAGAACCGTTCGCCCGGCGCGCAATAGGGCGCCAGGGCCGCGAAGTCGGGTTGTTCCGGTTCGGCAAAGGCAATGATGGGGGAAAAGCCGGCAGCATAACGGCGCGCGGCGCCGGCGCCGCTGGCGAACTGCGCCTGGGGGCCGCTCAGGGCGTGCCAGAAAATGTTGTCGAGCTGTTCGTGCATGGCGCGGACGGGGATGGCTGAGGTGGCGTCAGTGTAGCATCGGGCCGGGAACGCCGCCGGGGCCGCGATCGGGCCAATTCCGGGCCAACACCGGGCCAACACCGGGCC
>JAZJZQ010000050.1:9835-15749 GCA_040389625.1 Pseudomonadota bacterium | reverse complement strand
GTGCTCTCGCTCATGGGCAGGCCGTGGCGGCGCAGCAGCTGGATGTTGAGGACCATGTTCTCGAGCACCAGCTTTGCGGCCACGGCCAGCAACGTCAGCTGTTTGTCTTCCTCGCTGAAGTTCTCCATCGCGTCCGCCATCTCGCACAGATGGTTGGCGATCAGGGCGCGCAGCTCGTGTTCGTTGAACGGCAGGTCGGCAAAGTCGATCGGGTCTTCCTGCTCCACTTCCTCCATCAGCAATTCCAGTTGTTGCGGGGTAATCGACATGATGCGCTCCGGTGGTTGGCACGGTTCAATTGTAGACCGGCCTCCGTCCGAACCGCGTTAGAATCGTTGTTTCGATGACGAATTCATAACGGCGATGGCGCACCTGATCTTTACCCAGCAGCTGGCCCGTTTCCTGCCCGTGCCCGAGGTGGACACTGCCGCCCCGGACTTGCGCGGCGCGCTGGACGACGCCTTCGCCGGCCAGCCCCGGCTGCGCGGCTACGTGCTCGACGAGCAGGGCCATTTGCGCGAGAACGTCGTCATCTTCATCGACGGCCAGCGCACGCGCGAGCGCCAGCGGCTCGACGATGCCCTGCGTCCCGATTCCCGGGTGTATATCCTGCAAGCGCTTTCCGGAGGTTGACATGGCAGCACGCGCCTTTCTTGGTACCCGCAAGGGTTTGTTCGAACTGGCGCCGGCGAACGGCGTCTGGCAGTTGGGCGCCAGCCACTTCCTGGGCGACCCGGTGTCCATGGTGCTGCCCGATGCGCGCGACGGCGCCCTGTACGCGGCGCTCAACCTGGGCCATTTCGGCACCAAGCTGCATCGGCTCGACGCCGGCAGTGACACGTGGACGGAAGTGGGCGTGCCGGCCTATCCGGCCAAGCCGGAGGATAGCCAGGACAAGGTGGAATGGAAACTCAGGCAGATCTGGTCGCTGGCGGCCGGCGGCGCCGACGAGCCCGGCGTGTTGTGGGCCGGCACCCTGCCCGGCGGCCTGTTCCGCTCGGCCGACCGGGGCCAGACGTGGCAGCTGGTGGAGTCGCTGTGGAACGCGCCCGAGCGCGCACAGTGGTTCGGCGGCGGCTACGATGTGCCCGGCATCCACAGCATCTGCGTCGATCCGCGCGACAGCCGTTCGGTGCTGGTGGGCGTGTCGTGCGGCGGGGCCTGGCTGACGACGGACGGCGGCGCCAGCTGGACGCTGCGCGGCAAAGGTATGAACGCGGCCTACATGCCGCCGGAACTGGCCGACAACCAGGCCGTGCAGGACCCGCACCGCATCGTGCGCTGTCCCGGCGCGCCCGATACGCTGTGGTGCCAGCATCACTGTGGCATCTGGCGCAGCACGGACAACGGGGCGCAGTGGACGGAAGTGCTGACGGCGCCGCTGTCGAGTTTCGGCTTCGCCTTGGCCGTCCACCCGCAGGACGGCGAGACGGCCTGGTTCGTGCCGGCCGAGGCCGACCAGCGCCGCATCCCGCCCGGCGCGGCCCTGTCCGTCACCCGCACCACGGACGGCGGCCAGACGGCGGCGGCCTTGCGCAGCGGCTTGCCGCAAGAACATTGCTACGACCTGGTCTACCGCCACGGCCTGGCCATCGACGACGACGGCAAGACCTTGCTGATGGGTTCGACGACGGGCGGGGTGTGGCTGTCCACCAACGGCGGTGAGCACTGGCAAACCATAGGCACCAGCCTGCCGCCCGTGTATGCGGTGGCGTTCGGCTGACGGCCTGCCCGCCGTTCAGGCCTGGTCGTAATAGGCCAGGAACATGTCGACCGTCGTGTCCAGCACGCGCTGGCGGCTGGCCGCATCCAGCGGCGGCTGGCCCAGCGTGACCTGGGGCCAGAATGCGAACGTCTTGAGCTGGCCCTGCAGGAAGTGGGAGGCGAACTGCGGCTCGGCCCGGCGCAGCTTGCCGTCGGCCTGGGCGCCCCGTATCCAGGCGGCCACGCCCTGTTCCTTTTCGCCCAGGCGGGCCACCATTTCCTGCGCCCGCGCCGGGGTGTGGATGGTTTCCGCGATGGCCACCCGGGCCAGGTCGAGGAAATAGGCATCTTCCAGCAACTGCATCTTTTGCTCCAGCAAGGCCAGCAGCTGGGCGCGCAGGGGCGTGTCTGGCCGGTAAGGCAAGTCCATGCGGGCCGCGCTGCTGTCCCACAGTTGCTGCAGGATGTGGTTGAACAGCTCATCCTTGCTGGGGAAATGGTTGTACACGGTGCGCTTGGAAACGCCGGCTTCGGCCGCGATCTTGTCCATGCTGGTGGCTTCGAAGCCGGCAGTGCGGAAGGCGGCGATGGCGGCGTCGATGATGGCCTGGCGCTTGCGGTCGGTCAGGCGTTGCGGGGCGGGGGAGGTGGACATGGGTTTATTTTACACTGACTGGTTTACTTTTTCAAAAATTGGAACTACACTGTGTAGTGTAATTAAGTGAAATGACCGTGTAATTCAGCCCGCATCCCCTCGGAGCCTCAACCATGACGACCGTAACCGCCCGCCTCGACGCCAACTTGAGCCAATACCACCAAAAGGATGGCAAATACCGCAATCCGGCCCGCATGCGCAAGGGCGGTCTGCTCAAAAGCCTGGGCATCCTGGTGCGCTTCCTGTTCGCCAAGCCGGCCAACACGGTGCCCAGCCAGCCCATCCCTGTCCATGCGCTGACCAAAGAACAATTGTTCGAGGCCGATGACAATAGTTTGTTCCGCCTCGGCCATTCGACCCTGCTGCTCAAGCTGGGCGGCCAGTTCTGGCTGACCGATCCCGTGTTTGCCGAGCGGGCCTCGCCCGTGCAGTGGGCCGGGCCGCAGCGCTTTCACGCGCCGCCCATCACCATCGCCGATTTGCCGCCCATCCACGGCGTGATCCTGTCGCACGACCATTACGACCATCTGGACAAGGCCGCCGTGCTGCAGCTGGCCGAGCGGACCACGCACTTCGTCGCGCCGCTGGGCGTGGGCGATACGCTGGTGAGCTGGGGTATTCCGGCCGGCAAGGTCCATCAGCTGGACTGGTGGCAAAGCAAGCACCTCGATGGCGTCAAGCTGGTGGCCACCCCGGCCCAGCATTTTTCCGGCCGCGGCATGTTCGACGGCAACCGCACCTTGTGGTCGTCCTGGGTCATCGAAACGGCGCACACGCGCATCTTCTTCAGCGGCGACAGCGGGTATTTCAAGGGGTTCAAGGAAATTGGCGACATCTACGGTCCGTTCGACCTGACCATGATCGAAACGGGCGCTTACGACCCGCAGTGGCCGGACGTCCACATGCAGCCGGAGGAAAGCTTGCAGGCCCACCTGGATTTGCGGGGCAAGGTGTTACTGCCGATCCACAACGGCACCTTCGACCTGGCCTTGCACGCCTGGCATGAACCGTTCGAGCGCATCGTGGCGCTGGCCAGGGAACGCCAGTTGCCCGTCGCCACGCCCGCCATCGGCAAGGCGCTGAGCCTGACGGCGCCGCACGCGGACGAACAGTGGTGGTTGCACGCGCTCGCTTAAGCGACTGTATTGATCAGTTTGCCGATGGTCTGGCCCAAGGTGTTCACCTGGGGCTTGGCGGCGGTGAGGACGGCTGGCAGCGCCTGCTGGGAAGGGGCCGGTTTTTCGATGGCGTTGTCGATCCGCACCGGCGTGGCCGCCTTCAGGGCCGGCTGGGCGGCCTGGCGGCTCTGCTGCTGGGTGCTGCTGAGTTGTTCCTTGTCCTTGGTCAGCTGCGTCTGGCTTTGTTCCAGCCGGCTCGCATCCTGGTTGACGCGCGTCTGATCCTGCTGCACTTGCCTTTCGGCCAGTGCCACAGATGCTTGCAACGTGTTGACGGATGACACGGAAGCCACGATTTGCCCCTCGGTAACAAATTCTCCTGGGTCGATCTCAGCAGCAATATCTTTGGACGCAAAGATACAGGATCGCTATCAATCAGGTACTACTCAAGCGTAGGTCAAAATCGTCCAGGACGCCAGCAGTATCTGCGATGGCGCTAGTGTGACTTGACGGTGTAGGTGGTCCGTTGTGGTCCCGCGCCCCGGATTTCCAGCTCGCGCCAGCCGGCCGGCAAGCTTGCCGGGTGTTGGACCAGGCCGGCCGCCGTGATGTCGAGTCCGCCGAAACCGAACAGCAGCGCCTGCAACACGCCACCGGCGCCCGTGGCGAAATACGGATTGCTGCCGCCGGCCGTCTCGGCCAGCACGCCGAACGGCGCCAACTGGTTGGGGCGATAGCTGTCCAGGAACAGGCGGTAGGCCTGTTCGGGCTGGCCGCTGCGCGCGTACAGGGTGGCCAGGATGGCGTGCGACATGGCCGGGCCGGCGGGCGACATGCGCGGCCCGTAGTAGGCCAGGTCGCGGGCGATGCGGTCCGGCGCGCTGACGATGGCCAGCGGATAGGCCAGCAGGTTGGCGTCGGCCTGCTTGATGGGCACGCCGTCGTAGGTGGCGTTTTCGCGGGTGGTGCCGTCGGCGAAGGTCAGGATGGGAATGTTGGCCGCCACCTGTTCCCAGTCCGGATCGGGGGCCAGGCCCAGCGCCCGGGCGGCGGCCGTGGCGTTGCGCAGCACGGTGATCGCCATGCCGTTGGTGTAGGCGTTGTTGTCGATGTTCTCCTGCCACTCGTTGGCGCCGATCACGTTGTTGATCTCGTAGCGGCCCGGCCCCTTGCGCTCGACCCGGCTGGCCCAGAAATCGGCCACTTCCTTGAGCACCGGATAGCCGCGCGTGCGCAGCCATTCGCGGTCGCGCGTGACCAGGTAGTACTGCCAGAAGGCCCAGCCCACGCTGGCCGTGATGTGTTGCTGGAACGGCCCGGTCAGCGCCCACACGGGCGTGCTTTCCTGGCCTTCGCTGGCCGATTCCCACGGGAACATCGCGCCCCGGTAGCCGTGGCTGAAGGCGTTCTGCCGGGCTGCGGCCAGGCGCTGGTAGCGGTATTCCAGCATGGAGCGGGCCAGCTCCGGCTGCAGCGCCAGCAGCGGGCGCAACATCCACACGTCCGCATCCCAGAAGATGTGGCCGTTGTAGCCCAGGCCGGACAGGCCCATCGGCGACAGGCTGTAGGCGGTGCCGGCCCGCACGAAGGCATACAGGTGGTACAGCATCAGGCGCATGTCGCGCTGTACGGCCGGATCGCCGTCGATGACGATGTCGCCTTGCCACAGCTGGTCCCAGGCGCGGCGGTGGGCGGCCAGCAGGCGTTCCCGGCCTTCGAGCGCCGCGTACAGGGTCAGGCGCTCCGCTTCGTTGTGGGGATCGGCCACGTGGGCCGACGAGATCACCGATCCCACCAGCGCGAAGCGGTAGTGTTCGCCCGCTTTCAGCTGGCGCGTGAATTTGGTGGCATGCAGCGAGTAGTCCCAGTCCTCGTGCACCAGCGCCGGGCGTTCGCCGCCCTCGAACACGAAGGCGGTGGCGGCGGCCAGCGTGTGCTTGCCGGACGGGCTCTTCGCTACCGAGGTGGTGAGGCCGATGCTGGCGTGCGGACGGTCGATCAGCGCGTACAGGTTGTGCACGTCGCGCAGCACGTCGGGCGATTCGATCACGCTGGCCGGGGTGACGGTGACGTCCGCTGTCGCGCTCAGCTCGACGGTGGCGATGGCGCTGTAGGGCAGCTGGCGCAGGGCGGCCACCGTGTGGCGCACATGCAGTTTGTTGGGCAGGTCGAATTCCGTCACCAGCTCGGCGTGGCGCAGGTCGAGCCGCTGGCGCAGGCCGCTGACGGCGGCGGCATCGAGGCGGCGGCCGTCCACGTCCAGCGTCAGGTTCATGAAATTGAAGCCCTTGAGGATGTTGTCGACGCGGCCGCGGCCATAGTTGTCGTAGGCGCCGTTCAGGACGGTTTCGCCCAGCTTCATCGGTTCGCGCGAGGACACCAGGCCTATCATGCCGTTGGCGACCGTGACGCCGAAGTAGGGCGCACCCGCAACGGG
>JAZJZQ010000050.1:0-9735 GCA_040389625.1 Pseudomonadota bacterium | reverse complement strand
GGCCTATCATGCCGTTGGCGACCGTGACGCCGAAGTAGGGCGCACCCGCAACGGGCGCGGCGCTGACATTCCAGCCATCGCCAGCGATATCGTGATTGTCGGCGGCGGCCAGCAGAGGCAGCATCAGCAGCATCAGCAGGTAGGGGGCGAAGTGTTTCATCGGTAAGTCCATCCTGGTGTGGGCTTGGTGGGGTCTGACCCCATCAAAGACGGGTGGGGTCTGACCCGGGGTCTGGCCCCATCAAAAACGGGGGTCTGGCCCCATCAAAAACGATGCTATCAAAAAAAAACCGGCGGGCGAACCCGGCCGGCAAATGAGGGATCATTGAAACAAGCAACTGCGCAACGCGCCGGAGCCGGCAGGCTCCAGCGCTGCTGCGTTGGTTACGGCCAGCCGTCAGAAGCGATACAGCACCGATGCTTCCCACGAGCGGCCGAAGATGGGACGGGCGAACACGGTGCCGCCGGCGCCCGCGCCGATGATGCGGGCATTGCCTTCGGTCAGGCCCAGTTCGTTGCTCAGGTTGTTGCCGGACAGGCGCAGCTCGACCTTGTCGCCCAGGCTGACCAGCACGCCCGCGTCGATGGTGTGGTACTGGGGCAGCACTTGCTGGTTTTCCACATCCGAGTAACGCTCGCCGACCGAGGTGTAGGTCGCATACAGCTTGGCGTTGTTGTCGCCGAACGGGATGCGGTAGGTCGGCGTCAGGCGCAACTGCAGCCTGGGCTGGCGCTGCACGCGGTTGCCGGTATTGGGGCCGAAGTCCTTGTACTTGGAATCCTGGTAGTCGCCCGACATGGTGATCTGCAGGTCGCGCAGGGGACGCACGGCCAGTTCGAACTCCACGCCATCGGCCGTGGAACCGCCGACCGAGGCGATCTTGGTGCCGTCGGCCAGGAACTGCTGGTAGGGCACGCCCTTGAAGTCGTTGTGGAAGAAGGTCAGGTAGGCGCTGTACATGCTGCCCACGGTCTTCAGGCCCAGCTCGTATTGCTTGACGTCCACCTGCGGCAGCAGGGTGGTGTTGTCGACGTTGGCCTGGCTGCCGTTGTTGCGCAGGTCCTCGAAGGTCGGCAGGCCGTGGCCCGAGTTGGCGCGGGCGAAGATGCTGAAGTCCTTGGCCAGCTTGTAGTTGCCGCCCAGGGTGTAGGAGGTGGCGTTGTCGCTGCGGGTCAGGCCGGTGGTGGCGGCCGTCGTCATCGAGGTGTTGTTGTTGTAGATGGTCAGCGGATTGTTGTCGGCGTCGCCCGAGGTCAGGTTGGCCAGCGAGCCGTTCAGGCGCTGGCGCTCGCGGCGCACGCCGGCATCGATCCGGATCACGTCGTTGATCTTCCAGTCGTCGGAGAGGAAGGCGGCCGTGTTGTGGCCGTTGTAGTTGGCGTTGACGGCGTAGAAGGTGGCGCCGTCGCGGCCGGCCCCGTTGGCGACGATGACGCCGTTGTCCAGCTTGACGCTGATGGGACGGGCGTTGCTGGTCGCCGTCATCAGGGTGCCGTTACCCAGGTACCACTGGTCGTGCGAGGAGTAGTCGGCAAAATAGACGCCGCCCGTCAGCGTATGGCCGGGCACCACTTCCTTGCTGACGCGGAATTCGTCGGTGGTGGACTTCAGGTTCTTTTCCACCGACCAGATACCGGCCGACATCACCTGCTGGTTGCCGGCCACGGGCGTGCCGTCGGCCGCGTAGACGGCGGTGCCGGTGGTGGCGGGCTTGCCGGCGGCAGCCGTCACGGCGGCATTGGCGTTGGCGCTGGCGACGGCGTTGCCGAGGTAGGCATTCATGGTCAGCGGCGAGTTACCGGTGAACAGGGCCAGGGTGGGCGCGTCGCCGCTGAAGTGGTTGAATTTGTTGCTGACCTGCCAGCCTTCGATGTTCTGCGCGAAGTCGGCGCCGAACACGGTGGCGTGCAGGCCGCGGCCGTCCGCCAGGTCTTTCTGCACCGTCTTGCCGGGCGCGACTTCCAGCGTCACGTTGCGCAGTTCGTTGCTGAGCGGGGTGCCGGTCAGCGGATCGAAGCCGGGGAAGGCCGAGGGCTTGCCGCCGTTGGCGGAGCTGACCAGCGGCACGCCCGTGTAGAAGGCGTTCTTGTCGTCCGTGGTGCGGGCATAGAAAGTCAGTTCGCCCTGCTCCAGCTTGCGGGTCAGGGTGGCCGTCAGCTGGCTGCCGTCGTCGGCGGGGAACTGGCCGTCGCGCACGCCCTGGCTGGTGCGGGTGAAGCCGCCGATGCTGCCATACCAGCCGTCGCCGATCTTGCCGCCGTAGTAGCCGTCCACGCGGCGCATGCTGCCGGTGCCGGTGGAGACGCGCAGGCTGCCTTCAGGCGTGTCGCTGCCTTTTTTCAGCAGGAAGTTGACGGTGGCGCCGGGCTGGGCGTTCGAATAGATGGTACTGGGGCCGCCGCGCAACACTTCCACACGCTCGACCGTGTCGTCGATGCGGAACAGCGACGAGTTTTCCATGAAGGACAGGGTCGGGGTCGGGTAGAGCGGCGAGCCCATCATCTGTACCGTGACAAACGGAGCGTCGCCGCCGGACGGGAAGCCGCGCACTTCAATGTTGGCACCGGCATTGCCGCCGCTCGATTCCGCGTACACGCCCGGCACCAATTTCAGCAAGTCGGCCGTGCTGCTGGGCGCGGCCTGCTTGATCTGCTCTTCGGACGCGGTGGTGATCGAGTAGGAAGCATCGATCTTGCGGGTGCCGCCGGTGGCCGAACCGGTCACCACCACCTGCTGGATTTCCGTGGCCACGCCGTCCTTGGCCGGCTTGGGTTCGGCGGCCTGCTGGGCGGCTGCCTGGTTGGCGAGGGTCAGTATGGCCAGGGAAATGGCGGATAACAAGAACTTGTTCTGGGTTTTCATTGTGCAATGCTCTCTTATTGGTATGAATCGTGTCGTCTCCGGACAGTGCGCCACCTTTAAAACAGCATCCAAGGCAGTTCCATCCCCATCTGCATCCTATGCTCAAAAGTTGGGCATAAGCTGAAGATTGGCCATTGAAACAAGAAATGTTATCGATGTCAATTGAAATGTTATCGATGTCATTTTTTACGACAACGGAAAAAAATCTGTCATAATGCGTCCGCCTACCGTGATTTTATTGATGAGAGATTAATGCCTGCGAACAAAGTTGGAGCCCGCAAGACCGAGACGGCATTGACGATGGAGGACCTCGCCAAGCTGGCGGGCGTGTCCAAGATCACCGTCTCGCGGGCGCTGCGCGACAGTCCGCTGGTCACGCCGGAAACGCGGGAAAAGATACGCCAGCTGGCCACGGAGCAGGGTTATCGCCTCAACATCAGCGCCCGCAACCTGCGCATGCGGCGCAGCTATTCGGTGGCGGTGGTGGTGGAAATGACGCCGGTGCGCGGACGCCCGATGTCCGATCCCTATCCGCTGGAACTGCTGGGTGGCATCACGCAGGAGCTGACCACGGCCGGCTACAGCGTGGTGCTGACGTCGAAACAGTTGATGGATACGGCGCCGGTGCAGGGCGCCGACGGCCTGATCCTGCTGGGCCAGGGCTCGCACGGCGAAGCGGTGCGCACCTTGCAGCTGACCGGCATGCCGCTGGTGGTATGGGGCGCGCCGGAGCCGGGGACCGACTACATCGTGGTCGGTTCCGATAACCGCAAGGGCGGCATCAGCGCGGCCGAGCGCTTCATCGCGCAGGGCCGGCAGAAGCTGGTGTTCCTGGGCGACGTGGACCACGCCGAAGTGCAGGAACGCTGCGCCGGCTTTATCGATGCCATGGGCGGCCAGGCGACGGTGCACATCATCCGTCCCAAGGCCTTCACCTTCGAGGCCGGCTTCGACAGCATTTCCGCGCTGTTGAAAAAGAAGGGCGCCAGTTTCGACGGCGTGTTCGCCGCCAGCGACCTGCTGGCGATGGGCGCGATCCGCGCGCTGGCGGAAAAGAATCTGCGGGTGCCGGAGAACGTTTCCGTCATCGGCTACGACGACACGCCCAGCGCGGCCAGCTTCGTGCCGCCGCTGACCAGTGTGCACCAGTATCTGCGCGACGGCGGCGTGTTACTGGCCAAGAAGATGCTTGGACTGATAGAGGGCCAACCCGTGCAGTCCGAGATGTTGCCGACCACGTTGATGGTGCGCCAGACCTGACGGCGTGCCGCCAGTAGTTTCCCTGAAGTAAGACAATAGACGCAGAACATTGCCGGGTTTGACTGTTTTGTAAAATCCAAACCGCTTTGGATCGCGTTTTTCCCCTCAAATAACGTGTTTTAAAGGATTGCACTGTGCAGCAGCCTGATCGCCCACTCCACACTTACCCGCTCGAAGCATGGTGCATTCGGGAAACGTCGTTCGATACCGCCTCGCATTTCCTCGATGAGACGCTGTTCGCCCTGGGCAACGGCTACATCGGCCTGCGCGGCACGCACGAGGAGGGTTACCACGGCCCGGCCGGCACCTCGCTGGACGGCAGCTACCTGAACGGCTTCTACGAATCGGAGCCCATCCAGTATCCGGAAGCGGCCTATGGCCTGGCCAAGACCAACCAGTTCATGCTCAACGTGCCGAACGCCAAAGGCATCGAACTGTGGCTGGAAGACGAGCGCTTCGACCTGCTGCAGGGCAGCGTCCAGCAGTATGAGCGGGTGCTCGATTTCCGCACCGGCCTGCTGACGCGCACGCTGGAGTGGACGTCGCCCCAGGGCCGCCGCATCGCACTGCGCAGCCGGCGCCTGGTGTGCTTCGAGAACAAGCACCTGTTCGCGATCGACTATCAGGTCACGCCGCTCAATTTCGGCGGGCGCCTCAGGCTGGTGTCCGCGCTGGACGGCGCCGTGAAGAACCTGGAGGCGGGCGACGATCCGCGCGTCGGCTCGGCCATCTCCGGCCAGTCGCTGCACATGGTCGGCCACGAGCAGAACGTGGGCTTGGCGGCGCTGGTGCAGCGCACCCACAACAGCGGCTTCATGCTGGTCAGCGCGACCGACACGGAACTGGCCGGCGCCGACGCCACCCTCACCATCGCCCGCGCGGAGCAGCGCCTGAGCCAGACTTTTGAACTGCAGGCGCAGGCGGGCCAATGCATCACGCTGACCAAGTACGGCAGTTATTTTTCGTCGCGCGACTATCCGGAAGCGGAGCTCTTGGAACGCGGCAAGGCTACGCTGGCGCAAGCGCGCGAGGCCGGTTTCGATGCGCTGTGCATGGCGCAGCAACAGTACCTGGCCGACTTCTGGCAGCAGGCCGACGTGCAGATCGCCGGCGACGACGCGCTGCAGCAGGGCATCCACTTCAACCAGTTCCACCTGCTGCAATCGGTGGGGCGCGACGGCCGCACCAATATCTCGGCCAAGGGCGTGACGGGCGAAGGGTATGAAGGCCACTATTTCTGGGACACGGAGATCTACATCTTCCCCTTCTTCCTGTATTCGAAGCCGGAAATCGCCCGCAAGCTGCTGGAGTACCGCTACGCCGGGCTGCCGCAGGCGCGCGAACGGGCGCGCCAGATGGCGCACGCCAGCGGCGCGCTGTACCCATGGCGCACCATCGCCGGCGAGGAGTGCTCGGCCTACTTCCCGGCCGGCACGGCGCAGTACCACATCAACGCCGACATCGCCTATTCCATCAAGCTGTACATGGAGGCCACCGGCGACGACGAATACCTGGTCCGGCACGGCGCGGAAATCGTGATGGAGACGGCGCGCATCTGGATCGGCATCGGCAGCTACGACCGCGAGGGCCGCTTCGTCATCAACCAGGTGACGGGGCCGGACGAATATACGGCGCTGGTCAACAACAACTACTACACCAACGCCATGGCGCGGATGCA
Source organism: Pseudomonadota bacterium (assembly GCA_040389625.1). GTDB lineage: Bacteria > Pseudomonadota > Gammaproteobacteria > Burkholderiales > Burkholderiaceae_D > Rugamonas. The sequence goes on along the minus strand of JAZJZQ010000050.1, from coordinate 3,934 downwards.
CCTGAACTTCGCGGCCGCCATCGCGGAGCGCCTGGCGCAGGAGTATCCGGCCGAATTCGCGCGCATCGCCGGCCTGGCCGCGCTCGAGGCGGACGAGCCGGCCGCATGGCGGCGCGCCGCCGCGCGCATGCATCTGCCGTATGACGAGGCGCTGCGGATCCATGCCCAGGACGACAGCTTCCTGTCCAAGAAAGTGTGGGATTTCGCCGGCACGCCCAAGGAAAACTATCCGCTGCTGCTGAACTACCACCCGATGGTGATCTACCGCCACCAGGTCTGCAAGCAGGCCGACGTGGTGCTGGCGCTGCTGCTGCTGTCCGACCAGTTCACGCTGGAAGACAAGCGGCGCGACTTCGATTACTACGAAGCCGTGACGACCCACGATTCGTCGCTGTCGTGCTGCATCTTCAGCATCATCGCAGCGGAAGTCGGATACCACGACAAGGCCTACGACTACTTCATGGAGACGGCGCGGCTCGACCTCGACGACACCCACGGCAATACGCACTACGGTGTCCACACGGCGGCGATGGCCGGCACCTGGATGGGCGTGGCCTACGGCTTCGCCGGCATGCGGGTGGTGGACGGCGCGCTGCACTTCGCGCCGGCGCTGCCCCGGCAGTGGCAGCACTACAGTTTCAAGATCCACTTCCGGGGCGCGCTGCTGGAAGTGCACGTGGCGCCGGGTCGCGCCGAATACCGGCTGTTGCAGGGCGAGGCGCTCGCGTTCAGCCACCGTGGCGAGGCGCTCGCGCTTACGCCGTCCGCGCCGGTCCAGTCGCGCGCCATTTAAGGAGCTTGGTATATGACTATCCGATTCAAAGCCGTCATCTTCGACCTCGATGGCGTCATTACCGACACGGCCCACTACCACTACCTGGCCTGGAAGCGCCTGGCCGAATCGCAGGGCGTGCATTTCGACCATGCCTTCAACGAGAACCTGAAGGGTATCGACCGCATGGGGTCGCTCGAGATGATACTGGCCTCGGCCGGCCGGGTGTATTCGCAGCAGGAAAAGCTGGCGCTGGCGGACGAGAAGAACGAACATTACAAGACGCTCATCGACACCATGTCGGCGGCGGACCTGCTGCCCGGCGCGGTGCAGGCGCTGGACGCGGTGCGCGCGGCGGGCCTGAAGATCGGCCTGGCGTCCGTCAGCAAGAACGCCTTTACGGTGCTGGACCACCTGGGCATTGCCGCCAAGTTCGACTATGTGGTCGACGCGGCCACCATCGTCCGCGGCAAGCCGGACCCGGAAATCTTCCTCAAGGCGGCGCGGGAGCTGGGGGTGGCGCCGGCCGATTGCCTGGGCGTGGAAGATGCCGTGGCCGGGGTGGCCGCGATCAAGGGCGCGGGCATGTATGCGCTCGGCATCGGCAAGCCGGAGGTGCTGACGCAAGCCGACCGGGTGATACCGGGGCTGGCCGAATTCACTCTCGCCGCCATCTGAAAACATAATAAATAATATAAAAAATTCCGGAGACAACATGAAAAACCAGCGCATCCTGGTGGCCCTGTTCCTGATCTACTTCATGTTCGGCATCCTGCTGAACAGCGTGGGGACGGTGATCCTGCAGGTCATCAATAATTACGACGTGAGCAAGTCCAGCGCCAGTGTGCTGGAAGGTTTCAAGGACCTGCCGATCGCCATCGTCTCGTTCCTGGTGGCGTCCTTCCTGCCGCGCCTGGGCTACAAGAAGGCGATGCTGATTGCGCTCGTCATCGTCAGCTGCGGCTGCGTGGCGATGCCGCTGGTGCCCGCCTTCTGGACGGCCAAGCTGCTGTTCCTCAGCGTCGGCGTGTCGTTCGCGCTGGTGAAGGTGTCGGTCTATTCGACGCTGGGCCTGATCGCCACCGACCGCCGCCAGCACGCCAGCACCATGAACCTGCTGGAAGGCTTCTTCATGCTGGGCGTGCTGAGCGCCTATTGGGTGTTCAGCTTCTTCATCGATTCCGACCACCCGAAATCGCAAACCTGGCTGCAGGTCTACTGGGTGCTGGCCGCGCTGTGCGTGGCCACCTTTGCGCTGCTGCTGTTCACGCCCTTTAACGAAGACATGGCGGCGCTGCCGGCCGACCGCAGCCTGGCGCAGGATTTCGCCGCCATGCTGAAACTGATGCTCAAGCCCCTGGTATGCGTGTTCATCGTCACCGCCTTCCTGTATGTGCTGATCGAGCAAAGCGTGGGCACCTGGCTGCCGACGTTTAACAATGAGATCCTCAAGCTGCCGGCGGCGATGAGCGTGCAGGTGACCAGCATCTTCGCCGCCTGCCTGGCCATCGGCCGCCTGTCGGCCGGGGTGCTGATGCGCCGCCTGAACTGGTATCCCGTGATGAATGCCTGCGTGATCGGCATGGGCGCGACCGTGCTGCTGGCGCTGCCGCTGACGCATGACGTGGTGCTGGACCCGCACATCAGCTGGTCGAGCGCGCCCCTGGCCACCTTCCTGTTCCCGCTGATCGGCTTGTTCATGGCGCCCATCTACCCCGGCATCAATTCGGTGATGCTGAGTTCCCTGCCCAAGCACCAGCATTCGGCCATGACCGGCCTGCTGGTGATCTTCTCGGCGCTGGGCGGGACCACGGGTTCGCTGATTACAGGTTATGTGTTTGGCAATTTCAGCGGCCATTTCGCCTTCTACCTGACCCTGGTGCCGATCTCTATCATTCTGATAATGTTATTTTTTTTCAAAAAAGCGGTTGATGATGGTGGAAGAGGATTTGACGGCTCCGCTATAATCAGCGGTCAACATTGAAGTACTGCACATGAATCTGAAGAGTCTTGCGAGTTTGCTCGGCATGTCGAAAACCACGGTCAGCCGCGCTTTGAACGGCTATCCCGAGGTGAGCCGCCGCACTCGCGAGCGCGTCCTGAAGGCGGCCAAGGAGTCCGGCTACCAGGCCAACCCCATGGCCCGCAGCCTGGCGCTGGGACGTACCAATGTGTTCGGCATCATTTATCCGCTTTCGCCCAGCGACCTGGGCGACCCCATGTTCCTGGACGTGGTGGGCGGCATGTCGGAGGCGCTGGAGGCGGCCGGCAAGAACCTGATCATCGCGCCCGTGTCGGCCCAGAACGAGCAGCCGTCCTACCAGCAGGTGGTGCGCGGGCGCCGCGTGGACGGGCTGGTGGTGGCGCGTACGCTGGTGCGCGACGAGCGCATTGCATTCCTGAGCAAGGTGGGTTTTCCGTTCGTGGCCCATGGCCGCACGGAACTGGATGCGCCTTACGCCTGGTTCGACTACGACAACGAGGCCGGCATGCGGCTGGCCGTGCAGCATCTGCTGGCCCACGGCCACCAGCGCATTGCGATGCTGAGCGCGCCGCTGGAACTGAATTTTGCCCGCCAACGGCACGACAGCCTGCTGGCCATCCTGGCCGAGGCGGGGTTGACGCCCGACCCGCGCCACCTGATCGCCAACACGCTGGACCGGCGCAGCGGCCACCACGCCATGATGCAGCTGCTGGCCTGCTCGCCGCGGCCGACGGCCGTGATCGTGGACAACCACTTGTCCGGCGTGGGCGCCGTGCGCGCGCTGGTCGATGCGGGTATCGTGATCGGCAAGGAAATGTCCATCATCGTGTGGGGCAACATGGCCGATACGCTGGTCTGTTCCGACGTGACCATCATCGACCAGCCGGAACCGTGCCGCGCCGGCGAGCGCATGATCGCCATGCTGCTGGCGCTGGCCGACGGCACCCCGGCCGGGGAATTGCATGAGCTGTGGCAGCCCGTGCTGGTGCCCGGCTCGACGGTCGGCCCCCGCCCCGCGTAACGCGCGCGGCAGGACGAAAAAAATGGGGACGTACCCCATTTTTTTAAAATCGGGAGGCGTTTGCCTCCCGTTTGCTTTGCAGCGGTACTGCCCGCTTACATGTTGCGGCGGTACTGGCCGCCCACCTCGAACAGCGCGGTGGTGATCTGGCCCAGCG
>JAZJZQ010000049.1:0-3442 GCA_040389625.1 Pseudomonadota bacterium | reverse complement strand
GCGCCAGCTGGCGCGCGATGCCCAGCATGGTGCCGTCGCCGCCCATGACGATGGCCAGGTCGGCATGGGCGCCGATGTCGACGGCGCTCATGGCCCGGGCGCCCGTCAGGCCCAGGTGGGACGCCGTCTGTTCCTCGAACACGACCGTATGGCCGCAGCCCTCCAGGAAGGCGACGATGCTGCCCACCGATTCCTCGATACCGTCCGTGTTCTGGCGGACGACGAGCGCAATGGTGTGGAATGGGGCATGCATGGCGGGCATAGGAATCTCGGCAAAGTGAGGGGTAGCGACACGCAGCAGAGTAACCGATTACGCAAGCTTCTGCCATAGACCGCGCGGCTGCTACGCGCTGACCGGATACCCGACCGCACGCCTGCACGACTCAACCATCAAATACTGTATATGCGAACAGTATAGTGCGGCTGCCGCCGGCTGGCAAGCGGCCATGGCCTGCGCTCGCCGTCAATGCCCGGCCGTGAGCGCGCCGGCGCCTATGGTCAGCATGAAGCCTATGCTCATCGTCACCGAATACACGGCCATCAGGGCCAGCCAGCGCCAGGCCGTGCCGAACTTGCTGCCTTGGTAGACGCGGCGCATGGCCCACGGCAGATAGCCCAGCAGCCAGACCCACAGCGCGAACTTCACGATGCCGGGCTGCGGCAGCATCATGCCCATGAAGAGGACGAAGGCGAAGGCGTTGGCGTGCAGCGCGAACAGCAGGTGCTCGCCGTAGCGCCGGCCCGAACCCAGGTAGAGCAGTTTCAGGTACAGCGCGAACATGGGCAGCAGCAGGAACATGGCGTAGGGTGCGTAGTGATAAAAGCCGGCCGAGAACGCTTCCACCCGCTGCGCGTCCGACAGGCCGGACAAGTACGCTTCCTGATGCTTGAGCTTGGCGGCGCCGGCCGGCCAGATATTCTTCAGGCCCGACACCAGCAAGTCGCCGTCGGCGTCGCCATCGTCGTCAAAGAACACGATTTCCTTGCGCTCCCCCTTGCCCGCCGTGGCGCCGGCCGCCTTGTGCGGTGCGGCAGGCTTGGCGGCGGCCGGCGCCGCTGCCGGCTTGGCCGCTGCCTCCGAGCTGGCCAGGTCGATGGGATTGGTCAGCTTGATCAGGGCGAAAAACAGCACGCTCAAGGTCAGGTACAGCCGCAGCGGCTGGACGAAACGCACGCGGCGGCCCCGTACATACTCGTTGGTAAGCGCGCCCGGCCGGAACAGCAGCCGGCCCAGCGTGCCCCACAGCTTGCCTTCCAGCGCCACGTAATGGCCGATGAATTCGTGCAGGAATTCGCGCGCGCTGGGCGGATGGAGCACCGTCTCCTGCCCGCACTGATGGCAATAGTTGCCGCTGACGGCGGCCTGGCAGTTGGCGCAATGGGACGGTGCCGCATGGGCGTCGATGGCGTGCAGTTCAGGGTTCAAGGAGCATCCTTCAAAAACGGGGACCGCCATGGTCCGGAATTCAATGATGGCGAAATGGTAACCGAGTTCCGTCCCAAAAAGACAGCATCCATCGCGTGCCAACAACACCGCACGCTATCGCGCGACGGCCTCCTGCGGGCGCGCTATGATGAAAACATCAAGCGGTATTGGGAAAGGCGACATCATGGCGACAGCAAACAAGCCCAGCGCTGGCCAGTGCGGCGGCGGCGGATGCCTGCCGCACGAGCGCGACGAAACGACGGAACAGCCGGCGTCCCGGCCGCGCAGCATCATGGAACAGGCGGCCAGCGACCTCGAACACGGGCTGGTCGATACCGACCTGCACGGCGTGCGCGGCGTGGAGCAAGTCAAGCCCACTGCGCCCCAGCCGGGCGGCGCCGCCCCCATGCCGGGCGTGCGACGCGACTGACGGCCAGCCATGGCGGCCGCGCCCCAACTCCGGTTGCCGCGCGTGGCGCACGCGCCCGCGCTGGCCTGCGCCCTGGCGCTGGCGGGCGCAGTGGTGCCCGTGCCCGCCCAACCGCAATATCCACCCGGCTACGGCCCCCGCCCTGCCCTGCCGGAACCGGCCACGACCCTCATCCCGACAATCGCCGTCGCCCCCGTGGCGCGCTGGCAGGATGACGAAAAACCCGTGCCGGCGTCCGGCTTCCAGGTGCAAGCCTATGCGCGCGGGCTCGATCATCCGCGCTGGCTGTATGTGCTGCCCAACGGCGACGTGCTGGTGGCCGAAACGAACGCCCCGGCCCGCGCCAACGCGGGCCATGGCGTGCGCGGCATGATCACGCGCTACCAGATGAAGAAGGCGGGGGCGGCCGGCGCGTCGGCCGACCGCATCACCTTGCTGCGCGGCGTGGGGCCGGATGGCACGGCGGCCCAGCGCAGCGTGTTCCTCGACCAGCTGCACTCGCCGTTCGGCATGGCGCTGGCCGGCAATGCCCTGTACGTGGCCGACACCGACGCCGTGCTGCGCTTTGACTACCGGCCGGGCCAGACCGCCATCGCCACGGCCGGCATCAAGGTGCTGGACTTGCCGGCCGGCCCGCAGAACCGCCACTGGGCCCGCAACCTGGTGGCCAGTCCGGACGGGCGCTACCTGTACATCGGCGTCGGCTCGGGCAGCAACGTGGGCGAGAACGGCCCGCAGGCGGAAACGGGCCGCGCCGCCATCTGGCAGCTGGACCTGGCCAGCGGCAAGGCGCGCCCCTACGCGACGGGCTTGCGCAATCCCGTCGGCATGGATTGGGAACCGCACAGCGGCCAGCTGTGGACCGCCGTCAACGAACGCGATGAACTGGGTAACGAGCTGGTGCCGGACTACCTGACGGCCGTGCAGGACGGCGCCTTCTACGGCTGGCCCTACAGCTATTTCGGCGCCCATGTGGACCGCCGCGTCACGCCCGAGCGGCCCGATCTGGTGGCGCGCGCCATCGAGCCGGACTATGGCCTGGGCGCCCACACGGCATCGCTGGGACTGGCTTTCTACCGGGGTCAGTTGTTTCCGCCCAGTTACCGCGACGGCGCCTTCATCGGCCAGCACGGCTCGTGGAACCGGCGCCCGCCCAGCGGCTACCAGGTGATCTTCGTGCCGTTCGCCAATGGCAAGCCGGCCGGTCCGCCGCGCGACTTCCTGATCGGCTTCCTGGACCGCAAGGGCACGGCCCATGGCCGTCCCGTGGGCGTGGCCGTGGACCGCGAGGGCGCGCTGCTGGTGGCCGACGACGTGGGCAACACGGTGTGGCGCGTCACGCCCAAGGTGCGCTGATACGGCCGCGCTATGTGCGTTTCCGTACGGAGGGGCGCATACGGTCGCGTCATGATGGCGCATCGCAAGCAGAACAGGAGCACATCATGAAACGCACTGGAACGGCCGTCTGGAGCGGTGACCTGAAAGGCGGCAGCGGCAGGGTGGCAACGGAAAGCGGCATCCTCGACAACATCTCATACGGCTACCACAGCCGCTACGAACACGACGCCGGCACCAACCCGGAGGAA
>JAZJZQ010000048.1:2611-6230 GCA_040389625.1 Pseudomonadota bacterium | reverse complement strand
CGCCGCACAAGATCAAGTTCGGCGTGTCCGGCTGCACCCGCGAGTGCGCCGAGGCACAGGGCAAGGACGTGGGCATCATCGCCACCGAGAAGGGCTGGAACCTGTACGTGTGCGGCAACGGTGGCATGAAGCCACGCCACGCTGAACTGCTGGCGTCCGACCTGGACAAGGCCACGCTGGTGCGCTACATCGACCGCTTCCTGATGTTCTACACCCGCACCGGCGACCGCCTGCAGCGCACCAGCGTGTGGCGCGACAACCTGGAAGGCGGCCTCGATTACCTGAAGCAGGTGGTGATCGACGACAAGCTGGCCATCGCCGCCGAACTGGAAGCGGACATGCAGCACGTGGTCGATACCTACGCCTGCGAATGGAAGGCGGCCGTGGAAGATCCGGAGACGCGCAAGCGCTTCCGCCACTTCGTCAACAGCGAGCAGGGCGACCAGAACGTGCTGTTCATGGAAGAGCGCGGCCAGATCCGTCCGGCCACCCCGGAAGAGCGCCAGCGCGTGATCCCGATCGCAGTCAAAGCAGCCTAACCCGTCAAGTTAAAGGAGTACACCATGCACCGCGATATTCAAACCGATAACTGGATTTCCGTTTGCGCACTCGACGAGATCGTGCCCAACACCGGCGTCTGCGCCCTGCTCAACGGCACCCAGGTGGCCGTGTTCCATGTGGAAGACGGCGGCCCGCGCGTGTTCGCCATCGAGAACTACGACCCCAACTCGCAGGCCGCCGTACTGTCGCGCGGGCTGGTCGGCAGCCTGGGCGAGCGCATCGTGGTCGCCTCGCCCATCTACAAGCAGCACTTCGACCTGCAGACCGGTGAATGCCTGGAGTCGCCCGAGCACTCGGTGGCCACCTATCCGGCCCGTGTCGAGGGCGGCAAGGTGTGGGTAGGTTTATGAAACCGGCGCTGGTTGTCATCGGCAACGGCATGGCGGGCATGCGCACCGTGGAGGAGCTGCAGAAACTGGCGCCCGACCTGTACGACATCACCGTGTTCGGCGCCGAGCCGCACGGTAACTACAACCGCATCCTGCTGTCGCCCTTGCTGGCCGGCGAAAAGAGCATCGACGACATCATGCTGCACACCCGCCAGTGGTATGTGGACCACGGCATCACGCTGCACGCGGGCGACCCGGTGGTGCACATCGACCGCCGCAAGCGCGTGGTGCGCGCCCGCTCCGGGCTGGAAGTGCGCTACGACCGGCTGCTGCTGGCCACCGGCTCCAAGCCTTTCATCATCCCGGTGCCGGGCCATGAACTGCCGGGCGTGATCGCGTTCCGCGACATCCAGGACGTGGAAACCATGCTCGAAGCGTCGCGCAACCATCGCCACGCGGTGGTGATCGGCGGCGGCCTGCTGGGCCTGGAGGCCGCCAACGGCCTGCTGCGCCAGGGCATGGAAGTGACGGTGGTGCACGTGACGGACGCGCTGATGAACCAGCAGCTCGACAAGCCGGCCGCCCAGCTGCTGCAGAAGGCGCTGGAGGTCAAGGGCCTGCGCTTCATGCTGAGCGCCCAGACCGAGGCTATCGTCGGACCGGAGCGGGTGACGGCCGTGCGCTTCAAGGACGGCAGCGAAATCCCGGCCGACCTGGTGGTGATGACGGCCGGCGTGCGTCCCAACATCGAACTGGCCAAGGCTTCCGGCCTGCACTGCGAACGGGCCATCGTGGTGGACGACACGCTGCAGACCTACGACCCGCGGGTGTATGCTGTGGGTGAATGCGTGCAGCACCGCAGCGCCACCTTCGGCCTGGTAGCGCCGATCTGGGAGCAGGCGCGCGTATGCGGCGCCCACCTGGCCGGTGCCGGCCACCGCCGCTACGTGCAGCAAACCTCGCCCACCCGCCTCAAGGTCACCGGGGTGGACCTGTACTCGGTGGGCGATTTCATCGGCGGCGAAGGCAGCGAAGACCTGGTGCTGCGCGACGCCAAACGGGGCGTCTACAAACGCCTGGTACTGAAGGACAACCGCGTCGCCGGTGCCGTGCTGTACGGCGACGTGCAAGACGGGCCATGGTATTTCGGCCTGATCCAGAAGGGCACCGACATTGGGCCTATCCGCCACCATCTGCTGTTCGGCGAAGCGCTGTGCGCCGCCGCCTGAACGGGAAACGCCTGAACTGGAAATTATCGTGAATCTGTCACTCGATCCCCTCTCGGTCCGCACCACCTGCGCCTATTGCGGCGTGGGCTGCGGCGTCAAGGCCACGCCCAAGGGCGACGGCGGCGTGGACATCGCCGGCGACACCAGCCATCCCGCCAACTTCGGCAAGCTGTGCGTCAAGGGCTCGGCCCTGGGCGAGACGCTGGGGCTGGAAGGGCGCCTGCTCCATCCGCAAGTGCGCGAGGACGGCGCATTGCACCGCGTGTCGTGGGATGCGGCGCTGGACCGGGTGGCCGGGCAGTGGCAGGACATCATCGCCGAACACGGGCCGGACGCGGTGGCGTTCTACGTCTCCGGCCAGCTGCTGACGGAAGACTACTACATCGCCAACAAGCTGATGAAGGGTTACGTGGGCAGCGCCAACATCGACACCAACTCGCGCCTGTGCATGTCGTCGGCCGTGGCCGGCCACAAGCGCGCCTTCGGCGAAGACCTGGTGCCGGTCAGCTATGAAGACCTGGAACTGGCCGACATGGTGGTGCTGGTGGGCTCCAACACGGCCTGGTGCCATCCCATCCTGTTCCAGCGCATCGCCCGCATCAAGGAAACCCGGCCGCACGTGAAGCTGGTGGTGATCGATCCGCGCCGCACCGCCACCTGCGAACTGGCCGACCTGCACCTATCCGTCAAGCAGGGCACGGACGTGTGGCTGTTCAACGGCCTGCTCAGCTACCTGGCCCGCAACGGCGCCACCGATACCGGCTTCGTGGCGCAGCACACCAACGGCATGGCCGAAGCCGTGGCGGCGGCCGACATCGACTGCGCCGATCCGGCCGCCGTGGCCCGCATCTGCCGCATCGAACTGCCCGTGCTGATGGAGTTCTACGAATCGTTCGCCGCCACCGCCAAGGTGGTGACGGCGTTCTCGATGGGCGTGAACCAGTCCTCGGCCGGCACCGACAAAGTCAACAGCATCATCAACTGCCACCTGATGACCGGGCGCATAGGCCAGCCCGGCATGGGGCCGTTCTCGATCACGGGCCAGCCCAACGCCATGGGCGGGCGCGAAGTGGGCGGGCTGGCCAACATGCTGGCCGCCCACATGGACCTGGACCGCGGCGAGCACCGTGAACTGGTGCAAACGTTCTGGGAGTCGCCGCGCGTGGCCGACAAGCCGGGCCTGAAGGCGGTGGACCTGTTCCGCGCCATCGAGGACGGCAAGGTCAAGGCGGTGTGGATCATCGCCACCAATCCGCTGGTCAGCCTGCCGGACGCCGACCAGGCCCGCCGCGCGCTGGAAAAGTGCCAGCTGGTGGTGGCCACCGACATCATGCAGAACACCGACACCAACGCCTGCGCCCACGTGCTGCTGCCGGCCCTGGGCTGGGGCGAGAAGGACGGCACGGTCACCAATTCCGAGCGCCGCATCTCGCGCCAGCGCGCCTTCCTGCCGGCGCCCGGCGAAGCGCTGCCCGACTGGCAGATCCTGTGCCGCTTCGC
>JAZJZQ010000048.1:0-2511 GCA_040389625.1 Pseudomonadota bacterium | reverse complement strand
GGCGACGGCCGTTTCGCCCATGCGGACGGCAAGGCGCGCTTCATCGCCGTCGCGCCGCGCGCGCCCGTCAATGCGATCTGCGAGGACTTCCCGCTGGCGCTCAACACGGGCCGTGTACGCGACCATTGGCACACCATGACACGCACCGGCAAGGCGCCCAAGCTGGCCGACCACGTGGCCGAATCGTTCGTCGACATGCACCCGCAGGACGCGCTGCTGCACGGCGTGCGCGCCGGCGAGCTGGCCCGCATCAGCACCGCCTGGGGTTCGATGGTGGCGCGGGTGCAGCACGGCGGCGGCATCGCGCGCGGCAGCGTGTTCATTCCCATCCACTGGAACGGCCAGACCGCGTCCGACGCGCGCGTGGGCGCGCTGGTGAACCCGGAAGTCGATCCCGTCTCGGGCGAGCCGGAATTCAAGCACACGCCGGTTCGGGTGGAGCAGTTCCGCCTGAACTGGCACGGCTTTATCCTCAGCCGCAGCGAACTGAATCTCGACAGCGTGGCCCACTGGACCCGCATCCAGGGCCGCGACTTCGCCCGCTACGAGCTGGCCGGACGCCAGACCATCGCCGATTTCGGCAGCTGGGCGCGCGACCTGCTGGGCGTGCAGGGCGAGCAGGCCGACTGGCTGGAATATGAAGACCGCAGCGCCGGCGTGTACCGCGCCGTGCACCTGGTGGACGACCGCATCGACCAATGCATCTTCCTGTCGCCGCGCCAGGACATGCCCTCGCGCGCATGGCTGGCCGGGCTGTTCTCCAAGGAGCAGCTAAGCGAGATCGACCGCGTAGGCCTGCTGGTGGGCCAGCCGGTGGAGAAGGGGGCCGACACGGGGCCGACGGTGTGCTCGTGCTTCGGCGTGGGCCGCAACACCATCTGCAGCGCCATCGTGCAGCAGGATCTGCAGACGGTGGCGCAAGTGACGGCCTGCCTGAAAGCGGGCGGCAACTGCGGCTCCTGCGTCCCCGAAATCAAGAAGCTGCTGGTGGAAACGCGGGTGGAAGCGGCGGAAGAACGGGCGGCCTGAAAAACCAGACCGGGGTCAGGTCTTGCAATCACCCGTTCCGTTAGCCAGCAAGAGCTACCGTATGCGTGATTGCAAGACCTGCCATCTGCCGGTGCGCGTTAAATCCACTGGTCGTTTTCGACAGTACGCTCGCCTGTCGCGTTCTCGCCTGTGTTCACCACGCCCCGCGGTTCGATCAGCAGCAGCTTCACTTCCGCGTTTGCACTGGGCTTGTGCTCGATGCCCTTCGGCACCACCGCCATCTGGCCGGGACGCAGCACAATCGAACTGTCACCCGACGGCCCCGCACGTAAATCGATACGCAGCTCGCCTTCCAGCACAATAAACGTTTCGTCGGTATCGGCATGCTTGTGCCACACGAACTCACCTTCGACCTTGACGACCTTGAACTGGTAGTCGTTCATTTCAGCGACGACGCGCGGCTGCCAGTGCCCGTCGATCTGCGCGATCTTCCCGGTCAGGTCGATAGCCTGGCACTGGCCGCGCCCGGCCGGCACGGCGGTGTGGTTTGAGGATGGGGACATCGTTCTCTCCGTTAAAGGGGTAATACGTCGAGGATACGCATGCTCCTTACGGGCGTATTGAACGATCGTGGGTGTTTTCAGCCGCGCCGGATGCCGCCTGCGACCTGGAGCCAGCGCCCCGGCGTCAAGCCGAACGTCTTCGCGAAGTGTCGGGTCATGTGGCTTTGATCGGCAAAGCCGGTGGCCACGGCGGCGTGCGCGAGCGACACTCCGGCTAGCAGCAGGCGGCGCGCCGCATCAAGGCGCCGCATCGTCAGATAACGGTACGGGCTGGTGCCGTAGTACATGCGAAAGTCGTGCGACAGGCTCCAGCGATCGCGGCCCGTCGCCACTTCGAGTTCGTCGAGCGTGACCACGCGCGCGCAGTTCGCGCGCAGATAGTCTCGTGCACGTCGCGCCGCGAGGAAGTCGCCTTTCAAGCGTCGCGCGGGCATGCCGGCAACGGCGGCCAGCGCGTGCGCCAGTTCGGCGAGCGCATCGCTCTGTTCCAGCGGTTCAAGCGCATAGCCTACGTGCTGCAGCAACGTCGCAGTGGCCGCCGCAAGGCGCGGATCGGCCGTCACGCCGCCTTCGAGGAATGGCAGCGCGCGTCCGCCGAGCACGTCCTGAAAGAACGAAGGTTCAACGTAGATCATCCGGTACTGGAACCCTTCGTCGGTGCCAGCCTGGCCATCGTGAACCTCGTCGGGGTGCAGTACCATCGTGTTACCGGGCAGGCTGTTGCGCTGGCTGCGCCGATAGCTGAAACTCTGGACGCCGGCGAGCGTGCGGCCGATTGCATAGGTGTCATGGCGGTGCATGGCATATGCCTTGCCGTGAAACCAGGCCTCGATGCGCTCGACGCCAGCTGTCGGCTCGGCGCGCTTCACCCAGTCGGGGCATGGACGCGGTGCTTGTCGGTTCATCTGGGACATTTTGTCTCAATGTATGGGAATTGATTTCGAGTAGTATGTCTCAG
>JAZJZQ010000047.1:0-3578 GCA_040389625.1 Pseudomonadota bacterium | reverse complement strand
CATGTGCCGCAAGGTGTGGGGGTTCGAGTCCCTCCGTGGGCACCACTCTACCGGATACGTGAAAAAGCCGCAGACTTTCACCAGTCTGCGGCTTTTTTCATTTTCGCACCACACTACGCGCGCCATCGTCGGCTAAATTGACGTCGCCGCTGCCGCAAACCGACTGCGGGCCGCCATCTTGTACTACACTTGCATTACTCGCGTGCAACGTACCGCCTAGCCCATGACCCAGCAGCCCCCGATCGGCCTCGCGCACACCATCCTGATCGCCACCAGTTCGGCGCCGGACCTGTCCGCGCTGCAGCGCCTGCTATCCCAGCACGGCTTGCTGCTGCAATCGGTCAACAAAGGCGATAGCGTCCTGAGCGTCGCCAGCCAGGGCGGCATCGCCCTCGTGCTGCTCGACGTCACGCTGGCCGGCAGCGCCAGTTTCGAACTGTGCCAGCGCCTCAGCCAAGGCGCCGCCCACCCGCCGGTCTACCTGCTGTCGGGCACGCCCAGCGAGGACGAGCGCAAGCGGGCCCTCGCCGCGGGCGCCAGCTGCTACCTGCCGCTGCCGTTCCAGGCCGACGCGCTGGCCGAACAGATCGTGGCCCAGGTGGGCAGCCAGGCCACCGTCAGCCCCGCGCCGCGGCTGGACGACCTTGAAGTCAATTACCACACCATGCTGGCCGGCTCGCCCGACGCCGTGCTGCTGCTGGACCTGGAACAGAATCGCCTGCTCAACGTCAACCGCGCCAGCTGCCAGTTGCTGGGGCGCAGCGAAGCGCAGCTGCTGCAGTCCAGCCTGCTTGCACTGTGCCCGCCCGCCCAGCCCGGCGGCCGCAGTTCGGCCGATACCCTGGCCGACCAACTGGCCATGGTGGCGGCCGGCGACATCCGCGTGTTCGAAGCGCGCTTCAGCCACGGCAACGGCCGCCCCATCGACTGCGAACTGCGCATGGTGGCGCTGGACGTGCCGGGCCGGCGCCTGATGCATCTGCGCCTGGTCGACATCACCCAGCGCAAGCGCGCCGAGGCGCTGCGCGAAGGCCAGAACCAGCTGCTGGAAATGGTGGCCGGCGGCGCGCCACTGCAAACCACGCTGGACCAGCTGATGCGGCTGATCGAATCGCAAGCGGACGGCGTGCTGTGCTCGGTCATGCTGCTGCGCCCCGATGGCCGCAGCATGTACCCGGCATCGGGCCCCAGCTTGCCGGCCGAATACCTGCAGTCGCTCGACGGCGTGGCCATCGGTCCCGGCGTCGGTTCCTGCGGCACGGCCATGTACCGCAAGGAGACGGTGATCGTGTCCGACATCGGCAACGATCCGTTGTGGACGCCCTACCGCCAGCTGGCCGCGCCCCATGGCTTGCGGGCTTGCTGGTCCATCCCCATCCTGCTCGACCAGGACCAGGTGCTCGGCTCGTTCGCCATGTACTACCGCGAAGTACGCTCGCCGGCGGCGGCCGACCAGCGCCTGATCAACGTGGCCACCCACCTGGCCGGCATCGCCATCGCCCGCACCCGCCGCGAGGAAGAGCTGGAACGGCACCGGGAACGGCTGGAAGAAATGGTGGCGGCCCGCACCGCCGAACTGCAAGCGGCCATGGAACAGGCGGAAATGGCCAACGACGAACTGAGCACGGCGCTCGACAACCTCAGCATGACCCAGGATGAACTGGTGCGGCGCGACAAGCTGGCCGCCCTGGGCACGCTGGTGGCCGGCGTGGCGCACGAGCTCAACACGCCCATCGGCAACAGCCTGATGATGGCCACCACCATGAGCGAGCGCACCCGCGCCTTGCAGCACGACGTCGAAGGCGGGCTGCGCCGCTCGACGCTGGAAAGCTTCCTGGCGCAGGCGGCCGAAGCGGACGCGGTGGTGGTACGCAACCTGACGCGCGCGGCCGGCCTGGTCGACAGCTTCAAACGCATCGCCGTCGACGCGGCCAGCTCGCAGCGGCGCTGCTTCCTGCTCGACCGGCTGGTGACGGAACTGATCCTGCCGCTGCAGGCGGCCGTCAAAGAGTGCGACCTGACCGTGATCGAAGACATCGGCCCCAACCTGGAACTGGACAGCTACCCCGGCCCGCTGGGCCAGGCCCTGACCCACCTGTTTGAGAACAGCGTGCTGCACGGCTTCGAGGGCCGCACGGCCGGCACCATCACGCTGTGGGCCCGCGCCACGGCCACCGGCGAAGTGGAATTGACGGTGAGCGACAACGGCGTGGGCATCGCGCCGGCCCAGCTGTCGCGCATCTACGACCCGTTCTACACCACGCGCCTGGGCCATGGCAGCAGCGGGCTGGGCCTGTACATCACCCACAACATCGTCACCGGCGTGCTGGGCGGACGCATCGAAGCGGCCAGCACCGAGGGGCAAGGCACCTGCTTCACGCTGCTGCTGCCACCGGTGGCGCCCCGCTGAACCGATGCGGTCCCGTCCTGCCCCCCTGGCGCTGGAGATGGCGCCCATGCGCAGCGAATTCCGCAGCGCCGACGCCGAGCGCCGCTTCCAGCTGCACCACCTGGCCGATACCCAGGCCCAGTTGCGCATCGCCTTCCTGTTCTGCGCCTTCTTCTATCTGGCCTTCGCCATCACGGACGTGATGTGGATGGGCTATACGGCCCACAGCGCGCTGCTGGTCGGCGCCCGCCTGCTGGTGGTGGGGATGGGGCTGGGCAGCCTGCTGCTGCTGCGCCGCTATCCGCGCTCGCTGACCATGACACGCATCGTGGCCACGGCCACCGAAGCGGCGGCCTGCGCCGGCTTCCTGCTGATCGCGGCCTTGCGCTCGACCGAGTTCTCGCTGCACGCGATCTCGATGACCATCCTCATCATCGTGCTCTACATCTACATCCCCAACCGGCTGCTGTATGCGATGGGCGTGGCGGCCACGGCCACTGTGGCGTTCATCGGCCTGGCCTGGCGGCTGGGCAACATGCGCGAAGTGGAGCTGGTTACCATGGCCGTCCTGCTGACGCTGGCCAATGTGTTCGGCTACATGGCGGCGCGCCGCTACCAGCTGCTGTGGCGCAAGGAATTCCGGGCCCAGACCGTGCTCAAGAACCTGTCCGTGCGCGATCCCCTGACGGGCTGCTACAACCGGCGCCACCTGCACGACCAGCTGCTGGAGACGGAACTGTCGCGCGCCCAGCGCTACGGCCTGAGCCTGACCGTCATCATGTGCGACCTGGACCACTTCAAGAGCGTCAACGATACTTTCGGCCACCATGGGGGCGACGCCGTGCTGGTGGCCTTTGCCGGCCTGATGCAGGCCATGACACGCGACAGCATCGACAGCGTGGTGCGCTACGGCGGCGAGGAATTTCTCCTGATCCTGCCGGAGACGGACTTGCGCGGCGGGGTGCAGCTGGCCGAGCGGCTGCGCCAGGCGCTGGCGTCCAACCCCATCCCGCACGGCGAGCATGCGATACGGGCCACGGCCAGTTTTGGCGTGGCCAGTATCGATTTTTCCGAGCCCGAAAGCATCGCCGCCCAGCAGACGATGATCGCCACGGCCGACAACCTGCTGTACGCGGCCAAGAAAGGCGGCCGCAACCAGGTATGCGCGCTGCAACTGCCATGAACCCCG
>JAZJZQ010000046.1:6153-9275 GCA_040389625.1 Pseudomonadota bacterium | reverse complement strand
CCTGCGCTAAGGTCCACCGTGTGATAAGCCGGCCGCAGGTAATCGGTCTGGTCCGGATCGAGCGAGCCGTGGCTGGCCCCCACCCACTGCACTCCACCCATCACGAACGCGCCGCGCTCGCCGACGGCGAAGTTGTACTGCGCATTGATGGCCGCGTTGTACTTCGGCACGCCCTGGATGGGCGCCCCTTCATGCGCGCCCACGATGCCCGACTGCAGCCCGATATCGTTCGACAGCTCCGCCTTCACATAGCCGCCCGACGCGCTCAGGGTCAGGCCCGCCATCGGCTTGCCCTTGATCTCGAACTCGAAGCCCTTGCTGGTGGCGTCGCCCGCGTTGGCGTTGTAGGTGTAGGCGCAGGTGGGCAGGTACACGCCCTGCTGGATGTTCTTCCACTTCACGTAGAACAGGTCGGCATTGACGGTCAGCCGGCCACCCAGGAAGCGCGACTTGTTGCCGACCTCGTAGCTCCACAGGCTGTCCGGCGCGTAGGTGCCGGGCGCGGCCGTGATGCCGTTCGCTTCCAGGTCCGGGCCGCAGGTGGTGGGCGGCACGTAGACGTTGGAGCCGCCGAGGCGGAAGCCCTTGGCCACGCTGGTGTAGACGGTGTTGTTGGGATCGAGCTCCCAGGTCAGCGCGTATTTCGGCGTGAACGCCTTGGTCGACTGCTCGGCGCCACCGTTGCTGCCGGCGCCGGCCAGGTACAGGCCGTTGTGCTGAGACAGGGTGGTGGTGGCCTTCAGGTAGCGCGCACCCACGGTGGCGTGCAGCGTGGGCGAGAAGTAGTAATTGAGCTCGCCGAACACCGAGCCCTGGCGCTCGCGGTAGTGGAAGTTGCCGGAGAATGAGTTATCGTTCGGGAAGTCGTTCGGGAACGCGCCCGGCAGGATGTCCGGGTCCGACGTGCTCAGGCCGAACTGGTTGAACAGCGCATTGACGCCGAAGATGGGATCGTTCTCGGTGATGTTGGTGTGCTGGTTGGCGTAATAGACGCCGCCCAGCCAGGTCCACGGCGACACGCTCGCGTCATACGGCTTGGAGGCGAGCCGCACTTCCTGCGCGATCTGGCGCACCTGGTTGTTCAGGTAGACGGCCGACGGCAGCGCCGCCACGCCATCGATCAATTCCTGCGGCGCGGTGCCGCCGTCCGCGATGGCGGTCATGAAGGTCGACAGCGAATAGCTGTTGTAGGCCGAGCCGTTCTGCGTGCGATCGAACTTGCGCTGGAAATAGCTGGTGCTGGCCGTCAGGTCGGCCGCGCCCATGTCCCAGTTGACGGTCACGCTGGGCGCCAGCAGCACGTCGTTGGACGGTTCGCGCACCTGCTTTTGCGCCTGGTAGCGCGGCAGTTCGAGGTTGAAGGCGGCGATATCCTTGGCGTTGACCCTCTGGTAGTAGAGCGACGGCGTCACCGTCACCGTGCGGCTCGGCACCCACTTGAGCGCCACGCGCAGTTCCTGGTCGTCGATCTTGTTGATGTTGTTGGCCAGCGAGTTGCCGGCCCCGTCGACCTGGTTGATGAAGCCGCCCGTGTGCTGGACTTGCGCACCGATGCGCAGCGCCAGTTCATCCTTCACCAGCGGGAAGTTGCCGACGATGTTGGCCGCGTAATTCATGCTGCCACCCTTGGTGCTGGACGCTTCCGTGTAGGTGGTGAATTCGCGTTCCTTCAAATCCGGTTCGTTGGGCACGAACTTGATAGTGCCGCCCATGGAACCGGCGCCGTACAGCGTGGCCTGCGGTCCGCGCAGCACTTCCACCCGGTCCAGGTCGAAGAACTTCGGCTCGATGTTACCCATGGTGTAGACGTTGCCCACCGTGACGGGCACTTCGCCCAGGTAGATGCCGACCGTGGCCGCGCCGGCCGCGGAGCTGATGCCGCGGATTTCGATATTCGAGGTGCCCGGCCCGGCCCCGCCGTTGCCGGTGGCGGCCGTGAAGGAGACGTTGGGCACCACCCGGGTCAGGTCGGTGATGTCGGTGACGTGTTCGTTCTGCAGCTGGGCGCCGGTGACGGCGCTGATGCTCATTGCTACCTTGCTGGGATCTTCCTTGCGCTTTTGCGCGGTGACTTTCACGACTTCGATCTGGTCGGACTGCACGCTTTGCGACCATGCCGGCGCGACCAAAGTGGCGGCAACGGCAACGACGAGGGCTTTTCTGCGTATTTTCATGCGAAATCTTTCCAAGAGTGACGAGGTTGCTCTATGAATACATCAGTGCTCTCGAATGGTGCACGAATCAGTTTAAGAATGGTGAAAAAAGCCAGTAAGTGTGGCGTTTTTTCATCTTTTCCATCGAGATCATCTTGCTTGCATTATAAGCAAGAAGCCTGCCATGGGGTGGCCAGCCGACTGGCGCAGCCCTCACTTGAGGATGCTGTAGATGCTGCTGTAATCATCCGTCCACGGCCGTATCGTGCTGAGGCGTGGGGATTGGGTGGCCACCTGCCGTATCCGCTCCGGGTGCGCGATGCTGGCCGGGCGGCCCACCAGCACCCATTGCGCGCGGGAGAGGCCCGTCTGCGGGTCGGAGTAGGAATCGACCAGGAAGCTGTCGCGGTGGTAGTGGGCGGCGGCGCTTTGCACCACCGGCACCAGGTCCAGGTGCAGGTTCGATACGTGCACCGCAAGTAAGCCGCCCCCGTTCAGGTGGCGGAAGTATTCGCCGAACGCTTCGCGCGTGAGCAGGTGGACGGGGATGGCGTCGCCGGAGAAGGCATCCAGCACGATCAGGTCGAAATGCTGGGGCGGCTCCGCCTCCAGCGACAGGCGCGCGTCGCCATGGGCGATTTCCACCTGCGCCTTGCAGTCGGACAGGAAGCTGAATTGCGACGCAGCCAGCTTGCTGACGAGCGGATTGATTTCATAAAAGCGGTAGTAATCGCCGGGACGGCAGTATGCCGCCATCGTGCCGGCACCCAGCCCGACCACGCCCACCCGCTGGGGGCCTTCCGTCCGGCTGGCGGCCATCCCCACCCCGGCGCCGCCGATGGCGCCGTAGTAGGACGTGGGCCAGCGCCGCCGATCCGCCTGCCGGAACTGGAAGCCATGCAGGATGGTGCCGTGCGATAGCTGCCGCACGGCGTCCTTGCCCTTGCCTACGTCGCGCACCTTGACGAT
>JAZJZQ010000046.1:1420-6053 GCA_040389625.1 Pseudomonadota bacterium | reverse complement strand
CCGATGGCGCCACCGCTGGCGATCATCAGGTAGTAGGCCGTCAGCTGGGACGGTGCCGGTTTAAGCCTGGCCAGCTCGCCATGGCACACCATGCAGCAGACAAACAGGCCGGTGCAGAACAACAGGATCTGCCAGACCACGGTCTCGTTGATCAGCATGGGAAACATGCACAGCACGACCATCACCGGCACGATGCCGGCCAGCAGCGGCAGATACAGCTCGCGCCGGTACCAGCGGCCGCCCTCGAAGCACAGGATAAAACTGAGCAGGTACAGCGCCAGCGGCAGCACCCACAGCAGGGGGATGGGCGCGATGTCTTCCGTCAGGTGGCTGGTGATGGACATCAGCAGCACCGTCGGCAGGGCCGCCAACGCCACCCAGCGCAGGCGCGCATGCCGCTCCAGCGTCACGGGCGCCACGGCGGCGGCGGCGGGTGCGGCTGCAGGTGCCGGCGCGCCGGCCTGCTTCCAGGCGCCGCGCACGGCCAGCGCGATGCAGCACAACACAAACACGCCATAGCCGGCGGACCAGCCCAGCGCCATGCCGCGCGTAGCCAGCCGTGGTTCGAAGAACAGGGGATAGCTGAGGAGCCCCAGCATCGAGCCGAAGTTGGACAGCGCGAACAGGCGGTACGGAATGCGGCCGGCCTCCTCGCGCGCGTACCAGGCCTGGATCAGCGGGCCGGTGGACGACAGCAGGAAATACGGCAGTCCTATCATCGCCGCCATCAGGCCCAGGATGCGCAACGACGGGTCAGCATCGCCAACGGGCTTCCAGCTGGCATCGGCCACGATGGGCAGCAGCGCCATGCTGGCGGCCAGCAGCAGGATGTGCAGCACGGCCTGGCGGCGGGGCCCGAGGTAGCGCACAGTCAGGTGCGCATACAGATAGCCCAGCAACAGCAACAGCTGGAAGAACAGCATGCAGGTGCTCCACACCGCCGCCGAACCGCCGAACCAGGGCAGGATCATCTTGCCCACGATGGGCTGGATCTGGAACAGCAAGAAGGCGCTCAGAAAAATCGTGCTGGCATACAGAAGCGTCATCGTCGCTGTCCTATCCACTGGCTATCGTTCTGGCAGCTTAGAGTGTCACGGCAAAGCGCGCAATAGCTGTTTTGTCCTGCTCCGGAAGGCCTGCGCACGCCGTTGCGCGGGCCGCGCGCCGCAGCGCTTCCCGCTTGCTATCCGCATTCTGGTCCGCAAAAAACGCAGTTCGTCGCATGCCGGTGGTGGTGTGCACGGTCCCTGTCTATAGTTCACTCATAGCAGCACACAACCGAGCAGACAACCACCGACAAGGAGCATCAAAATGAACATCGCCAAAAACATGGAAGCCATCTTCATCATCGCCACCGTACTGATCGCCGGCACCAGCCTGGCCACCGCCGCGGTACCTGCGCACCACGCCGCCACGCACACCGTGGCCAAGGTGGACACTGCCAACATTCAGGTGGTGACCATCAGCGCCAAGCGCCTGACCGCGGAACAGAAAGCCGCACTGGGCAACTAAGAGCGCAACGAAGACCATCAACCATCCAGACTAGACGACGGGAGCATCAACATGAAACGTATCATGCGCGCAGCATTCCTGGCCACGGCACTGTGCAGCGGAGCACACACCGCGCTGGCCGATGAAGCCGTCAGCGAGCAGCGCGCGGTCGATGCGCGTACCGTCAACGTCAACCTCGATGGCGTCATCAGCCTGAGCGTGAAGCAGGGGCCGGCCGCGCTGACCATCTCCGGCGACCCGCGCTACCTGCCCAAGGTGGTGGTCGAGCAGCATGGCGACAGCCTGCACATCGGCACCGAGCTGCGCGGCGTCCACATGGGCAAGATGGATCTGCGCGCCGAGCTGACCCTGCCCAACCTGCACGAGCTGGTATCGGCCGGGGTGGGTTCCACCGAGATCAACGGCTTTAACGGCGACACGCTGAACCTGGCGCTCAACGGCGCGGGCGGCGTCAACGGCAGGGTGCAATACCGGAACGTGACCGTGAAGCTCGGCGGCGCCGGCAGCATCAATCTGGACGCGGGCAGCAGCGACAACATGGATATGAACCTGCGCGGCGCGGGCAGCATGCATGTCCACGGCCAGACCAAGAAACTGCACGCCAACCTGAGCGGCGTAGGCAGCCTCGATGCGCGCCAGCTGCAGGCCGACAGCATCGACGTCAGCCTGACAGGCCTGGGCAGCGCACGCGTCTACGCGAAGAACAGCGCCAATATGAATTTGAGCGGCCTGGGCTCGGCCACCGTCTACGGCAATCCGGCCAATCGCCAGGCCAGTGCGCGTGGCATGGGCAGCGTGCACTGGGAATAGCACCGCCAGCACCGCCGTCACGCGCAACAGAAAACACGTGGGTGTGTTTTGCAGTCCGGGTCCCTCCCCCGGACTTTTTTTTGCCCGCTATTTCAGATAGCGCTGCCGCAGCACGGCGGGGCTGAGCAAGTCCCGTCCCAGCACGATGCGCACTTCGGCGCGCTGGTTGTCGGCGCGCGGTTCCGTCGCCGTCATGCCCAGGCGCGCGGCCAGCGCCTGCGCCGCCGCCTGCTGGTCCGCCCGGTATTCGATCCGGCTGACTGGCACCGCGAACGGCCGCACATTCGACAACCGCACCACCTTCACGTCATCGCTGCGCACCGTGCGCGCCAATGCCGCCGCCATACCGGTCACGCCGTTACCATTGCTGATTTCCAGCCGTACGGCCATGCCTGCATTTGCCGCTAAAGCCGGTGCGACGGGAGCGGATGGCGGCAACAACGCTGCCGGTGCGCCGGCCGGCCGCACATCCGGCGCCTGCAGCGGCAACTGCGGGGCCAGCGCCGATGCCGGCGATGGTGCCGGCGCCGCGACCCGGCGCAGCTGCACCATCGCGCCGCCGGCCGCGACCACTTCGGTGCGCGCCAGCGATCGCGGCCAGCCTGGCTGAGATGCCGGCACAACCGGCGTCGCATCGTGTTCGCCTTCGCGCCCCGTATCGGACCAGCCATCCTGCCCCCGCCGGGCGGCCAGCGCGCGGGCGGTGGCAGGCGCCATGCCCTGGTCGGCCAGCAGCGCATAGTCGCTCCGCAGGTCGTGCGCCTGCAGCGAGCGCGCCTGCCGCAGCATCAATGCCGCGCGTTCGCCCTGCCCCTGCTGCTCCAGCGCCCGCGCCAGGTGCTCCCAGCTCACGGCGTTCAGGGGATCGAGCACGCACGCCTTCTCCAGCGCGGAGACGGCCTGAGCGCCATCGCCGGCCAGCAGATAGGCATAGCCCAGGTTCCCCAGCAGGAAGGCCGATTCCGGTGTGACAACGCCGGCGCTTTCCCGCACCAGCTCCTGCCACAAGACGATCGCCTTGCCGTAATCGCCCTGCCCTGCGTACAGCACCGCCAGGCCGTTACGGGCATTCACATGGCGCGGGGCCAGCTGCAAGGCTTGCCGGTACGATTGCAGCGCATCCTCATAGCGCCCGGCCGCATGCTGGTTGCGGCCCAGCGTGTAGTAGCCGTCCGCCAGCGCCGGCGCAGACACGGGCGCAGGGGCCGGCGCGAGCTGGCCGGCGACCGGCGCCACGCCAGCGCTGCTGCACGCCAGCAGGGTGGTGCCGGCACAGATGGCGCTCAACAGCTTGATCGTGGTTCGCATGATGGTCTCCCAGGGTTAGGACGTGCCCGACAGCGTAGGCAGCAGCACGCGCATGACCTGCATGGCCGCAGGTCCCAGCAACACCAGCATCAGCGTGGGGAAGATGCAGAAGATCAGCGGGAACAGCAGCTTGAGCGATATCTTGGCCGCCGATTCCTCCGCCGCCAGGGTGCGCTTGTGGCGCAGGTTGTCCGAGTGCACCCGCAGCGAATCGCCCATGCTGGTGCCGAAACGCTCGGACTGGATCAGCATGGCCACCAAGGTATCGACATCTTCCACCCCGCTGCGCAAGGCCAGGTTACGCAGCGCCTTCTCCTTGCTGAAGCCGGCCCGCATTTCCATCAGCACCAGTTGCAGTTCCTGGGCCAGCGCCACGCTCTTGATGTGGATTTCCCCCGCCACCTTGGCCAGCGCCCGCTCCAGGCTCAGGCCCGCCTCCACGCACACGGTGAGCAGGTCCAGGCCATCGGGGAAGTTCTCGAAGATTTCGCGCTGGCGGCGGGCGGCGGCCCGGGCCAGGACCAGGTTCGGGCTGTAATAGCCCATGCCCGCGCCGAACAGCAACAGCAGCAGGAAGCCGTTGTGGAATACGCTGTCGAGCGCGGCGGCGCCCAGCACGGCCAGCAGCGCCGGCACTCCCAGCGCCAGCACCGTCTTGGCGCCGAAGTACAGGGTGGGTGCGTTGGCGTTGCGCCAGCCCGCGTTCATGAAGCGCGCGCGCAACGGTTGCCGTTCCCAGCCCTCCTCCGGCAGCGACAACTTCATGAACGGCTGCGCCACCTTGGCCACGCGCTCTATCCAGCCGTTGTCTTCCTGCGCTTCCGGTGCCGGCGGCGCCATGAAGCTGCCCAGCCGCTGGCGCAGCGGCACCGAGGAAAACATCAGCATGGCCAGCAGCGCCAGCGCCACCACCACCGCGAATACGATCGCCAGAAACAGGATCTGCTGCCCTTCCATGCCATCCTCCCGTTCACACCCGGATGCGGATCAGGCTGCGCATCCA
>JAZJZQ010000046.1:0-1320 GCA_040389625.1 Pseudomonadota bacterium | reverse complement strand
GGCCAGGTTGTGCAGCGCTTCGTTCATCGGCACGCCGTAGTTGATTTCCTGGTGCGCGAAACGGAATTCGGCGGCGATCGGGTCCGGCATCTCCTCGCCCGCCATCTGCAGCACGTTGGCGAACGAGTGGCCGGCGCGCAGCGCACGGCCCAGGAAGTCGGCCGCCTCCGGCAGCTGCTGCTCGATTTTCTGCAGGCGCGCGGCACGCGCCCGCAGCAGCAGGCCGCCAGGCAACAGCAGGCCCGCCGCCACGGCGGCCACCGTGGCCGGCGTCGGCAGTTCCCACAACTGCGGCAACACCAGGCCCGCCAGCAACGCCGCCAGCGCCCCGCCGAGGAACTGCGCGACGGACCACGACCGGCCGGTCTGCAGCAGCAGCCGGTCCAGCAGCACCAGCTGGGGGATGCGGCGCAACACCCTTTCCAGGACCGGCGAGGCGGCATAGCGGCGTTGCTTGAGGATGCTGACCTGTTCCGCGCCGCCCTCGGCGCGCCCCGCCATCAGCCGCAGCCGCTTGGCGATGCGGCGCGCGCCGCCGCCACGGCTGCCGGACCACCACAGCCAGCTGCCTTCGATCGCCAGGATCACGGCGGAAAACAGCAGCACCGCAAAACCTGTCATGAACATGTCCATCGCCGGCTCCTATTCAAATACCCGGTCGGGATCGAACACGGCGTCCGTCACCGGCACCCCGAACATGCGCAGCCGGTCCGCGAAGCGCGGCCGCACGCCAGTGGCATAAAACTGGCCCAGCACCTTGCCCGTCGCGTCGATCCCGGTCTGCTCGAAGCGGAAGATCTCGTGCATGGCCACCACCTCGCCCTCCATGCCGGTGATCTCCTGCAGGCTGACCAGCTTGCGCGTGCCGTCCGTCAGGCGCGACACCTGCATCACCACCGTCACGGCGGAGCAGATCTGCTGCCGCATGGCGCGCGGCGTCAGGTGCACGCCGGCCATGCCCACCATGTTCTCCAGCCGCGACAGCGCATCGCGCGGAGTGTTGGAGTGGATCGTGGCCAGCGAACCTTCATGGCCCGTGTTCATGGCCTGCAGCATGTCGAGCGCCTCGGCCCCGCGCACCTCGCCCAGGATGATGCGGTCGGGCCGCATGCGCAGCGCATTGCGCACCAGCGAGCGCTGGTTGACTTCGCCCTTGCCTTCGATGTTGGGCGGGCGCGTCTCCAGCCGCACCACGTGGGGCTGGCGCAGCTGCAGCTCGGCCGCGTCCTCGATGGTGACGATGCGCTCGCTGGGCGGGATGAAGGCCGACAGCACGTTGAGCAGCGTGGTCTTGCCGCTGCCGGTGCCGCCCGAGATCAG
>JAZJZQ010000045.1:20641-23360 GCA_040389625.1 Pseudomonadota bacterium | reverse complement strand
GCAAGCATGAACACATTGAACAGGAATGCCAGGATCGCCGGTTTCTTCTATCTGCTGGTGATACTGATCGCGCCCTTGCGGCTGGTCTACATTCCCAGCAAGCTGTTTGCCGATGACAATGCCGCCACGACGATCAGCGCGATCGCGGGCCATGAGCTGCTGTTTCGCCTGGGGATAGCCGGCGACCTGGTGACGGGCGCCGTCAGCCTGGTGCTGACGTTCGCGTTGTACCGGCTGTTCAAAGACGTGCACAAGCACTACGCCTTGCTGATGCTGATGCTGGGCTTCATGGACACGCCGCTGTACTTCCTCAACACGCTCAACGATATGGCTACCCTCATCCTGGTGCAGGGGCCCGACTTCCTGGCCGGCTTCGACCAGGCCCAGCGCGCCGGCCTGGCCATGCTGTTTCTGCGCGTGCACAGCATGATGACGTTTGCGTCGGAAATCTTTTGGGGGCTGTGGCTGTTCCCCCTGGCGGCGCTGGTGTACCGCTCCGGCTTCCTGCCCCGCTTCCTGGCGATCTGGCTCACCGTCAATGGATGCGCCTACCTGGCGCTCAGCTACGCGGGTTTGCTGCGCCCGGAATGGAACGGACTCGTCGCCAATCTCGCTTTCCCGTGCCAATTGGGCGAAGTGGCGTTCGCCCTGTGGATACTGGTTCTGGGCGCCAGGCAGCGGCAAAACGCGGTGCTTGCCGCCTCCGTCGCGGCATGAAGAAAATATCGCAATATTGCGTTGTCATAAACAAAGTGTGCTGACCCGCTTGGCAACGTCCGTTTGCCAAAAGTATAATCCGCCCGGCTCGGGCCATATGGCGACCAGTCGCTGCATGGCCCGCCCACGCCGTATGCGTCCGCATTGTCACGCTTGCCTTGTTGCCGCGTGGTCGTCCCGGCCAGCCATCCGCAAACCAACCATCATGTTGCATCCTTGCCGGCACGAGACGTTTGCCAGGCCGCGAGGCATGCGGCACCTACCTTCGGAGCAAGCTGAGGCTTGCTCTTTTGTTTTTTACAGCAGGATATTTGCAATGAAATTAGAAAATCTCAAGATAGGCCACCGCCTCGGTATGCTGGCGCTGTTCCTGATCGTGGCCATGCTGGCCGTCGGCATGACGGGCTGGCACACCTTTACCGGCATGGGTGCGCGGGGCGTCGAGGAGGTGGCCAGGGAAGAGCGCCTGGTGGCGGCCGTCGACGCGGCGCGCGACGCGCAAGTGCAGTTCAAGAAGCAGGTGCAGGAATGGAAGGACATCCTGCTGCGCGGCGGCGATCCTGCCGCCTTCGACAAGCACAGCAAGGCGTTCGCGCGCCAGCATACGCTCACCCAGGACAGGCTGGTTACGCTGAAGACGGAACTGGGCCTGCTGGGGCTGGACGTGCAGCGGGCCGACCTGGCCATGCAGGCGCACCAGACGCTGTATGAGCAGTACCAGCAGGCGCTCAAGCAGTACGATCGTGCCCAGCCGGACAGCGCCCATGTGGTGGACGGCCTGGTCAAGGGCATGGACCGCCCGGCCAACCAGCAGATCGACGACATCGTCAGCTATGTGGCGGAGCAGGCGCGCACTTCGATGGCGGCGGCGCGTG
Source organism: Pseudomonadota bacterium (assembly GCA_040389625.1). Taxonomy (GTDB): domain Bacteria; phylum Pseudomonadota; class Gammaproteobacteria; order Burkholderiales; family Burkholderiaceae_D; genus Rugamonas. The sequence continues at coordinate 21,768 of JAZJZQ010000045.1, read as the reverse complement.
CGGAATTCGAAGCCCGCAGCGTGGCCGGCCGCCGGCTGCTGCTGTCCATCCTGGTGCTGGCCATCGTGCTGGGCACGGGCATGACGGTATGGCTGGTGCGCGGCATCGTGCTGCCGCTGCACCGCGCCATCGGCGTGGCCGAAACGGTGGCCACCGGCGACCTGACCAGCCACATCGCCGCCGCCGGCGCCGACGAGTCGGCCCAGCTGATGCAGGCGCTGCGCACCATGACCGGCAGCCTGGCGCGCGTGGTGGCGGAGGTGCGGGCCGGCAGCATCGGCATCGAAACGGCGGCCAGCGAGATTGCCCACGGCAATATGGACCTGTCGGCCCGCACCGAGTCGCAGGCCAGCGCCCTGCAGCAGACGGCGGCGTCCATGATGCAGCTGACGGGCACCGTGCGGCAGACGGCCGACCATGCCGTGCGCGCCAACCAGCTGGCGCTGCAGGCCTCGGACGTGGCCGCGCGTGGCGGCGAGGCGGTGGCCCAGGTGGTCACGACCATGGGCGTGATCGAACAGGCGGCGCGCGGCATCGGCGAGATCACCAGCGTGATCGACGGCATCGCATTCCAGACCAATATCCTGGCGCTGAACGCGGCGGTGGAAGCGGCGCGGGCCGGCGAGACGGGGCGCGGCTTTGCCGTGGTGGCGGCGGAAGTGCGTACCCTGGCGCAGCGTTCGGCGGCGGCGGCCCACGAGATCAAGGACCTGATCGACAACTCGGTGCGCCAGGTGCGCACCGGCAGCGAACTGGCCGACCACGCCGGCGCCACCATGCGCGACCTGGTGGGCAGCATACGGCTGGTGACGGACATCATGGGCGAGATCAGCGCCGCCAGCCGCGAACAGTCGCAAGGCATCGAACAGGTGAACCGCGCCATCATGGACATGGACGGCGTCACCCAGCAGAACGCGGCCCTGGTGGAACAAGCTGCGGCGGCGGCCGGCGCCATGCGCGAACAGGCGGGCCAGCTGACGGCGGCCGTCACCCAGTTCAAGTTGAACGGCGCCAATGCCGGCGCCAGCGCCAACGCCGGTGTCCGGCGCCTCGCGGCCTGAGCGCCAGCAGCGCCCTGCGGCCTGAGCGCCCGCAGCGCTCCGCGGCCGGACCGCCCGCAGCGCCTC
>JAZJZQ010000045.1:0-20541 GCA_040389625.1 Pseudomonadota bacterium | reverse complement strand
GCCCTGCGGCCTGAGCGCCCGCAGCGCTCCGCGGCCGGACCGCCCGCAGCGCCTCAGTACCAGGCCTTGCCCAGTACCAGGCCTTGCTCAGCCCAACGCCTTGATATAGCGGTCGTCCACCTGCGCGCAATAGCTGGCGCAGGCCAGGCGGGCCGCGTTGGCCGCCGCATGCACCAGCATTTCCGCATTGGTGTGCAAACACATCGAAACGATGATGGGCGGCGGTTCAGGCTGCACCGGCAATTCCACGAACTCGCCGCTCTCCAGATAGCTGCTCACGAACAGGCTGGGGATGGCCGCGATGCCATAGCCATCCTTGACCAGCTGTACGATGGCGGCCACCGACGGCGAGCAGGTGATGCGCGTCTGTTCCAGCGGGATGGCCGCCAGGTTGGCCATCTTGCTGACAATTTCCTCCAGCGCCCGCTGCGGCGCCGTGCCCCGTCCGAAGGTCAGGATGGGTAGCGCCAGCAGGCGCTGGTTCAATCCCTCCTTGCGGCCATCGATCAATCCCTTGCGCGCGATCCAGTGCAGCGGGTAGTAGGCCAGCGCCTCGGACACGATATCGCTGCTGTCCACCCCTTCCACCTGGATCACCAGATCGAGCTCGCGCGCCCGCAGGCGCCGTTCCAGTGCATTGCTGATGTCGACCGCCAGGTCGATTTCCAGTTCGGGATAGTTGGCATTGAGCTCACGGATGTATTGCGCCAGCCAGCTGTGCACTACCGATTCGATCACCCCCAGCCGCAAGCGGCCCCGGATCGCGTTGTCCTTGCGGGCCGCGCTTTGCAGGCGGCGCGTGGCGTCGACCACGGCCTTGGCGTGGCCCAGCAGGTATTCGGCCTGGGCCGTGAGGCGGAAATCCTTGGCGTTGCGGTCCACCAGCTCCGTCTGCAGTTCCTCTTCCAGCGCCTTGATGCGCAGGGAAATGGCAGCCGGGGTGGCGTGCAGGGCGCGCGCCGTGGCGCGGAAGCTGCGCAGCTGGGCGAGCGTGACAAAAGTTTCCAGGAAACGTGTATTCATGACCAGCCAGGAGAGGGATGGGGCAAGAATACCTTAACCATTGCCGTCCGCATAGTCATTCGCGGTAAGAAAAACTATACAACAACAGCAAAAATTACTAGATAGCTAGTCCCCATGTTCAAGATTATTCTTAGTTCATTACTTTCATTCACGATCTGACCAGCAGCGAGTTTATCCATGACACCTCTAGCTTTCCGACACGCGGTCCGCAACGGCCAATTCCGCCTTCCCACGGCAGGGCAGTGCGGCGCCTACGCCCAGGCCAACCTGGTGATTTTGCCCCAGGCCCAGGCCGATGAGTTCCTGTTGTTCTGCCAGCGCAATCCCCGTGCCTGCCCGCTGCTGGCCGTGGGCGAGCCGGGCCAGTGGAACGTGGCCGCGCTGGGCGCCGACATGGACCTGCGCAGCGACGTGCCCGGCTACAACATCTACCGCGACGGCCAGCTGGCCGCCCAGCCCCACACGCTGCACGATGTGTGGCGCGACGACCTGGTGGCGTTCGCCATCGGCTGCTCGTTCTCGTTCGAGCAGATGCTGATGGAGGCCGGCATTGCGCTGCGCCATGTGGAGCAGGGCCGCAACGTTTCCATGTACCGCACCAACATCGCCAACCAGGGCGCCGGGCCGTTCGGCGGCAACCTCGTGGTGTCCATGCGGCCGATGAAGGCGCGCGACGCCATCCGCGCCATCCAGATCACCAGCCGCTTCCCGGCCGTGCATGGCGCCCCGGTGCACCTGGGCGACCCGGCCCTGATCGGCATCGCCGACCTGGCTCAGCCCGATTATGGCGACGCCGTCACCATCGCCCCCGACGAGCTGCCCGTGTTCTGGGCCTGCGGGGTGACGCCGCAGGAAGCCATCCGCGGCGCGCAGCTGCCGCTGGTCATCACCCACCAGCCGGGCTACATGCTGGTGACCGACATCCCCAACGCCACGCTGGCCGCATTCTGAATTCAACCTAGTACCTATAACAACGACGGAGACAAGCATGAACACCAGAGTCATACCCACCATCGAGCAGGAAGGCTACTTCGCCTGGTTCCACGCGCTCACGGGCAAGGAGCGCCGCACCTTCTGGAGCTGCAAGATCGGCTACGCGCTCGACGCCATGGACACCCAGTTCCTCAGCTTCGTGATCCCCACCCTGATCGCCACCTGGGGCCTGTCCAAGGGCGACGCGGGCCTGATCGGCACCGTCACCCTGCTGACGTCCGCCGTGGGCGGCTGGCTGGCCGGCATCCTGTCGGACCGCATCGGCCGGGTCAAGACGCTGCAGCTCACCATTTTGTGGTTCGCCCTGTTCACCGTGCTGTGCGGCCTGGCCCAGAACTTCAACCAGCTGCTGCTGGCGCGCGGCCTGATGGGCTTTGGCATGGGCGGCGAATGGACGGCCGGCGCCATCCTGATCGGCGAGGTGATACGGGCCAAGGACCGCGGCAAGGCCGTCGGCATGGTGCAGGCCGGATGGGCCATCGGCTGGGGCGTGTCGGCGCTGCTGTATGCCCTCATGTTCTCGCTGCTGCCGCCCGAGTGGGCCTGGCGCTCGCTGTTCCTGCTGGGGATCTTGCCGGCCCTGTTCGTGATCTTCATCCGCCGCTTCGTCGATGAGCCGGAACTGTTCGTGGCCCAGCAGAAGAAGCAGGAGCAGAGCGCGGAACGGGCCTCGTTCGCCGAAATCTTCTCGCCCAAGATGCTGAGCATTACGGCGCGTGCCGTCCTGCTGACCACCGGCGCCCAGGGCGGCTACTACGCCATCACCACCTGGCTGCCCACCTTCCTGAAAACGGAACGCCACCTGACGGTGCTGGGCACGGGCGGCTACCTGGCCATGGTGATCGTAGGTTCCTACGTGGGCTACATCGTGAGCGCCTTCCTCACCGACCTGCTGGGCCGCAAGAAGAACTTCATCCTGTTCGCCCTCGGCTCGCTGTGCATCGCCCTGGCCTATACCCGCCTGCCCGTCACCGACAACGTGATGCTGTTCCTGGGCTTCCCGCTGGGCTTCTTCGTCTCCGGCGTGTTCAGCGGCATGGGCGCCTTCCTGACGGAGCTGTTCCCGACCCGCATCCGCGGTTCCGGCCAGGGCTTCAGCTACAACATGGGCCGCGCCGTGGGCTCGCTGTTCCCGCTGATGATAGGCCTGACCAGCCACACCATGCCGCTGGGCGAGGCCATCGGCCTGTTCGCCGGCGCCGCCTACGGCGTGATGATACTGGCCGCGTTGACCCTGCCCGAGACGGCCGGCAAGAAGCTGGAAGCGTGACCGGGCGGCGCCGATAGCGGCAACACCACCAACAGCACCAACAGCATCAACAGAACCATCCGCATTACAAGAACCATCAGAACCAATTCGAGAGACTTCATCATGAAAAACGATATCCCCGCCCACCAACTGCGCTGGCAATTCTGGGTCGACCGCGGCGGCACTTTCACCGACATCGTGGCGCGCCGTCCCGACGGCAAGCTGGTGACCCACAAGCTGCTGTCGGAATACCCGGAGCGCTACGACGACGCCGTCACCCAGGGCATGCGCGAGATGCTGGGATTGAAGGCGGGCGAGCCGCTGCCGGTGGAGCAGATCGAAGTGATCAAGATGGGCACCACGGTCGCCACCAACGCCCTGCTCGAACGCAAGGGCGCGCGCACGGCGCTGGCCATCACCCGCGGTTTCGCCGACCAGCTGCGCATCGGCTACCAGGACCGGCCCGACATCTTCGCCATGCGCATCGACCTGCCGGACCTGATCTACGAGGAGGTGATCGAAGTCGATGAGCGTATCGGCGCCCGCGGCGCCGTGCTGGAAACGCCGGACGAGGAAGTGTTGCGCTGCCAGTTCCGCCAGCTGCGCGCCAAGGGCATCAACTCCATCGCCATCGTGCTGATGCACGCCTACCGCTATCCGCAGCACGAGCAGCGCCTGCAGGCGCTGGCCGAGGAGGCGGGCTTCAGCCAGATCTCCGTCAGCCACCAGGTCAGCCCCCTGATGAAGATCGTCGGCCGCGGCGACACCACGGTGGTCGATGCCTACCTGTCGCCGGTGCTGCGCGATTACGTGTCGCGCGTCTCGTCCGAAACGGGCGCCGTGCGGCTGATGTTCATGCAATCGAACGGCGGCCTGACGGACGCCGGCCGCTTCCAGGGCAAGGACGCCATCCTGTCCGGTCCCGCCGGCGGCATCGTGGGCGCCGTCAAGAGCTGCGAGGCGATCGGATTGAAGCAGGTGATCGGCTTCGACATGGGCGGCACCTCGACCGACGTGGCCCATTACGACGGCGCCTACGAGCGCGTGTTCGAGACCGTGGTGGCCGGTGTGCGGGTGCGCGCGCCGATGATGCACATCCACACGGTGGCGGCGGGCGGCGGATCCATCTGCAGCTTCGAGCATGGCCGCTTCAAGGTGGGGCCGGAATCGGCCGGCGCCAATCCTGGTCCGGCCAGCTACCGCAAGGGCGGTCCGCTGACCGTGACCGACTGTAACGTGATGCTGGGCCGCATACAGCCGGCCCATTTCCCACACGTGTTCGGCCCCAACGGCGACCTGCCGCTGGACCGCGACGAAGTGGTGCAGCGCTTCACGGCCATGGCCGCGCAGATCGAGCGCGAGACGGGCACCCGCCTGTCGCCGTCCGCCGTGGCAGACGGCTTCCTGGCCGTGGCGGTCGATAACATGGCGCAGGCCATCAAGTCGATTTCCGTCGAGCGCGGCTACGACGTGAGCCGCTACGCCATGTGCTGCTTCGGCGGCGCCGGCGGCCAGCATGCCTGCCGCGTGGCCGACGTGCTGGGCATGACCCAGATCGTGATCCACCCGTTCGCCGGCGTGCTGTCGGCCTTCGGCATGGGCCTGGCCGACATCCGCGCCATGCGCGAGGCGGCCGTGGAGCAGGTATTGTCCGACGCCGCGCTGGAAGCGCTGCAGCCGCAACTGGCTGCGCTGGCCCGCCAGGCGGGGGCCGAGCTGCTGGCGCAGCAGGTGGCGCCGGATGACATCAAGGTCGAGCTGTGCGCCCGCCTGAAATACCAGGACAGCGATTCGGCCTTCGTGATCCCCGTCGCCAGCCATGTGGAGATGGCCGAGGCCTTCGCTACCCAGTACCGCAGCCGCTTCGGCTTCGTGATGGAAGGCCAGCCGCTGGTGATCGAATCGGTGTCGGCCGAGGCCATCGGCGAGGGCAATGGCGCCGACTTCGTGATCGAAGTGCCGGCCGGCGAACAGGCCGGCGCGCCGGGCGAGGTGCTGAGCTATGTGGACGGCCAGACCGTGCCCATCGCGCTGCACGTGCGCGCCGCGCTGCCCGTGGGCAGCCGCATCGCCGGGCCGGCCCTGATCCGCGAGGAGATCGCCACCACCGTGGTCGATGCCGGCTGGAGCGCGAAGGTGCTGCCGGACCACACGCTGCTGCTCGAGCGCACCGTGGCCGCTGGCAGCATGCACAAGATGACGACGGCCGTGCATCCCATCCACCTGGAGATCTTCAACAACCTGTTCATGGCCATCGCCAAGCAGATGGGCACCACGCTGGAAAACACGGCCTATTCCGTCAACATGAAGGAGCGGCTGGACTTCTCCTGCGCCATTTTCGACCGCCACGGCAACCTGATCGCCAATGCACCGCACATTCCCGTGCACCTGGGCTCGATGAGCGACAGCGTGCAGTGCGTAATCCGCGAGCATGGCGCGACCATGGCGCCGGGCGACGCCTACGTGCTCAACGTGCCCTACAACGGCGGCACCCACCTGCCCGACATCACGGTGGTGAGCCCCGTGTTCAGTACGGAGCACAACGCGCCGCCGTTCACGGTGCGGCCGGAACCGCTGTTCTATGTGGCTGCGCGCGGCCACCACGGCGACGTGGGCGGCATCACGCCCGGCTCCATGCCGCCCAACAGCACCAGTATCCTGGAAGAGGGCGTACTGCTCGATAACGTCAAGATCGTGGACCAGGGCGTGTTCCTGGAAGAGTTGGTGCGCGGCCTGTTCGGCGCCGGCCCCTGGCCCAGCCGCAATATCGACCAGAACATCGCCGACCTGATCGCCCAGCTGGGCGCCTGCGAAACGGGCGCCAACGAACTGCTCAAGGCCGTCGCCACCTACGGCGAGGATGTGGTGCTGGCCTACATGCAGCACGTGCAGGACAACGCCGAGGCGGCCGTGCGCCAGGCCATCAGCGGCCTGCGCGACGCCAGTTTCGAGTACGAGATGGACGACGGCGCGCTGCTCAAGGTCAGCCTCACGATTGACCACGCCAGCCGCAGCGCCACGGTGGACTTCACCGGCACCAGCGAGCAACGCCCCAGCAACTTCAACGCGCCGCTGTCCGTGTGCAAGGCCGCCGTGCTGTACGTGTTCCGCACCCTGCTCGACAGCGATATCCCGATGAACGAGGGCGTGCTCAAGCCGCTCAACCTCATCATCCCGGAAGGCTCCATGCTCAATCCCCGCTATCCGGCGGCCGTGGTGGCCGGTAACGTGGAAGTGTCGCAGTACGTGACCGATGCGCTGTATGGCGCGCTGGGCGTGCTGTCCGCTTCGCAGGGCACGATGAACAACTTCACCTTCGGGAACGCCGAGCACCAGTACTACGAGACCATTGCCGGCGGCTCCGGCGCCGGTCCCGGCTTCAACGGCACGGCGGCCGTGCAGACCCACATGACCAACTCGCGCATGACGGATCCGGAAGTGCTGGAATGGCGCTTCCCCGTGCTGGTGGAAACGCACGCCATCCGGCGCGGCAGCGGCGGCGCCGGCCTGCACCACGGCGGCGATGGCGCGCTGCGCCGGATCCGCTTCCTGGAAGGGATGACGGCCAACATCCTGGCCGGCCACCGCCGCATCGCGCCGTTCGGGCTGGAAGGCGCGGCGGCCGGCGCGCTGGGGCGCAACTGGGTCGAGCGCAGCGACGGCAGCGTGGAGCGCTTCGGCGCCACCCACACGGCCGAGATGCAGGCGGGCGACGTGTTCGCCATCGAAACGCCGGGCGGCGGCGGCTACGGCAAGTAAGCCACACCGGCAAACACACCGGCGGCGCGGTCAGGGCCCGGCGCGCCGCCGGATATCTCAACGGGCCTGGATAACAATGGGGACACCAGGAATGAAGAAAACTATGCTTGCGCTCGCACTGGGCGCATCGGCAGGGATGGCTGCGGCCCAATCGGCCGTGACCGTGTACGGTATCGTTGACATGGGATTGGTGCGCGAGAGCGGCGGCGCGGCCGGCGCCAGCAGCAAACTGACCAGCGGCGTCGAGTCGGGCTCGCGCCTCGGCTTCAAGGGCGTCGAGGACCTGGGCGACGGCCTGGCCGCCATCTTCCTGCTGGAGAACGGCTTCCAGTCCGACACCGGCGCCATGGGGCAGGGCGGCCTGCTGTTCGGGCGCCAGGCTTACGTGGGGCTGCAAGGCCGGGCCGGCACCGTGACGCTGGGCCGCCAGTACACGCCGCAGTACCTGGCCGTGGCCGGCGTCGATCCGTTCGGCTCCGGCCTGGCGGGCGACACCAAGAACCTGATGGCTGCCACCGGTAACGGCGCCAGCCGCATGGACAACGCCATCAAGTACGCCAGTCCCGTCCTGCATGGCGTGAGCGCGGAACTGGTGTACGGCGCCGGTGAAGTGGCGGGCGACAATCGGGCGGGGCGCCAGTTGGGCGGCGCGCTCGCTTATGCGGCCGGTGCCCTCAACATGAAGCTAGCGTACCACAACCGCAACAACGATACGGCCACGGTGAAGAACGCCAGCAGCGCCCGCAACACGGTGCTGACGGCCACTTACGACTTTGGCCCGGCCAAGGCCCACCTGGCCTACGGCACCGACAAGGGCAGCAACAGCGCGCCCCTGCGCAACGGCGCCAACCCGTTCGGCTACGCGGTGGCGCCCACCCCGTCGACCGACAGCGCCGACCTGCTGCTGGGCGTGACGGTGCCCGTCGGCAGCCAGACCTGGATGGCTTCCTACATCCGCAAGAATGACAAAACGGCATACAACCAGGATGCCGAACAGTTCGCGCTCGGTTATCGCTACTATCTCTCGAAACGTACCGACGTCTATACTGCCTATTCGCGCATCCGCAACAAGAACGGCGCCGGCTACACGGTCGGCAGCGCGATCGAGGGCGGCACGGGCGACCGCGCCGTCAACCTGGGGCTGCGGCATGTGTTCTGAGCCGGCGTCCTCGCTTAAAACAAAACTGGGGGAGATGCATCATGCGTAAGATAGTCAAGAGCGTCATCGTTGCAGTGGCCGGCGCGGCCATGCTGTTCATGTCCATGATGGCCGTCGCGGCCGACAAGGGCACGGCCGATGAAGCCGTCGCCATGGTCAGGAAGGCGGGCGAGTTCCTGAAGAAGAACGGCAAGGAGAAGGCGTACGCGGAGTTCAACAATCCCAAGGGCCAGTTCATCGACCGGGACCTGTACATCTTCAGCTTCTCGGCCAACGGCGACGGCATAGAAACGGCCAACGGCGCCAATCCCAAGCTGGTGGGCAAGAACGTGTCGGAGATGAAGGATGCCGATGGCCGCTACCTGATCAAGGACATCCTGGCGATCGGCATGAGCAAGGCCGGCAAGGGCTGGATCGACTACAAGTGGCCCAACCCCAGCACCGGCAAGCTCGATGGCAAGCGCACCTACGTGGAACGGGTCGATGACGTGATCATCGGCTGCGGCATCTACAAGTAGGCGGCAGGGCCGCTACTTGCAGGATTCCTGCGCCAGTTGCGCGCCCAGGCGCATGCCCTCGTCCAGTTCTGCATCGCTGACCTGGTCGCCGAAGCGGTTGAGCAACTGCTGGCGGTTCAATCCCACATGGCGCGCCGCCGCCGCGGCGACACCGTAGGCGACGGCCAGCCGTGGCGTACGCGCGGCCAGGTCGCCGGCATCGTAGGCGTTCGACAGCAGGCCCAGTGCGAACGGATCGCACTGGGCCCCTGCCGATTTGAGGAAGGTGAGGGCGTCGGCCTGCCACTGGGCGAGCAGCGGATCGCTGGCGCCGTCATTCTGTTGCACGGGCTTGCCGCCCGGGCCCTCCATATAGAAGTCGATCTGCGCGTCGCGGATGCCGGCGCGCGCGGCGCTGGACAGGAACTGCATGCGCTCCTGCACCTGGGCCGGCGAGATGGTCGCGCACAACCTTTGCTGTTCTTCCCGTTCGCGCTGGAATTGCGCCAGCTGCGACGGTTCCTGGTAGTCGGCCGCCGCTTCGTCGAGGGCGGCGCACACGGCGATGGCTTGATAGACGGCGTAAGCAGCCTTCATGTCGCCCATGCGGGCGGCGGCGATGCGCGGGGCGATGTATTGCGCCACCGTCAGGCCGCCGAAATCGATCGCCCGGCCGTGGCGGCCATAGACGGCGGCGGCCGATGCGTCGGGCGCGCCGTCCCGCGCCGACTGGTCAGGGCCGCCGATGTTGATGCGCCCGTCGAACCAGTGCGTGGCCGTGGCGGCGGGCGGTGCGGCCGCGGCGATGAAGGCCGGTTGCGCCGGCGGCTGTCCGGCACCGGACAGGGCCAGCGCGGCGGCCAGTCCCAGTCCGGCCAGGCCGGCCGCCGTTGCATAACGCAGGTTGCGCTTCATCGCCGTGTTCTCCTTGCTTAGTTCCAGAGGTAGCAATAAGCCTGGTTGCGTTCCAGGTTGCCGCTCAGGGCGCCCGAGGACGAAATCGTCTTCACCCAGCCGTCCGGTGCCGACGTGGTGGGCGTGTCGCCGCAGTTGGTGTGCACCCAGTGGATGCCGACGCCGCTCGTGTACTTGGCGCCGCACAGTTCCAGCCGGCTGTTGACCTTGATGGCGGCCAGCGACTTGGGCATGGTGCTGGCGTTGCGCACGTAGTCGAGCGCGAACACGTTATCCATGGCCACGTCGTAGGTCCGGCCGTCCTGGTCGGCCCGCAGGCTCAGGTGGGTGTGGGTCAGCTTGATGCCCTGGATGGTGGTGCTGGCCGGGGCGAATTTCGGCGCGCTGACGACGGTGCCCGTCAGCATGGCGCCGTCATTGGCGTTGCAGGTCGATTGTTCGGAAGCCAGCGCGGTCAGCGATGACGACAGCAGCAGGACGGCGATCAGTGATTTGTTCATCAGTCATTCCTTCTCTATGGGTGGTGGAGGGGGACGGCTACTTGCAAGAAATGCCAGGCCGATTTTAGCTGCACTGCACCATGGAGAAAACAATTGTTTAACGAAACGAACAAATGTTGATGTTTATTTGACACAGTTGACTGTTTTGCCCGTAATTGATATGGCACCATGTTGTTGTCAACTTACAACATTGCATGGTCCGGCAGGCGGGGCGGAATGCAAAACGGGGAGGGTGCCGGTGCGGCAACCCTCCCCGTGGAGCGGTAGTGCGGTATATCAGTCGCGGATTTCCAGCGCCCGGTTCAAGCTCAGTGCCGCCAGCGAACCCACGGCGCCGGACAGCAGGTACAGGCTGACGTAGGCCAGGCCGAAGTGGGCCGACAGCCCCAGCGCCACCAGCGGCGCGAAACCGGCGCCCACCAGCCAGGCCAGGTCGGAGGTGAGGGCGGCGCCCGTGTAGCGGTACTTGGCTTCGAAATTGGCCGTGACGGCGCCGGCGGCCTGGCCGTACGACAGGCCCAGCAGGCCGAAACCGGCGATGATGAACACGTTCTGGCCCAGTGCGCCGCCATCCATCAGCATGGGCACGAAGCCGCTGAACACGGCGATCAGCACGGCCAGCGCGCCCAGCGTGCGGCGGCGGCCAAAGCGGTCGGCGATCAGGCCGGAAATGACGATGCCGACGGCCGCCAGCGCCGCCCCACCCATTTGCAGCTGCAGGAAGTCGCTGATGGAGCGGCTCGAATAGAGGTTGATCCACGACAGCGGGAACACCGTGACCAGGTGGAACAGGGCGTAGCTGGCCAGCGCGGCCAGGGCGCCGATCAGGATGTTGCGGCCCTGGGTGTGCGACATTTCGATCACGTTGGTCGGCTCCAGCTCGCGCTCATCGAGCAGGCGCGAGTACTCGGTGGTGGACACCAGGCGCAGCCGGGCGAACAGGGCCACCACGTTGATGGCGAAGGCCACGTAGAACGGATAGCGCCAGCCCCAGTCGAGGAAGTCCGTGTTGTCGAGCGTGGACAGCAGGAAGGAGAACAGGCCGGCGGCCAGCACGAAGCCGACCGGCGCGCCCAGCTGCCCCAGCATGGCGTACCAGCCGCGCTTGTTGTCGGGCGCGTTCAGGGCCAAGAGCGAGGGCAGGCCGTCCCACGAGCCGCCCAGCGCCACGCCCTGGCCGATGCGCAGCACCGACAGCAGCAGGATGGACAGCGGCCCCAGCGTGGCATACGTGGGTAGGAAGGCGATGCCGGCGGTGGAGGCGCCCAGCAGCACGAGGGCCAGCGTGAGCTTGGTCTCGCGGTTGAATCGTTGTTGTAAATACATGAACGCCAGCGTGCCGAAGGGGCGGGCGATGAAGGCAAAAGCGAAGATGGTGAAGGCGTACAGCGTGCCTTCGAGACGGCCGTCGAACGGGAAGAAGATGGAAGGGAACACCAGCACGGAGGCTATGGCGTATACAAAGAAGTCGAAATACTCCGAGGCCCTGCCGATCACTACACCGATGGCGATCTCGCCGGGGGCAATATGCCCGTCGCGCGAGTTGATGTTGCGGGCCCCACTGTCGGTATGACGTGGAGGATAGTCGACGCGGCCGTCGCCGCCGAAGGTAGTCGTATTTGCCATGGTTGTCGTCTCTAAGTCGTTTTAATAGACGGTCACGCCCTTGGGGGTGGGGCAAAGTGTCCAATCGCCAGAGCGAGCCGTTACCGTTACAGTAGCATGTTCTCCACTTTGTGTAACGCATAAACCCGCATGATATCTCCGACCGTTCGTCGCGGACTGATGCTGCTCCCCCTGCTGGCCCTGGCCGGCTGCAATACGGTGGTGCTCAATCCGTCCGGTGACATAGCTGCGCAGCAGGGACATCTCGTTGTTGTCGCCACGCTGTTGATGCTGCTGATTATCGTTCCGGTAATCGCACTGACCCTCCTCTTTGCCTGGCGTTATCGCCAGAGCAACACCAAAGCCAAGTATGATCCCGACTGGGACCATTCGACCAAGCTCGAACTGGTGATCTGGGGCGCGCCCCTGCTGATCATCATCGTGCTGGGCCTGCTGACCTGGATCAGCACCCACCTGCTCGACCCGTTCCGTCCCCTGAGCCGCATCGACGCCAACCGTCCCGTGGCCGCCGACGTCAAGCCGCTGGTGGTGCAAGTGGTGGCGCTGGACTGGAAATGGCTGTTCATCTATCCGGAGCAGGGCATCGCCACCGTGAACGAACTGGTGACCCCGGTCGACGTGCCCGTGCGCTTCCAGATCACCGCCTCGACCGTGATGAATGCGTTCTACATCCCCGCCCTGGCCGGCCAGATCTACGCCATGCCGGGCATGCAGACCACGCTCAACGCCGTCATCAACAAACCCGGTGAGTGGGAAGGCTTCTCGGCCAACTACAGCGGCGCCGGCTTCTCGCACATGCGCTTCAAGTACCGCGGTGTCAGCCAGGCCGAGTTCGGCAACTGGGTGCAGTCGGCCAAGTCCGCCGGTGGCGAACTGAACCGCGCTGGCTACCAGCAGCTGGCCCAGCCGAGCGAACGCGAGCCGGTGCGCAGCTACGGCGCCGTCGATGCTGAACTGTTCAGCAAAGTCGTGAACCGCTGCGTGGCCGAAGGCTCCACCTGCATCGCCGCCCAAATGGCCGCCGACGCGCAAAAGAACGCCGCCCCTGAAAAGGATGGCCGCGTGGCCCTGAACGGCGCCGACATTTGCGTCACCCCACCTAATTCGCAGAAGACTGATAATGCAAGACCATACTGACCTGACCAAGCTCCTACTCGGCCGGCTGAGCTGGGATGCGATTCCGTTCCATGAGCCCATCCTGCTCGGCACCTTCATCATGGTGGCGCTGGGCGGCATGGCCGTCCTCGGCCTGATCACCAAATTCCGCCTGTGGGGCCCCCTGTGGCGCGACTGGGTGACCAGCATCGACCACAAGAAGATCGGCATCATGTACATGATCTTCGGCCTCGTCATGCTGCTGCGCGGCTTTGCCGATGCACTGATGATGCGCGCCCAACAGGCGCTGTCGTTCGGCGACGCCAACGGCTTCCTGCCGCCGCACCACTACGACCAGATCTTCACCGCCCACGGCGTGATCATGATCTTCTTCGTCGCCATGCCATTGGTGACGGGCCTGATGAACTACGTGGTGCCGCTGCAGATCGGCGCGCGCGACGTGGCCTTCCCGTTCCTGAACAACTTCTCGTTCTGGATGGCGGTGTTCGGCGGCGGCCTGACCATGGTCTCGCTGTTCGTGGGCGAATTCGCCCGCACCGGCTGGCTCGCCTATCCGCCCCTGTCGGGCATCCTGGCCAGCCCCGACGTGGGCGTGGACTACTACATCTGGTCGCTGCAAATCGCCGGTGTGGGCACGCTGCTGTCGGGCGTGAACCTGATCGTCACCATCATCAAGATGCGCGCCCCCGGCATGACCATGATGAAGATGCCCGTCTTCACCTGGACCGCCCTGTGCACCAACGTGCTGATCGTCGCTGCCTTCCCCGTGCTGACGGCCGTGCTGGCCATGCTGTCGCTGGACCGCATGTTCGGCACCAACTTCTTCACCAACGACCTGGGCGGCAACGCCATGATGTACGTGAACCTGATCTGGATCTGGGGCCACCCCGAGGTCTACATTCTGGTGCTGCCCGTGTTCGGCATCTTCTCGGAAGTCGTGTCGACCTTCTGCAGCAAGCGCCTGTTCGGCTACACCTCGATGGTGTACGCCACCGTCGTGATCACCATCCTGTCCTACCTGGTATGGCTGCACCACTTCTTCACCATGGGTTCGGGCGCCAGCGTCAACTCGTTCTTCGGCATCACCACGATGATCATCTCGATCCCGACCGGCGCCAAGATCTTCAACTGGCTGTTTACCATGTACCGCGGCCGTATCCGCTTTGAACTGCCCATGATGTGGACCATCAGCTTCATGATCACCTTCGTCATCGGTGGCATGACGGGCGTGCTGCTGGCCGTGCCGCCGGCCGACTTCGTGCTGCACAACTCGCTGTTCCTGATCGCCCACTTCCACAACGTCATCATCGGCGGCGTGGTGTTCGGCCTGTTCGCCGGTATCAACTACTGGTTCCCGAAAGCGTTCGGCTACAAGCTCGACAGCTATTGGGGCAAGTGGTCGTTCTGGCTGTGGACCATCGGCTTCTACCTGGCCTTCATGCCCCTGTACGTACTGGGCCTGATGGGCGTGACGCGCCGCATGAGCCACTTCGAAGACCCATCGCTGCACATCTGGTTCATCGTCGCCGCCCTGGGCGCCGTGATGATCGCCGGCGGTATCGGCGCCATGCTGCTGCAGTTCTATGTGAGCTTCAAGAACCGCGCCACCCTGCGCGACGTGACGGGCGACCCATGGGGCGGCCGTACCCTGGAATGGTCGACCTCGTCGCCACCGCCGGACTACAACTTCGCCTTCACGCCCATGGTGCACGATAATGACACCTGGGCCGACATGAAGAAGAACGGCTACCAGCGTCCGCTCAAGGGCTACGTCGACATCCACATGCCGAAGAACACCGGCGCCGGCTTCATCATCGCCGCCCTGAGCGCCGTGGTGGGCTTCGCCCTGATCTGGAACATGTGGCTGGTCGCAGGCGTGAGCTTCGCTGTGATGATGGCTGCCATCATCATCCACACGTTCAATTACAAACGCGATTACTACATCAAGGCGGACCATGTGACCCGCGTTGAGAACGATCGCACCCGTCTGCTGGAAAGTGCTGCCTGATATGAACGCTAATATCCCTGCCGGCGCCCTGAGCGCCGACCCGAGCGCACGCTACTACGTGCTGGAACACCATCCGGAAAACGGCACCTTGCTCGGTTTCTGGCTGTACCTGATGAGCGACTGCCTGATCTTCGCCTGCCTGTTCGCCGCCTACGCTGTCCTGGGCCGCAACTACGCGGGCGGCCCGTCGGGCGCCGAGATCTTCGAACTGCCTGTGGTGGCGCTGAACACGGCGTTCCTGCTGCTGTCGTCGATCACCTACGGCTTCGCCATGCTGACCATGGCCAAGAAACAGCAGACCGCTACCCTGGTGTGGCTGGCCATCACCGGCGTGCTGGGCGCCTGCTTCCTGACCCTGGAACTGAAAGAGTTCGCGCACCTGATCGCCGAAGGCGCCGGTCCGCAGCGCAGCGGTTTCCTGACCTCGTTCTTCGCGCTGGTCGGCACCCACGGCCTGCACGTGACGTTCGGCATCGTCTGGCTCATCACGCTGATGTTCCAGGTGATGAAGCACGGCCTGACGCCTGAGAATGGCCGCCGCCTGATGTGCCTGTCGATGTTCTGGCACTTCCTGGACGTGGTCTGGATCGGTGTATTTACCTTTGTCTACCTGATGGGAGTGCTGCCATGAGCGACCACAATCACCACGACCACGGCCACGGCCATGGTCACCACGGTCACGACGACCACGCCAACCACGGCAGCCTGAAGACCTACGCCATGGGCTTCATCCTGTCCGTGATCCTGACCGCCATTCCGTTCTGGATGGTGATGGGCAAGGTGTTCGACAAGTCCAGCACCACCGCCTTCGTCATCCTGGCCATCGCGGCCGTGCAGATCGTGGTCCACATGGTCTACTTCCTGCACATGAACTCGAAGGCCGAAGGCGGCTGGTCCATGCTGGCGCTGCTGTTCACGGTCATGCTGCTGGTGATCATGCTGAGCGGCTCGATCTGGGTCATGTACCACCTGAACCACAACATGATGCCTGGCATGGCCCAGGACGTGGGCACGGTCGTGCAGAAAATGCGCGACATGCCATGATGGAAACGGCCGGGCAGCGGCGCCGGCCTGCCATGCGTCTTGCGTGGCTGGCCGGCGCCGCGTTGATGTGTGCCGGTTTCCTGGCGCTGGGCTGCTGGCAGCTGTGGCGTTTGCAATGGAAACTGGCACTCATCGAGCGGGTCGAGCAGCGCGTGCATGCCACGCCGGTTGTCGCGCCCGGCCCCTCGCAGTGGCCGCATCTGTCGGCCACGGCGGACGAATACCTGCGTATCACGGCAGCCGGCACCTGGCTGCCAACCTTCTCCACCCGAGTACAAGCTTCCACTGACCTGGGCACCGGCTTCTGGCTGCTCACGCCTTTGTGCCGCCCTGACGGCACCGTCTTACTGATCAACCGCGGCTTCGTGCCCGCCCGTCCCGCCGATTACGCCCCCGCCGCGCCCGCGCGCGCGCCGGCCAACGCCTGCCAGCCGCACAGCGCGGGCGGGCAGGGCGAGGCCACCGTCACCGGCCTGCTGCGCCTGAGCGAGCCGCGCGGCAGCGTGGTGCGCTACAACGACGCGGCCAGCAGCCGCTGGTACTCGCGCGACGTGGACGCCATCGCCGCCGCGCACCGCCTGCGCCGCGCGGCCCCGTATTTCATCGATGCCGAGGCCGATCCAGCCGACACCGCCGGCGCCCCCGACGGCGACCATCCCGTGGCCGGCCTGACAGTGATTTCCTTCCGTAACAACCATTTGGTTTATGCTCTCACCTGGTTCGCGCTCGCCCTGATGGCGGGCGGCGCCTGCCTGTTGCTGACGCGAGACAAATGGAAACGCCAAGATGGAGAAACTAAATGACGGCCTGGACAAGGAATCAGGCTTGACGGAGCGCTGGAATGCCGCCGTGAGCGGCGGCCGCGCCCCCGGACACAAGAACATGCTGTTGCTGATCCAGCTGCGCTGGATCGCCGTGGCGGGACAGGTGACGACCATCGTCATCGCCGCCATCGTCTTCGGCGTGCAGCTGCCGCTGCCCTACATGCTGGAAGTGGTGGCCTGCCTGGTCGGCTTCAACGTGGCCAGCCACCTGCGCTGGAGCGAACAACAGGAAGTGACGAACAGCGAACTGTTCCTGTCGCTGCTGGTGGACGTGATCAGCCTCACGGCCCAGCTTTATTTGAGCGGCGGCACCAACAACCCGTTCGCCTTCCTCTACCTGCTGCAAGTGATTTTGAGCGCCGTGCTGTTGCGGGGCTGGGCCACGTGGATCATCGTGCTGGCCACCAGCGTCTGCCTGGCCGGGCTGGCCCTGTTCGCCAAGCCGCTGCCGCTGCAGCTGGACCACAGCCGCGGCATCTTCAGCCTGTACGTGCAAGGCCTGCTGCTGTGCTTCGCGCTGGACGCGGCCCTGCTCGTATTCTTTATCCGCCGCATCACCAACAACCTGCGCGCCGGCGACGCCAAGCTGGCCGCGCTGCGCCAGCGGGCCGCCGAGGAAGAACACATCGTCCGTATGGGATTGCTGGCGTCCGGCGCCGCCCACGAGCTGGGTACGCCGCTGGCCACCCTGTCCGTCATCCTGGGCGACTGGCGCCGCATGCCCGCCGTGAGCAGGAATCCCGACCTGCTGGACGACATCACGGAAATGCAGACCCAGCTGCAACGGTGCAAATCCATCGTCAGCGGCATCTTGCTGTCGGCGGGGGAGGCGCGCGGCGAATCGTCGGTCCGCACCACCATCCACACCTTCCTCGACCAATTGATTACGGAATGGCGGGCCAGCCGCCCCGTGGCCTCGTTCGACTATTACAATCGCATCGGCGAAGACTTGCCCGTCGTGTTCGACTCGGCCCTGAAGCAGATGATCTGCAACGTGCTCGACAACGCACTGGAAGCATCGCCGGAATGGCTGAGCTTTGTGGCCACGCGCGAGGACGAGATGCTGGTCATGTCCGTCTCCGACAGCGGGCCGGGCTTCGCGCCCGAGATCCTGGCCCAGTTCGGCAAGCCGTATAACTCCAGCAAGGGGCGGCCGGGCGGAGGGTTGGGGCTGTTCCTGGCCGTCAACGTGGCCCGCACGCTGGGCGGCACGGTCGAAGCGCGCAACCGTCCGCAAGGCGGCGCGTCGGTGCAAATGCGGCTGCCGCTGGCAGCGCTGGTGTTGGAAGAGGAGTCGGCAGATGCCGAATGAACGACTGTTACTGATTATCGAAGACGACGCCGCGTTCGCGCGCACTCTGAGCCGCTCGTTCGAGCGGCGCGGCTACACGGTGCTGCTGGCCGCCAACCAGGAGGAGGCGGCCGTGCTGCTGGCGAGTCACAATCCCGGCTATGCGGTGGTCGATCTCAAGTTGAAGGGCAATTCATCGGGGCTGGCCTGCGTGCAGATGCTGCACCAGCACGACGAGGACATGCTGATCGTGGTGCTGACCGGCTTCGCCAGCATCAACACGGCCGTCGAGGCGATCAAGCTGGGCGCCTGCCAGTATCTGGCCAAACCGTCCAACACGGACGACATCGAAGCGGCCTTCGGCCATGTGGCCGGCAGCGCGGAAGTTGAAGTAACGGCGCGCTCCACGTCGATCAAGACGCTGGAGTGGGAGCGCATCCATGCCGTGCTGGCGGAGACCGACTTCAACATCTCGGAAACGGCCCGCCGGCTGGGCATGCACCGGCGGACGCTGGCGAGAAAGTTGGAGAAGCAGCGGGTGAAGTAGGGCGTATATACGGGGGTATAGGCGGGCAGCTCCCTCCGGCGACGTGTCTCGTTGGCCTGTCTCGTTCTGTCTCGTTTTGTCTGGTTTGAACTCGGCGCGAATTTCCTTGTCTAAATAGACAGGACGAGACAGAACCAGACAACTCTGACAGGAGAAACGAGCATGGATGCCACAAGCAGTTTTTCGGCCATACCACACGCCGCCTACATCGAACTGATCGACTACCTGCGCATGTCGGGCAGCACGCTTTCCACCACCGAAGCGGTCGTGCGGGCGCTCCAGCACTGGATGGCCGCGCAGCGTGAAATAGCAACGCCGCTGCAAGGATATCAATGGAAATGCTTGTTCCTGCCCGACCAGAGCCGGGTGCGCATGCATGTAGCGGACACTTGGCATTACGCCGATGTGGTGGGCGATGAACTGATCTACCGTGGCCGCGCCGTCTCGCCGCGCCAGTTGACGCTGCTGGTCGCCGGAGATGGCCGCAATGCCTGGCGCGATTTGTGGATACGCCGCCCCGGCGAGAAAAACTGGACAGCGGCGGCCCGGTTGCGGCGCCAGCAGCAGCAGGCCCAAACTCCGCCCACCTCACCAATGGAAGCCATGCGGGCGGCGGCCAGCAGCATGAGCGATGCGCTCAAGACGGCGTTGACACTGGTCGAACACGCCAGTTTCCATGCTGAACAGCATGTCGAACGCCGTTTGCCCAAACACCGGCGCCGGGAGGATTTCATGATCGATGATTGCAAGGCTGACTGACCCGGTCTGCCGTTCGTGCAAATGTTCGCCAGCAGGGGGGCGAAGGCCGGCGGAAGAAGTTGTCAAATATAAGGTGGCGGCGGCATCGTGTCCGTACTGGCCCGATACCCGCCGCCACTTAGCCAGCGTTGACGATCATTTGGCTTTATCGCGGGTTGTCGTACAGCGGTTTGTTTTTGTCGACGACATGGACAGTAAAAAGCTTGAATGACTTATTTCCCACGACCTTGACACCGCCGTGAACGATATCTCGGAGGTTCATGATTGCGGTCCCGGTGGCAACGACGGTCGGTTCTTTACCGGGCGCCTGTAACGTTGCACCCTGCAACACGTAAGCGGCCTCAACGCCGTGATGGAAATGTTTTGGGACATCATCGCCTGGCTTGAATTCCACAATGGAACTAATCACCTCCATGCCGGCCGCGCCGCTCAGATCGGCTCGTTTAAGCTCGGTTCGCGCGGTGGAATCCTGTGCATAGACCGGCGCGTTGTTCACCATGGCAACAATGCTGCATGTGAGCAGCAGGATCGATCGAATCGCCTTCATATGTTTGCCCCCAATGAGTGATAGAGCTATTGATTCTATCTGCAATTGTTAGAGAAATACTACGATTAGATCTGACTTGTGGAAAGCATGCACACGACGACGTCTGCGCATTAACAGTGCCATAAAAGCAACAATTTATATCTCTAAACATTGCCTATAAAGATAGTCAGTTAAATAATAATGCAAATTCATTGACATTTTTGCATTGCCTCAACATCATCAATGCATGGGCCTATGCGCCCATATCCCACTGCCGTCCACCATGTACGAGGCCCGCAACGCGGCGCCACGTCAGGCCGCGCTTTGCCTGACGAAAGCGCCGCCGCGGTTCGCGCACATGGCAACGGCAGGAATCCCCTCACTTTCACAAGGAGTTGAGTATGTATGTGCATCGCTTTTTGAAAATTGGCATGGCAGCAGTGGCGGCAACGGCGTGCTTCAGCGCGCAGGCGGGTTCGAATGGCGTAATCGCTTCCATCACGCCCGAGCGCGACAGCCTGGGTGCGAGCGACGACGTGGTCGTCAACGTCACGATCACCAACACCTCGTCCACGCCGCAACACGTGCTGTCCTGGTACACGCCGTTCGGTGAGACGCAGGAATCGTTGTTCGATGTCACCCGTGATGGTGTCAAGGTCAATTATCGCGGTGCCCACTACAAGCGTCACGTGCCCAGGCCCGGCA
>JAZJZQ010000044.1:13519-20081 GCA_040389625.1 Pseudomonadota bacterium | reverse complement strand
CGCATCACGCCTTGCCGAACGCCTGCTTCAATCCACCCCAGCGCGCCTGGAACAGGCCCGCGTCCATCAGTTTGACATCCCTGACGAGGGGCCGGAAACCCATATGGGCCAGCACGTCGCGTTCCAGGTCGATACCGGGCGCGATTTCTGTCAGTTCCAGGCCGTCCGCCGTCAGGCGCAGCACGGCACGTTCCGTCACGAACAGCACTTGCTGGCGGCGCCGGGCCGCGTCGAGGCCATTGAACGTGATCTGCTCGACCTGCTCGATGAACTTGCGCGATTTGCCCTCGCTGACGATGCGCAGCCGGCCGTCGCCCACCTCCACCTCCAGCCCGCCGGCCGTGAAGGTGCCGCAGAAGACCAGCCTGGGCGTGGCGCGCGTGATGTTGATGAAGCCGCCGCAGCCCACCGGCCGGCCATTGAATTTGCTGACGTTGACGTTGCCCCGGCTGTCCGCCTGGGCCAATCCGAGGAAGCTGGCAGCGAGCCCGCCGCCGTCGTAGAAATCGAACTGCGCGGCCTGTTCGATGATGGAGTCGGGATTGTAGGCCAGGCCGAAATCGCCGAACTGCGCCGGCACGCCGCCGTTGATACCGCTCTCTATGCTCAGTTGCAGCAGGTCGGCCACGCCTTCCTCGGCCGCGATGGAGGGAATGCCGGCCGGGATGCCGATGCCAAGGTTGCTCACGGCGCCCGGCGTCAGCTCCAGCGCGGCCCGGCGCGCGATCACCTTGCGCTCGTCCAGCGCCATGGCCGCCAATGATCCCAGCGGCACGCGCAGGTCGCCGCACAGGGCCGGATCGAAGCCGGTGGCGATCGACTGCCTGTGGTTTTCCGGCTGGCCGATGACGACGTAGTCGACCAGCAGCCCCGGTACTTTCACCGTTTTCGGATGCAGGCTGCCGGCCCGCACCACGCGCTCGACCTGGGCGATGACGATGCCGCCGCAGGCGCGCGCCGCCTGTGCGATGGATAGCTGTTCGAGCAGGGCGCCTTCCTTGTCGAGCGTGATATTGCCGTTTTCGTCGGCCAGCGTGCCGCGAATGATGGCCACGTCGATCCGGGGGCAGGGGTAGTGCAGCCATTCTTCGCCGCCGAATTCGACCAGCCGTACCAGGTCCTCGTTGCTGCGGCCATTGAGCTTGCCGCCCTCCTGGCGCGGATCGACAAAGGTGCCCAGCCCCACCTTGGTCAGCAAACCAGGCGTGCGGGCGGCGATGTGGCGCGTCAGGTGAGACAGCGACCCTTGCGGGAAGTTGTAGGCCTCGACCTCGCCGTTGAACACCATCTTCATCATCTCCTTACCGGTCTGGCCGAAGTGGCCGGCCACGGTGCGCCGGATCATGCCCGGATGGGCAAAGTGCACCATGCCGCCGTCACCACCGTTGCCGATCGCGCCGCAGGCCCAGGTGGTCAGGTTGCGCGGCCGGCCGCTAGCCAGGAAGCTGCGCTCCAGCCCCTTGAGCACTTCCTCGGCAAGGCCCGTCATGGCCAGTCCACCCAGGAACAGGGTGGCGTCGTTCTCTATCAGGTTGCCAACGTCGTCGGCGCTAATGATCTTCATCCTGCTGCTCCCCGGTCAGTTTTCGTCACGCTTGCTTTTTCTTGATTTTTTATTATACTAAATAATCATTATGTTTTATAACTAAATTCGGAAGGCTACAGCATGGATCCAGCGCAGCAATCGAACGGGCTGTTAAACGTGACTTATGACGGTGCGGTCGCCTGCATCACCATCAACCGCGCCGCCAAGCGCAATGCGCTGAGCGACGTGCTGATCGGCGCGCTGCGGCGCGCCTTCGAACAGCTGCCGGAACCGGTGCGGGCCGTGGTGCTGGCCGGCGAAGGCGAGCATTTCTGCGCCGGCTTGGACCTGTCCGAGCTGCGCGAGCGGGCCACGGGCGAGGCCATGCACCACTCGCGCATGTGGCATGGCGCTTTCGAGCAGGTGCAGTTCGGGCGGGTCCCCGTGATCGCCGTGCTGCGCGGCGCCGTGGTGGGCGGCGGACTGGAATTGGCGTCGGCGGCCCATATCCGGGTGGCCGAAAGCTCGGCCTTTTACGCGTTGCCGGAGGGGCAGCGCGGCCTGTTCGTGGGCGGTGGCGGCTCGGTGCGCATCTCGCGCCTGATCGGCGTGCCGGCCATGACGGACCTGATGCTGACGGGCCGCGTGCTCGATGCGGAGGAGGGCCACCGGCTCGGCGTGTCGCAATACCTGGTGGCGCCGGGGCAGGGCCTGGCCAAGGCCATGGAGCTGGCGCGCAAGGTGGCCGCCAATGCGCAGATGACCAATTACGGCGTGATGCACGTACTGCCGCGCATAGCCGACCAATCCATCCAGGACGGCATGGTGACGGAATCGCTGATGGCGGCGGTGGCCGTCAGCGATCCGGACACGCGCGGCAGGCTGCTGGCCTTCCTCGAACACAAAGCGAACAAGGTGCAGTTCAAGGCCTGAGCGAAAACCAAAAAAGACTGGAGACACGCATGACCCACGCATTATCCCTACCGCGCTACCGCCCGCTGGCTTTCGGCATCGGCGGCGTGGACGTCGAACCCCGGGCCGGCGGCGCCGTCCACGTGCGCGTGCGCCAGGACCTTCAACCCTATCCGGAACGGATGGCCGACCGCCTGCGCCACTGGGCCGCCGTGGCGCCGCAGCGCAGCTACATGGCGCGCCGCGACGGCAATGGCGGCAATGGTGGCAATGACGCCTGGCGCCACATCCATTATGCCGAAGCGCTGGACCTTGCGCGCCGCATCGGCCAGGCGCTGCTGCAACGGGGCCTGTCAGCCGAACGGCCGCTGCTGATCCTGTCGGACAACGACCTGGAACATGCGATGCTGGCGCTGGCCTGCCAGTACGTCGGCATTCCCTATGCTCCCATCTCGCCGGCCTATTCGCTGCTGTCGCGGGACTACGACAAGCTGCACCACGTGGTCCAGCTGCTGACACCAGGCATGGTGTTCGCCGCCTGCGGCGCGCAATACGGCGCCGCCATCCGCGCCTGCGTGCCGGACGACGTCGAACTGGTGGTGACGGCCTCGCCGCCGCCCGGGCGCGCCGCCACCCTGTACGCCGATCTCGCGGCCACCCGGCCGACGGGCGACGTGGACGCGGCCTGCGCGGCGACGGGGCCGGACACCATCGCCAAGTTCCTGTTCACTTCCGGCTCCACCCGCATGCCCAAGGCCGTCATCAATACCCAGCGCATGTTGTGCAGTAACCAGCAGATGATGCTGCAGACCTGGCCCTTCCTGGCCGAGGAACCACCGGTGCTGGTCGACTGGCTGCCGTGGAACCACACCTTCGGCGGCAACCACAACGTTGGCCTGGTGCTCTACAACGGCGGCACTTTGTACATCGACGATGGTCGTCCCACGCCGCAGGGCATGGAGACGACGCTGCGCAACCTGCGCGAGATCGCCCCCACCGTCTACTTCAACGTGCCCAAGGGCTGGGAAGACCTGGCCTATGCGCTGGAGGCCGATCCTGCCCTCAGCGCCACCTTCCACAGCCGGCTGCGCATGCAGTTCTACGCGGCGGCCGCGCTGCCGCAGGCAATCTGGGACAGGCTGCACGCCGTGGCCGAACGCGATTGCGGCGAACGCATCGTGATGAACTGCGGGTTGGGCATGACGGAGACGGCGCCGTCGTCGCTGTTCGTGGTCCAGCAGCAGGTGCAGGCCGGGCAGATCGGCGTGCCGCTGCCCGGCATCACCGTCAAGCTGCTGGCCGACGGCGACAAGACGGAGATCCGCTACCGTGGTCCCAACGTCACGCCAGGCTACTGGCGCGATCCGCGGCAGAGCGAGGCCGCCTTCGACGAGGAGGGCTACTTCCGCTCGGGCGACGCCGTGCGCTGGTTCGACCCGGCGCAGCCGGACCTTGGCTTCGTCTTCGACGGCAGGGTGGCCGAGGACTTCAAGCTCTACACCGGCACCTGGGTCAGCGTGGGACCGCTGCGCGGGCGCATCCTGCAGGAAGGTGCGCCCTACCTGCAAGATGTGGTGGTGGCCGGCCAGGATCGCAAGGAGGTCGGCATCCTGATCCTGCCCAACCGCCAGCTGTGCCGCCGCCTTGCCGCGCTGGGCGACGGCGCCCCCGATGAGCAGGTGCTGCGGGCACCGGCCGTGCGCGCCTTCTTCCAGGCCATGCTGCAGCGCTTGTACCAGCAGGGCACGGGCAGCGCCAACCGGGTGGCGCGGGCGCTGGTCCTGCTCGACCCGCCCAGCATCGACCAGGGCGAAATCACCGACAAGGGCTCGATCAACCAGCGCGCCGTGCTCACCCACCGCGCCGCGCTGGTGCAGGCGCTGTATGACGACGCCGACCCGGCCGTCCTCCATCCCCAATCCTGACCAGACAAGGACTGCAAATGACAAACAACGGTTTCTACGCCGCTTTCGATGATGTATGGATGCTGGGCGGTGTGCGTACGCCCATGGTGGACTACTGCAGCCATTTCGGCGGCGTTTCGCCCACCGACCTGGGTATCAAGGTGGCGCGCGAAGCGCTGCGCCGCAGTGGCGTACCGGCGGGCGATATCGGCTCCGTCATCACGGGCAATATGGCGCCGGGCGACTTCTTCCAGTACATGCTGCCGCGTCATATCGGCCTGTACGCCGGCGTGCCGATGGACGTCCCCGCGATCAACGTGCAGCGCATCTGCGGCACGGGCTTCGAGCTGATGCGCCAGGCCGGCGACCAGATCGCGCGCGGCTATGCGGACGCCGTGCTGGTGGTGGGCACGGAAAACATGACGCGCAATCCCATCGCCGCCTTCGGCCACCGCAGCGGTTTCAAGCTGGGGGCGCCCGTCGAGTTCAAGGACTATATGTGGGAGGCGCTGACCGATCCGGCGCCTGGCGTGACGATGCCGCAGACGGCGGAAAACCTGGCACGTCAATACGGCATCAGCCGCGCCGACGTCGACCGCTACGCGGCGCTGTCGTTCGGCCGTGCCCTCGGCGCGCAGGAGGACGGCTTCCTGGACGGCGAAATCGTCGCCGTCGATAACGAGTCCTTTGAACTGGAGGGCTACGCCACCCGTGGCATCGCACTGCCGCCCAAGATAGGCGCGGTGACGCGCGATACGCATCCGCGCCCTTCGCCCGTCGAGGTGCTGGCCAAACTGCGTCCCCTTTACGACGGCGGGGTGCAGACGGGCGGCAACAGCTCGGCCCTGGTGGATGGCGCGGCTGCCACCATCGTGGCCTCGGGCGCGTACGCGCGCGCGCACGGCCGCGCGCCGTTGGCGCGTGTGGTGGCGGCTGCCGCCGTCGGTGTGGCGCCGGAATACATGGGCATCGGCCCGGTCGCCGCCATCCGGCTGCTGCTGGCCCGCAGCGGACTGGCGCTGGACGACATCGGCGCTTTCGAGATCAACGAGGCGCAGGGCGCCCAGGTGCTTGCCGTCGAGCGGGAGCTGGGGCTGGCGCGCGAACGGCTGAACGTCAACGGCGGCGCCATCGCGCTTGGTCACCCGCTGGCCGCCACCGGCGTTCGCCTCACGGTCACGCTGGCGCGCGAGCTGGCGCGCAGCGGCAAACGCTATGGCATTTCCTCGGCCTGCGTGGGCGGTGGCCAGGGCATGGCGCTGCTGATCGAAAATCCGGCCGCGGGGTAAGCCGCACCGCAGCCACACCGCGGCCACACCGCGGCCACACTGCAGCCGCACCGCAGCCGCACTGCAGCCACACTGCAGCCGCACTCGAGCCGCTCTCCAGCCACCCGTCGGCGTCAGGTTGGCCGCACCATCAATCACATCACAGGAGCATCACATGCAAATACAAGGTCAGGCCGCACTGGTAACGGGCGGCGCATCGGGATTGGGCGCGGAAACGATACGCCAGCTGGCGCATGCAGGCGCGCGGGTGGCGGTGCTGGACGTGAACCTGGAGGCGGCGCAGACGCTGGCGCGCGAAGTGGACGGCGTTGCCGTTCATTGCGACATCACCAGCGAGGCCGGCATGCGCGACGCGCTGGCCACGGCCCGCGCCGCGCATGGGCCGGCGCGCATCCTCGTCAACTGCGCCGGCATCGGCGGTGCCAAGCGCCTGGTGGGCAGGGACGGCCCCATGCCGCTGGACGATTTCAGCCGCATCGTCAACGTCAACCTGGTGGGCACTTTCAACGCGATCCGGCTGGCGGCGGCCGACATGGTGGCGCTGGAACCATTGGAAGACCAGGAGCGGGGTGTGATCGTGTGTACCTCGTCGGTGGCGGCCTATGATGGCCAGGTGGGGCAGGCCGCCTATGCCGCATCGAAGGGCGGCATCGCCTCGCTCACCTTGCCGCTGGCGCGCGACCTGGCGCAGTTCGGGGTGCGCGTGATGACGGTGGCGCCCGGCCTGTTCCTCACACCGTTGCTGTACCAGCTGCCCGAAGAAGTGCAGCAATCGCTGGGCGCCTCCATCCCGTTCCCCAAGCGGCTGGGCAAGGCCAGCGAGTTCGCGGCGCTGGCGCTGCACATCGTGACCAACCTGTCGCTCAATGGCGAGGTGATACGGCTCGATGGCGCGCTGCGATTGCCGCCGCGCTGAGGCGGGCCCGCGCCGC
>JAZJZQ010000044.1:9347-13419 GCA_040389625.1 Pseudomonadota bacterium | reverse complement strand
AAGAAATCGCAACAACTTATCAGTTCCATCCAGGAGGCCGCGGAGCAGGAGCTCGACCAGAGCCTGCTTCTGAGCCTGGTCGGCTACAACTGCAAGCGCGCCTACCTGCACATCAAGCCCATGTTCGACAAGCGCATGGCCAAGTACGACTTGCGCCCCGTCGAATTCACGGTACTGAGCCTGCTCAAGGCCAATCCCAACATCAGCCAGAAGCGCTTGTCCGATGCGATCAGTGTGTCGCCGCCCAACGTGGCCACCCTGCTGGACCGGCTGGAGCAGCGCGCGCTGTTGCAGCGCCAGCGCAACCCGCTCGACAAGCGTTCGCAGACACTGGTGCTGACGGCCGAGGGCCTGCGCCTGTGCGACAAGGCCGAAAAGACGGCCAGCGAACTGGAAGCGACGGCGTCGAACGCGCTGACCGACGCCGAGCGCGCCGAACTCATACGCCTGCTGCAGAAGATAGGCTGACCCGCCCCTACGCTTGAAATCCCGGGCTAGCGGCCCATCAAACTGCCGGCCTGGCGCTGGAAGTCCCTGGGCGCCAGCCCGATGCGTCGCTTGAAGAAACGCGTGAAATAGGCCGGATCGGCAAACCCCAGCGCATACGACACCGCATTGACCGTCATGGACGTGTAGGCCAGGTTGCGCTTGGCCTCCAGCAGTACGCGTTCATGTATCAGCTCCAGCGCCGACTTGCCGGCATGGCCGCGCGCGATGGCGTTCAGGTGGGCCGCGGTGATGCCGATCTGCTGCGCGTAATAGCCCACCGGGTGATGCCCCGCGTAGTTTTCCTCGATTAGCCGCTCGAACCGGGCGAAATGCCTGCCGCCCTTGTCGTTCAGTTGCGCAGGCTGCAGCAGCATGGCCTTTCGGCTGGCCCAGACCAGGATGGTCGTCAGCAGCGCCTCTATTTGCCCCTGGCGGTGCGGCGCGGGCTGGCGGTACTCGGCCGCCAGCGCGCCGAAAGTCATGCGCGCATGGCGCCCGTCCGCATCGCCGGCCAGCGTGTGCAGGCCGGGCGCGCCCAGCACGGCCAATTCCTCGCCCAGGTGGCGCGCGATCCGCTCCAGCAGGGGATAGGCAATCGTGATTACGTGGCCCTGCGCGTCGCGATTGAACTGGAAGCCGTGGATGACGCGCTGCGGCACCAGCAGTACCTGGCCGGCGCGCATGTCGCACTGGGCTTCGTCTAGCGAGATACGGGCGTGGCCCCGTTCCAGGAACAGCAGCTGGAACAGCCCGTGGTGCTGGTGCGGCACGATATGCCAATTGTGCAAGCTGCTGCGCGACGCGATCGATTCGCAGTGGACCAGGTCGGGTGTGATCCACTGTTCCGATTCGCCGTACAGCTTGAAGACTGGTACTTCGCCGGCTTTGTTCATGGCATCGCCCGTGACGGAAAAGGTGGTGACGGCGGCGCACGAAATCGGGCGCGATCCGCGAAAAGTCCAATATTAACGCCGAAATGTCCATTCCGTGAATTTCTCTTCGGGGCGACCATGCAGCCTGACCCCGCGGCGCACGGCATGGGCCGTCCGCGGGCTTTGAGGAGACGGAAGATGAAAACACAAGTCGCCATTATCGGCGCCGGGCCTTCGGGATTGCTGCTCGGCCAACTGCTGCACCAGCAGGGTATCGCCACCGTGATACTGGAAGCGCGCACACCGGACTATGTGCTGGGCCGCATCCGCGCCGGCGTGCTGGAACAGGGTTTTGCCGACCTGCTGCGCCAGGCCGGGGCGGGCGCGCGCATGGACCGTGAGGGCCACGTACATACCGGTTTCGAGATCTGCTTCGACGGCCGCCGCGAACGGATAGACCTGCACGGTCTCACCGGCGGAAAGAGTGTGATGGTCTACGGCCAGACGGAAGTGACGCGCGACCTGATGGCGGCGCGGGAGGCCAGCGGCGGCGTCACCATCTACGAAGCGGAGCAGGTGCAGCCGCACGACTTCTACGGCGAGCGGCCCCGCGTGACCTTCGTCAAGAATGGCGAGACGGTGACCTTGGAATGCGATTACATCGCCGGCTGCGACGGCTTTCACGGCGTGTCGCGCAAGTCGGTGCCGCAGGACGCCATCAAGACCTTCGAGCGGGTCTATCCATTCGGCTGGCTGGGCGTGCTGTCGCACACGCCGCCCGTGTCCGATGAGCTGATCTACGCCCGCCACGCGCGCGGCTTTGCCCTGTGCAGCATGCGTTCGCCCACGTTAAGCCGCTACTACGTGCAGTGCGCGCTGGACGAAGACCTCGACGCCTGGTCCGACCAGCGCTTCTGGGACGAGCTCAAGTCGCGCCTGCCGGACGACGTGGCGACCCGCCTGGTGACGGGGCCGTCCATCGAAAAGAGCATCGCGCCGCTGCGCAGCTTCGTGGCTGAGCCGATGAAGTTCGGCCGCCTGTTCCTGGTGGGCGACGCCGCCCATATCGTGCCGCCCACGGGCGCCAAGGGCCTGAACCTGGCGTCGAGCGACGTCCACACCTTGTATCACGCGCTGCGCAGGACCTACCACGAGGGCCGCGCCGACCTGCTGGAGAAGTATTCCGAAATCTGCCTGCGCCGCATCTGGAAGGCCGAGCGCTTCTCGTGGTGGATGACGTCCGTGCTGCACAAGTTCGACGACGATGGCTTCAACCAGCGCATCCAGCAGGCCGAACTGGCTTACTACACCAGCACCGAGGCCGGCCGCACCACCATTGCCGAGAACTACGTCGGCCTGCCTTACGAGCCGGTCGAATAGGCCAGGCCGTCGCGTGGCGCCAACACTTGTGTGCCATAAAACGAACAATTAGTCGTATTTTTCATTTTATTTTCTCCGCCGCAAGCAGGTTTTCCGGTAGTATTTTGTAAAAACCGAACTAAACGTCGGTTTGTGCCAGATGCGCAGGTCAACCAACAAGCGAAAGGAGCAGTACAGATGAAGAAGAAGGCAACCATCGCCATCCTCGGCGGTGCGGGCATGATGGGGCAGGGCGTCATCCGCGACCTGCTGTCGGAGCGCGCCATCGTGGGCATCGCCGAAGTGCTTCTGTTCGACACCAATCGCGAACGGATGGTGGCGCTGCGCGAACAGCTGGACGATTCCCGCCTCACCCTGCACGACCTGGACGTGGCCGATCCGGCGGCGCTGGCGCGCTCGCTGGCCGGCGCCGACATCTGCGTCAACGCCGTGCCCACGCTGGCCGGCCACCAGATGGCCATCTTCCGCGCCGCGCTGGCGGCCGGCGTCGACTATGTGGACCTGGGTGGGCTGGGCACCTACACCGTCAAGCAGCTGGAGTGGCAGGAGCGCTTCCGCCAGGCCGGCGTGGTGGCGGTGCTGGGCGTGGGCGCCGATCCCGGCATGTCGAACGTGATCTGCCGCGCCGTGGCGGACCAGCTGGACGAAGTGGACAGCATCAATCTGTACTGGGCCGCCACCCTGACGGGGCCGGAGAACCCGGTGTTGGTGCCGCCGTACAGCGTATCGACCGTGCTGGCCGAATACGCCCACCCCTGCATCCAGTTCCTGGACGGCCGCCATGTGGAATGCCTGCCCCAGACCGGCATCGAAACCATCGACCTGCCGCAGCCGTGGGGCCGCTGCGAGTTCATGTACTCGATCCACTCGGAGCAGCTGACGGTGCCGCTGGCCGACGGCATCCGCGAAAAGGGTATCCGCGAATTCACCTGGAAGTTGCACCTGCCGCAGCGCGAGCATGAGGCGTGGGTGGGCCTGGTCAAGGCCGGCTTCGGCGACTTCGAGCGGCCGGTGGAAGTGAACGGCGTGGCCGTGCGTCCGCTCGACGTGCTCAACGCCGTCATCAGCCGCAACATCGCCGAGAACCAGGATCGCATTCCGCAGCAGCAGAGCCACGAGATCCACTTCGCCATCGGCCATGGCCGGGTGCGCGGCCAAGCCGCCACCGTGCGCTGCCAGGTCATCGTCCGTCCCGATCCCATGTACGACGGCTATGTGGACGCGGCCACGTCGATGAATGCCTCGATCGCCGTGCAGCTGATGCTGAGTGAACCGCGCCGGCCCGGCGTGTACGCGCCGGAAGCCTATTTCGACGCCACCAGCTATTTCCG